>JAOUPR010000032.1 GCA_029879725.1 Gemmatimonadota bacterium | reverse complement strand
ATCGATGGAGCCGGCGAGAGCGACAAGATCAAGGGCCGCATCGATGAGATCCGTGTCTCCATCGACAAGTCCACCTCGGACTACGACCGGGAGAAGCTCCAGGAGCGTCTGGCCAAGCTCTCCGGTGGTGTGGCGGTGATCAACGTCGGTGCCGCTACCGAGACCGAGATGAAGGAGAAGAAGGCGCTGGTGGAAGACGCCCTCCACGCGACCCGCGCGGCCGTGGAAGAGGGGATCGTCCCCGGCGGCGGCGTGGCGCTCCTGCGGGCGCAGTCGGCGCTGGACAAGCTCACCCTCGATCGTGAGGACGAGCAGATCGGCGTCCAGATCCTGCGCCGTGCCCTGGAGCACCCCATCCGGCAGATCGCCATCAACGCCGGTGTCGAGGGAAGCATCGTGGTGGAGAAGGTCCGCGCGTCGAAGAAGGCATCCTTCGGATACAATGCGCAGACCGACGAGTACATGGACATGGTCGAGGCTGGAGTGATCGATCCCACCAAGGTGGTGCGGACCGCATTGCAGAACGCCGCGTCCATCGCGGGTCTCCTTCTCACCACCGAGGCGGTGGTGGTGGAGAAGCCCCAGGCCGAAGCCGCGCCGGCCATGCCGGGCGGCGGTATGGGCGGGATGTACTAAGCGGTCCGGTGACCGTGCCCGGCCCGGCCACCCGCGAGGGTGGCCGGGCCTTTTTTTCGTTCGCCGGAAGGGGGGGTGGACCCGCCATGGTGGGACTCCAGGAGCTTCACAAGACCGAGAGCCACGGTTCCGGATATACCGCCACTGCCATTCACTTCACCGAGCCGGAGTGTCGCCGGTGAGATCGGTCCCGTAGACTACGTTCCTGCACGCCCGCCTCCCCTCACCTTCCCGAGTCATCATGCGCCGACACCGTGCCCGTTCCGTGCTCTACCTCGCCTGTCCGATCGTGGCTCTCACGTCTCCTCTGCTCGCGCAGGACGCCCGACCTCGGCCGTTCGCCGAGATTCTCGGCACGGCGGCGGACACGGATTGGAGGACCGTCGACCCGGAGAACACGCTCTACCTCGAGCTTCCCGGCGGGCGGGTGGTGATCGAGCTGGCGCCGGACTTCGCTCCGAGACACGTCCAGAACATCCGCCAGCTGGTTCGGGCGCTGCGCTTCGACGGCGGGGCGATCGGCCGCTCCCAGGACAACTACGTGGTACAGTGGTCGGCGGTCGTGGACAGCATGGGTGGGCCGACCCCGGGGCAAGGGGTCGGAGCCCTTCCGGCGGAGTTCGAGGTGGCCTCCGGCGCACTTCCGTTCACCCCGGTTCCCGACGGAGACGTGTACGCTCCGGAAGCCGGTTTCACTCTGGGCTTCCCTGTGGGGCGTGACCCCGCGACCGGAACCACCTGGCTGGCCCACTGTTACGGCGTGGTCGGAGTCGCCCGGGGGAACGACCCCGGGTCCGGGAACGGCTCCGCCCTCTACGTGGTGATCGGGCACTCGCCCCGGCACCTGGACCGGAACCTTACCATGGTGGGGCGCGTCGTGTCCGGGATGGAGGTGCTCTCGATCCTCCCCAGGGGGAGTGGCAACCTGGGCTTCTACGAGGATCCACGGGATCGCGTGCCCATCCGGTCCATCCGGGTGGGCACGGACGTACTGCCGAACGAGAGGGAGGATCTGCGGGTCCTGCGCACGGACACACCGCTCTTCCGGGAGGTCATCGAGTCCCGGCGGCATCGCTCGGAGGACTTCTTCGTCCATTCGGTGGATCGCATCGAACTGTGCAACGTGCCGATTCCTGTGCGGTAGGGGTCGGGGCGAGTCCGGTGCCGTTGGGACCTGGCCACGCGTATCAATCGGATCTGGTAGCGACGGAAGGGCGCCGCGTGGGATCGAGGGTCACCCGTACTCCGAGATGCCGGGGTACGCGACTGCCGGTAGCCCCGCCGTCACCCTCCCGGCGGACCGTCCGGATGCGCCGTGCAGGCGGGTGGCTGCTCCACGGTCCAGGCCATCCCCGCGATCCGCCATCCGTCTCCCGTGAGAATCATGGTGAACGTGTCCACCCCGCAGTGGGACCACGCGCCCTCGACGTAGAGATCGTACGGCATCCAGACCAGGGCCACGGGACCGGATACCAACACCCGGGCGTCGAAGCCCCGCTCGACGATGTCCTCGGGGTCGATCAGTTCGCGGTAGTACTCTCGGGTCCGAGCGGAGTACCGCGGGCCGTTCTCGTCCGCGCGGGCGCTGAAGGTCATCCCCTCGGGTAGGAGAAGGGCCGCGAAGGATGCCCAGTCTTCGCGGGTGACGGCCTCCAGGGCTTCCTCTGCCACGGCGAGTACCGCCGCGTGCTCGTCCGGGGTCTGGGCCGCCAGGTGCAAATCGGCAACGACCGGCGACAGCGCCACCGTGAGGGCGACCAGGGCGGGGCGGGTGGGCGTCCTCATCCCACGATCCCCACGGCCAGCATGACGATCTGTTCTTCGAGGAGGGGAGAATAGCGGGCGATCTCCTCCGGGGCTCCCGCCATGACGGAGGCCATCTCCGGGTCCACGGCCATGAGCGCCGCCATCGTGGCCATGATCTGGCGTGTCTGCCGGCGGGAGTACGTTCCCGTGGCGAGGTAGGGTTGCCAATTTCCCCTGGCCGCCTGGGGCAACACGCCCATCAACCATTGGAGCTCCTCACCCATCAGGGCGAGGTCGACCGCCGCGCTGTTGATGCTGCTGGCCACGTCACCGGGCACTTCGGTGGACATCCCCGGCTGCCACATGCTCGTGGCGCGCTCACGGGCGTGCACGTCGAAGGCGGCCCGACCCCGTTCTCGGAGAGCACGTCCGAGCGCCATCCCGCAGGTGACGACCACACCCTCCCCATCCAGTGACTTCGCATGCTCCTCCACGTACCGGACCATGGCCGGGGCCGGGTCCTGAAGGACGAGTTCCCCCGCTTCACTCGCCATCATGGCGTTGGACAGGCGAAATACCCGGGCCAGCATGCGCGCGGCATCCCACTCACAGGTCTGGGCCCCGGCCCCGGCGGGAAGGACGGTGGCCAAGGCCAGAATGGACAGCATGGTACGGATGGTGACGTGCATCGATTCTCCTCGGATGTTCGGGACGCCGAGCGGCCAGCGACATGATCGTGGGGGACCGCGCGGTGCGCAATCGGGCCGCCGGACCCCGCGGCACGAAAGTTCTGGTGGCCCGCCCCCAGCGGGTGTATCCTCGAATCACGAGTCCCCCCCCCGCAGTCACGGAGGCCGCCATGAAGATCGAGGAGATCCTTCACCGCAAGGGCCGTGAGGTCGTCACCATCACCGAAGAGAAGACGATCCTCGATGCCGTCCAGGTGCTGGTGGAGCACAACATCGGCGGAGTCGTGGTGGTGCACGAGGGTCGCCCGGTGGGGATCCTCACCGAGCGCGACGTCCTGCGCGTCACCTCCCGGAACCCATTGGAATTGCACGCCATCCGGGTCAACGCGCTCATGACCCGCGACATGGTCACGGCCACCCCTGAGTCGGAACTCCATCAGGTCATGGAGGTGATGACGGAGCGGCGCATCCGGCATCTCCCGGTTCTCGAAGACGGCCGCCTCGTGGGGATCGTGTCCATCGGCGACCTGATGAAGTCCTGTCTGGTGAAGGCAGAGGAGGAGAACCTCCAACTCAAGGACTATATCCGCGGAGCCGTCTAGGGTGGTGTAGTCGAAGTCTGGTAGCGACCGAGGGAGTGTCCGCGTCCGCAGATCAAGGGGCGACGACGAGGAATAGCAGGGCTATTGCGAGGAGAAGCAACGCCGAGGTGCGGGATGCGGTCGCACCCGAATTGCAGGAGACTTCGGCTACACCACACCAGTGCGGGGGAAGACGGTTGGGAGGGGATCCGATAGGTTCTGATACCCGAAGGTGGTCGAATCAACCGCAGCCTGGTACATCCATGACCGATCGGAATACGCCCCTCGCCACCCCGGCCGACGTCGCCGGGTTGATGGACGTCCAGGAGGGATCGGTGGTGAGCCGGACCCTCGTGAAGAACCCGGGTGGATCGTTGACGCTGTTCGCCTTCGACGCCGGGGAGGGGTTGAGTGAGCACGAGACTCCCCACGACGCAGTGGTCCACGTCCTACAGGGTTCGGTGGAAGTGACCATCGCGGGCGACGCCCATCACGTCCGGATGGGAGAGGCACTTCACCTTCCTGCCGCCGTACCTCATGCGCTGGTGGCGCGGGAGGCGCTCAAGTTCCTCCTGGTGATGCTGCGCACCGGGTAGTTCCCCATCGGTTGCTGGACGGGACCTCCACGCCGATGTAGCATGATGCTGCGGGCGGGTCCGGGCGTCTCCACCCCGTGACTCGAAACGCCGCCGCCGTCCCCTCCCATGGCGCATTCGTCACATCACCGACCCGGGAGGCCGGATGAAGCGCTCGGTCCACTCACTGCTCCTCGTGCTGGCCGCCCTCTCCGCGGCAACTCGTCCGGTTACCGCTCAGGAGGATTTCCGGGCTCTGCTGGAAGCGAACGCGATCATCGACCAGAAGGTGTGGGTACCCATGCGCGATGGGGTCCGGATGTCGGCCGACGTGTACCGCCCCGCCACCGATCGTCCGGTGCCCATCGTGTTTTCCCGCACTCCGTACAACTTCAATTCGTGGAGGGACGGAGAGGAGAGTCAGCGGACCTACGCCGCGGCATGGGAGGCGGTGAGCCGGGGATACGCATACGTGGTCATGAACGAGCGGGGCCGGTTCTTCTCCGAGGGCGAGTGGGACATCCTGGCCCCCCCCACCACCGATGGGTACGACGCCTTCGATTGGATGGCGGCTCAACCGTGGTCCAACGGTAGGGTCGGAACGCTGGGCTGCTCGTCCACCGCGGAGTGGCAGATGGCGGTGGCCTCGCTCGATCACCCGGCCCACGGCGCCCTCGTCGCCCAGGGGTTCGGAGCGGGAGTGGGGCGGATCGGGAAGTGGTACGAGCAGGGGAACTGGTACCGTGGCGGGGCGGAGCAGATGCTCTTCTTCGCCTGGCTGTACGGGAACCAGAACAACCAACGCCCCATGTTCCCCCCCGACCTCTCGCAGGAGGACCGCGTCCGTCTGTCCCGGTACTTCGATCTGGCGCCGGAGATGCCGAGTGTGGACTGGTCGGAAGGGCTGGCCCATCTCCCCCTGGTGGACATCATGCGGAACGTACAGGGGCCGGAGGGCATCTTCGAGGAGATGATCAAGCGCACGCCCGACGATCCTGCCTGGTACCAGGGCGGGCTCTACCATGACGACATGCCCTTCGACAAACCGGCGCTCTGGTTCATGTCGTGGTACGACGTTTCCACGGGACCGAACCTCGCCCTCTTCAATCATGTCAGGGAGAACGCCCCGGACGCCGAGGTGCGCGAGAATCAGTACGCCGTGATCGCTCCCACGCTCCACTGCGCCTACAAGCGCGCCACCGAAGAGACCGTGGTGGGGGAACGGAGCGTCGGAGATGCACGTCTCGACTACGACGCGCTGGTGTACGGGTGGTTCGACCAGTGGCTGAAGGGGGAGGACAACGGCCTCACGGACACGCTTCCCCGGGTGCGCTATTTCACCATGGGTTCGAATCGCTGGCAAGCCGCTGATTCGTGGCCTCCCAGGAACGCGGAGATGGTCACGTACTATCTGGGAAGTGGGGGACACGCGAACACACGCCACGGTGACGGTGTCCTCTCCACCCGGGAGCCCACGATGGATGGGTGGGACGCGTTCACCTACGACCCCTTCGACCCGGTTCCGTCCCATGGGGGAAACGTGTGCTGCACGGGGAACGCAGTGCGAGGCGGGGCGCTGGACCAGCAGGAGATGGAGGACCGCCCCGATATCCTGGTCTACACCTCGGAGCCCCTGGACGAAGGGGTGGAGGTCACGGGAAGCATCGAGGTCACCCTCTTCGTGTCCAGCGATGTCCGGGACACGGACTTCACGGTCAAGCTCGTGGACGTCTATCCCGATGGCCGCGCCTACAACCTCGACGAGACCATCCAGCGTGCACGGTACCGCGAGGGGTACGACCGGGCGGTGTTCATGGAGGCGGGCGAAGTGTACGAGGTCGTGCTCGGCCCCATGTCCACGAGCAACCTCTTCGCAGCGGGACATCGGATCCGGATCGAGGTGTCGAGCAGCAATTTCCCGCGCTTCACCCGCAACCTGAACACCGGCGGCCGGAACTGGGACGAGACCGAGGGAGTGGTGGCCCACAATCGGATCCACCACTCACCTCGTCATCCTTCCCGGATCCGTCTTCCCATCATCCGGTAGGCCGGAAGACGCCGGAGGACGTCCGTTTCCCTCAGGCGAAGATCTCGTCGAAGATGGATGGAGGCGTGCGTCCGCCGGCCAGTTTCGTCTTGGCCGCGATCAACGCCGTCCGGAGTCTCTTCGCCACTCCGTCCGGATCCGCCTGGTGACGGCTCAGTACCAGGGTGCGCACCTGGGACACGACGTCGTGCGTCCCGTTGGAGTCCGCGGACATCCGCAGGGGGTCCATGCACCAGATCTTCCCCGAGTCGGTCACGGTGATGGAGGTCAGCGCCTGGTCCCGAAGGAGGACGGCCTCCGGCGAATCGCCCCGGGTCAGGTCCACCACCCGCGCCATGTTCACCAGTGCGTTGCCGAGGCCCCCGGTGTCGTCCCCCGTCAGCGCCGAGTCGAGCGAATCGTGAAGCGTCTCGACGTGAGGCGAGATCATCCAGATCCGCCACCGGCCCTCCTCCTTCGCCAGGAAGAGTGAGCGACCTTCGGGGATCAACTCGCGCGTGCCCACCCAGCCCCGTACCATGCCGATGAGTCCGTCACGACCTGCGGATTCGTCGCCATGGACCCAGTCGTCCGAGGTGTGGACGATCCATCCGCGGTTCGAACGGATCTCCGTCGCCCCCGCGGGAGCCCACGGCTGGGTCTCCCGGACCTGGGTCGTCTCGGACCCGTTCACCGCCGCGAGGACGGCGCGTCCGGTCACGGGCGGCCAGAGGTGCCCCGCCAGGATATCGGGTGCCCAGGGGATCAGTCGCTGGTCCGACTCATGGGTGACCACCGTCACGGTCCCGGCGTCGCGAGACTCGACCTTCGGGGCCACCGGTTCAGGGACCGGCTCGTAGTAGTCCTCCAGTGAGGCGTCCTTCGCCGCCGCCGCCTCCCATTCGACCATGGCACGATACAGCCCCTCCGCCGAATCGGGGCTCACCGGCATCTCCCCGAGGGCATCGTCCAGGAGCAACTGCCTGACGCGATCCGTCGCGAGCCGCACGCCCATGAGGAAGGTCTGCGTCACACCCGACCCGGTGGCGGCGGACGCCGGAATGATGGGGATGTCCCGGATGACCAGCGCTTCCGCGAGTTCGTCCGGACGTACCGCGTCATCCCGGTCCTGCTTGTTCGCCTGGAGGATGATCCCCACCGGCGCGGATCCGGCCATGGATGCCGTGGCCTCACGGAGTACCTGGATGGCGCGGCGGTTGTCCTCCATCGCGTCCTGCGTCGAGTCGGCGACGAAAACGACGGCGTCCGCCGTTTCGAGGAGGTATTTCCGCCGGCGAAGGAGGCTGGTCTGTCCAGGGACGCTCACCAGTTGGCACCGTACCGGACTCCCATCCACGGCGCCCCCGGAAAAATCGACCCAATCGAAGAACTCGGTGCGTCGGCCTTCGGATGCCGGACTGTCCAACTCCCCACGTTGGTGCATCCGCATCGACTTGCACAATTGTTGCAGATTCGTGGTCTTTCCTGCCTCCGGCGCCCCGTCATAGACGATGCGCACCACGATCTGCCCACTTTCTTTGTCTACGTAGGGCATTCCTGCCTCGAATCCAGAAAATACCAAAGGTTTCCCACCGCCCGACAGACGGCAGGCGTTACGCTCCCCGGGGCCCGGGCCACGTCGGTGCGCTGCGGATCCCCGATTCCACGAGAAGGATAACCATGAACGTGTGCAAGCGGCGTGCCGCACCGGGTTCCGGGAAGGCTCCGGTATCGACACCTTTTCGTTTTCGTCCCATGGGGTGTATGTTAGAGACTTATATGTAGAAGCGTTTCGTTCTCTACCCTCCACCCCTGATCGCGAGGTACAGTATGGCCAATGTAAACGATGTCTGTCGGGCGACCGTCGAGGACGTGTCCGACTCCCTCGCCTGTGGCGTCGTGGATCTGAACACCGGGATGTTCCTGGGTGTTCACCACATCGTCCCCCACTTCACGCAGGCCTACCTCGACGCGGTGGCCGCGGCGGCCGTCGACATGCTTCGTGGAAAGACCATCCGCCGGGTGGAGCAGCTCCTTTCGAAGCAGCGTGGCCAGGAAGTGATCAACACCACGAACGAAGTCTTCATGTCGTCCGACCACGTATTCCACTTCATGAAGGTCATGAAGGACAAGGACGCGGTCGTGGTGCTCGTGACCAAGACCACGTCCAATCAGGGGTCCGGCTGGGCCGCGGTGCGGAACTCCATCTCGGATTTCCAGGCCGCGATGTAGCTGTTTGCCCCCCTGGTCCATGTGGTTTCCCAGGCCTGCGGCGCCTTCCGACATCCTGATCGTCGGAGGCGCCGCAGACGGTTTGGAGTCCGGCCTCTTCGCCCTCATGGCCGACCCCAAGGCGGAGGAGTGGCCGGATAGGGTGGGCGTGGTGGGGGGCGTGGACGGGTCGGCGAAACACACCACCCGCCTCCTCGAAAGTTCGAACTGGGTCATCAAGACCGATCTCGCGCACGTCGCGCCCGACCCCGGACAGTTGCGCGCCCGGAGCGAGAGTCTGGTCGAGATGGCAGGAAAGACCGACCTCTGGCACCCCAAGAAGGTGTGGTTTCTCATGAGGGTGGCCGACGGATGGTTGCCGGCCAGCGCGTGTCCGCGTTTGCGTACGCTCCGGGACGTCACCGAATGGTCGGAAAAGATCACGCGGTGGACACGCATGATCGAAATGGGCTTGGAGACCACCGGAAAGTTCGGGATCCACCTCGATCTGAATCCATCCAACTTCGGCTTCGAGGAGAAGGGTTCTTCCCGCCTCTACTATCTGGACGACGAGTACTATCAGCCCCACGGGTTGGTGGATTTCGGCGAAGCCGTGGTGGCCCGGATTCCCGAGGAACCGCAGGCGTCGGAGGACGAGTGGAGCGTCTGGGGTGGACAGCTTCAACAGGTGCTGAATCGGTTCTGTTCCGGCGTGGACGACTTCATGAAATTCATGGACGGGATCCGTGGATACCCCCAGGTCGAAGAGTTCCGGGGGCGCCGGACCGCTCTTCTCGAGGGGTTTTCGCAGGGCCATCCGCTCCTCGATCCGGTGGAACGGAAACGGAGGCGGGAGGCCGAGGCCGGGAAGGTCGCCCGGATCGGTCCGCGTACGACCATGGTGTTCTCGGATGCGCACGCGAACCTTCCGGCGTTGGAGGCGGTCCTGAAGGCCGCGAGTGACCTCAAGGTGGACGACTACCTCTTCCTGGGAGATGCGGTGGGATATGGCCCCCATCCCCGAGAGGTCATCGACCGGATCACGGCGTTGCCGGGACTGGTCGCCATCAAGGGGAACCATGATCACGCCATCGCCACGGGTGAGATGGAGGATGGCGCGAACCGGATCGCGGTGGCGTGCGCCGAATGGTCGCACGCCGAGCTCGACGCGGCGCATCGGGAGTGGTTGGGAGGGCTTCCCCTGGAGTACCGCGTCGACCCGGTGATCGCCGTTCACGGCGCTCCGGTCGATCCCCAGCGATTCTACGGATACGTGTACGAGTTGACGTACAAAGTGAACCTGGAGCACCTCGAAGGCCAGGGTCTGTCACTCTGCTGGTACGGCCACACCCATGTCCCGTTCATCCACCGGAAGCGTAGGGAAGGGGAGTGTGAGAAGCTCACCCCCAGTCCCATGAAGCTCATGGAGCCCGATCAGGTCGTCCTGGTCAATCCGGGCTCCGTGGGGCTGCCCCGGGACGGCGATCCCCGGGCGTCGTTCGCCATCTACGATTGGGACTCGGGAGTGGTGACCTTCCATCGGGTTTCCTATCCGATCCACCTGACCATCGCCGCGGTCAACAAGGCGGGACTCCCCGACGATCTGGTGTATCGCCTGGAGGTAGGCAGGTAAGGAGCGCCCGCGCCACGGCGCGTTGGAGGGGGCCCACGTCGGGGTAGTACCCATCGGCGTCCAGCCCGGCGTGCTGCCGGTTCGTGAGGAGCACGACGGCGAGATCTCCACTCCGGGCCCCCAGCACGAACGTACCGGTGAACCCGGTGTGGGCGAAGGATCCCGCCGGCGCGTACGCCGGCGTCAGCCACCCCAACGCCTGCTCATCCCCGGTGGACTCGAGGAACGTCTCCACGGTGCCGGCGGTCAGGTATCGACGCCCCCCGTACACGCCGCCGTCGAGAAGGAGCCGGACGAGGATGTGGAGGTCGTCGGCGGACGAGAAGAGCCCCGCGTGCCCCGCCACCCCTCCGAGGGCGTGGAAGGCGTTCCCGTCGTTCACCTCTCCCTCCAAGGTGTGGCGTCTCCACCCGTTCCACGCCGTGGGATCTTCCGGGATGCGGTACCCGAAGGCCGTGTCGTGCACCATACGGTACTCGTACGGGTTCCCGTGCGACGTGGCCGCGAAGTGCGTCGGCGTCGTGTCGCGAAGCGAGGCCGTGGGGCGGAATCCCGTGGACCGCAGGCCCAGGGGACGGTAGAGCTCGTCTGCGAGGTAGGTGTTCAGATCCGTCCCGGTCACGCGCTCGACCACCGAGCCGAGAAGGATGAACCCGAGGTCCGAGTAGTGGCGCGATTCACCCACGGGCCACTCCAGCGGAAGGTCGCGGACGTACGCGTAGGCTTCGTCGGCGTCTTCCGCGTGGTAGTAGATCGGTTTCCACTGGGAGAACCCCGCGCGGTGGGTCAGGAGGTGTCGGATGGTGACCGACTCCTTGCCCCCGCCGCGAAAATCGGGGAGATAGGTCCGCACCGGAGCATCCAGGTCGATCTCGTGGCGGTCCACCAGGAGCATCACGGCGTAGGTCGTCGCCATCACCTTGGTCACCGACGCGAGGTCGAAGACGGCGTCCCGGGTCATGGGGTAGGGATCGGCGAGTATCTCGACGGGTGTCTCGGGAAGCGGGGCGTCGGCGTGGGCGCGATACTGGCCGCTGGAGAAGTCGAAGACACGCCTCCATCCGTACGCGCGTGCGAGGACCACTTCGTCCCCCCGGGACACCAGGAGGACGGCTCCGGGGATGCGCCCACCCTCCACCCACTCCGCCACGAGGGAATCGGCCGTTCGGACCCCGCGGCCCATTTCCTGGCCCGCGGCGCACCCGCACAGGGTGGCCGTGAGACACGAGAGGGCCAGCGCCGAGGAAGTCAGCGTGCGCGACTCAGGCACGGAGACCGCGGCGCGTGCCGGGGCGGCGGCGTGATGCATCGTCCCCCGATCCCGTCCGATTCCGCGGGGCTCGTTCGTTCTGACGGAGACATCCATCCACGGCTCGGGGAGTCATCATGCGCTCGGCATTCTTCTTCCTCTTTCTCTCCATGTCCTCCCTCACCGGGTGCCGGAACGTCTTCGGTCCCGCCGAGGAAAGAGTCCTCGGGGTCATCGAATTCCATGCGGACTCCGTGAAGGTCGACGTTCCCGACTCGGCCGTCGCCTCGGTGGCGTTCCAGGTGGCGGTGACAACGTACGGCGGCGGGTGCGTCCGGCAAGGGGACACCGAGGTCGCGATCCAGGGGCTCCAGGCCAGGGTGACCCCATGGGACATCGAGACCGTCGAGAAGGACTGGCCGTGTCCCGACATGCTCCGTTTCTTCGTCCACGTGACGTCGGTCCGGTTCGATGCCCCGGGGGATGCGACGGTGGTATTCCGGGGCCTGGCGCTGCCCGCCGACTCGGTGATCGAACGTTCCTTTCCGGTGGTGGTATACCAACCCACGGGCTGAACTCGGACAGGAGGTGAACCGTGGCTGATCCCTCGACGGCGAGCACGGTGGCCGACGTGGAGTCCATCGCTGGATGGGTTCTGTACGACGGCGGGTGCGGGTTCTGTTCGTGGTGGGTACCCCGGTGGGAGCGAACGCTGGCGCGCCGGAGCTTCCGCATCGCCTCCCTCCAGACGCCCTGGGTCCGGGAGCGTGTCCGGATGGACGACGCCGAGTTGTTGAAGGACATCCGGCTCCTCCTGGCCGACGGGACCCGTCTGGACGGCGCCGACGTATATCGGCACGTCATGCGGCGGATCTGGTGGGCCCGGCCCGTCGCCTTCTTCGCGTCCCTGCCGGGGCTCCGCCGTCTGTTCGATGGCGGGTACCGGGCCTTCGCCCGGCACCGCCTCGGTGTGTCGCGGGCCTGCGGCCTCCCGAATCACCGCCTCGCGCCGTGAGGCCGTTCCTCACCGCCGAGTGGCGTTCCCTGGTCATCCTCAACTACCGGGTCGACGACGAACTCCTGCGGGAGCGAGTTCCGGCGGGTACCGAGTTGGACCGATGGGATGGGAGCGCGTTCGTCAGCGTGGTCGGCTTCCTCTTCCGGAACGTGGCGATCCGGGGAATCCCGGTCCCCTTCCACCGGCATTTCGAGGAGGTGAATCTCCGCTTCTACGTTCGCCGGAGGGTGGCCGGGGAGTGGCGGCGCGGAGTCGTCTTCATCCGTGAGATCGTCCCGAAACGACTGGTGGCCGCTGTGGCCCGGGGACTCTACCACGAGCCGTACGTGACCCGGCCCATGCGCTACCACGTCGTCGCGCCCGGGGTGGGGAGCGAGAGTGGATCCGTGGCCTACTCGTGGCGGGTCGACGGGAGATGGCAGCGTGTCGGCGCGTCCATCTCCGGGCCGCCGCTCCCCCTCGCCGACGGTTCCGTGGAGGAGTTCATCACCGAGCACTACTGGGGGTATACCGCCCTCCCCGATGGGTCCACCCGGGAGTACCGGGTGGACCATCCACCGTGGAGGGTGTGGTCCGCGGGCGATCCGTACTTCGCGTGCGACCTCGAGAAGGTCTACGGGCCCGAACTCGCCGTCCCGTTGCGGTCCGTCCCCCACTCCGCCCTGGTGGCGGAGGGCTCACCGGTGTCTGTGTATCCCGGTGTCGGGCTCCTTGACGATCCGGTTCAACGCCAGGGACACGAGTGAGATCACGATGCTCCCCCAGATCGCGGACCACAGCCCCGCCACCACCAGGTGCGAGGTGAGCTTGGCGGTGAGAAGGAGCATCAGGCCGTTCACCACGAACGTGAACAGCCCGAGGGTGAGGATCAGCAGAGGGATGGAGAACAGCATCGCCACGGGGCGGATGAGGGCGTTCACGATTCCGAAGACGAGGGCCACGAACAGGGCGCTACCCACTCCTCCGGTGAGGCGGATTCCGGGAAGGAGGAAGGCCGCGGCGGCCACCGCGAGCGCCGTGATCACCAGTCGTGTTGCGAAATTGCGCATGGAATTCCTCGTTGTCGAATAGATGCGCCGGTCGGGCGACTCCCCTACTCTAAGGACCGGAGCGCGCTCGGAGAACTCATCGGCTTCGAGAGCCCCTACGTGGAGACGGACCGGGACGTGTCAGGCGCCGTCGCTCCACACCCTCATCGACACAGTGAGAGGTGGGCATGGCGGAAGCGCGGGACAACGAATCACTCGAGCATCGAGTCGCTGCACTCGAACGATCCGTGGCGGTATCGGTGATGTACTGGGCACTGGCCTGGAGGTCTCCCGCCTCACCGAGGCTCCGGAGGTGGACGTCATCTGGCGCATCCTCCTCTTCATGGGATTCGGGGGGGCGTTCCTGATGCTGAGCTACCTCATCCGGGGGAAGGAGCGTCGGTGACGGAGGCCTTCTTTCCGGTACTCCTCGTGTGCCTGACGCTGGTGGGAGCGGGCGTCATCGAGATGGCGCGGGGGTCGTTCCGGGAACTTCTGGGCCCCGCGGTCCGGTTCCTCACGCTTCTGGCCGGGACCGCCACGGCGGCATTCCTCCTCCCCTCGGGCGCGCTCTCCCTCGCCGCGCTCGTGGCCGGCGGGAGCGGTCTGGCGTTGGGCGTGGCCGCGTGGGACGTCCGGCGCGTGGCGGCAGGGAGGAGTCGGAGCCTGCAGATCGAGGCGAGCAGGCTGGACGCGGAGTTCCCGGGAGCCGGCCTCCTCCACCTGCACGACCGGGTGGACGCCCTCACCCGGCCATCGCCGCGGAATGGCGCTGGACTGATTTCCCCATGGATTCCGGCTCTCGCCTCCGTCGGGTTCCTGGGCTTCGGGGTCGTGGAGGGGAGTGTCGCCCTCGCCTCCGTGGGTCTGTCCGCCGTGCTTCTCCCCTTCGTGCAGGTGGTCCGCCGGTACCTGGCCAGGAGGGAGGTGGACGGCGTGAACGAGCGGATCCGACTTCGAGCCGCCGCGCCGAGTGCGACCATGCCGCCGTCGGGCGATGCCCCCATGCTGTCCTCGGGAGGGGACGATCTCGGGGAGGAAGTGGCCACGGAAGGGGCGTAGGCCCTCGAGGAAGCCCGAGCGGTGGCGGTTTTCGGAGTGGTACGCCCCTTGCCCTCCTGGAGGTCAGGCACCTCACGCCCTTCCACACGGGAGTACCCATGGCCATCCTGGATCGCAGGACCAGAGTATCCGGAGAGATCCCCACCTCTTCGGTGGCGGACATCGCCTTCCTCCTTCTGGTGTTCTTCCTGGTCACCACCGTCTTTCCCAAGGACCGCGGACTCGCTCTCGTGCTTCCGACTCCCGTGGAGGCGCCCGTGCCGGCCCGCAACGTGCTGCATCTCCTGATCCAGTCGGACGGGGTCGTGGAAGTCCGCCGGGGCGACAGCGACAAGAGCGTACGGATGGCCGCCGCCGCAGTGGAGGATCTCTGGAGGATGGAGGTGGTGGAAAACCCACGCCTCATCGCCGCGGTGAAGACGGATCCGAACGCCCCCTACCGGCGCATGGTGGACGTCCTGGATGCCCTCCACTCCGCCGGGGCTCGGCGGGTGTCACTCCAGGTGATCGAGCGATAGCGGAGCGCCTACCAGGTCCGGCCCCGGCGCAGGTATTCCGTGGCTTCGTCCCGGGAGACGGGGGCGGAGTAGAAGTACCCCTGGGCGCACTCGCAGTGGAGTTCACTCAGGGCTTCCGCCTGTTTGCTCGACTCCACCCCTTCGGCCACGACCCGCATTCCGAGGTCGTGGCCGAGGTCCACGATGGTCCGGATGAGCCCACGGTCCCGCGGAGAGTCGTTGACCCGCGCCACGAAGGATCGGTCGATCTTCACGCTGTCGGTGGGGAAGCGGTGGAGGTAGCTCAGTGAGGAGTATCCTGTCCCGAAGTCGTCGATGGAGAGGCCGACGTCCAGCGACTTCAACTCGCGAAGCGTCCCCACCGTGCTTTCCGCGTTCTCCATCATGCTGCTCTCGGTGAGCTCCAGATGGAGGAGGTTCCCGGGCGCCCCCGCGTTCTGGAGGGTATCCTTCACCCGGGCCACGATGTCGGGGCTGGAGAACTGCCGGCTGGCCACGTTGACCTGCACGGGGATGGGGCGGCCCACCGCGGGATCCCGCGTCCATTCGGCCACGGTGCGAGCGACCTCCTCCATGACCCACCACCCGATGGGGATGATCAGGTCCGTGTCCTCCGCGGTCTGGAGGAACTCCACGGGGTGCAGGAACCCACGCTCCGGATGATTCCAGCGCAGGAGCGCCTCGAAGGCGTAGAGGGAACCGTCGTTCAACCAGACGATGGGTTGATAGAAGAGCTCGAACTCCCGACGGTCCAGGGCATGCCGCAGGTCCGTCTCCAGCCGGAGGATGCTCACGGCCTCGTGGTGCATCCCGGTGTGGAACACCTCGTGCAGACCCCGGCCCTTCTCCTTCGCCTTGTACATGGCCAGGTCGGCGTCCCGCAGGATCTCCTCGGGGTGACGGTAGACGGAGGAACTCATGGCGATTCCGATGCTGGCCGACATGAACACCTCGTGCTCGCCGATCAGGAACGGCTCGTTGAGTGCTTCCTGAACCCGCTGGGCAACGCCCACGGCCACGTCACGATTGGCGTCCTCGAGGAGCATGGTGAACTCGTCCCCACCGAGCCGGGCCACCGTGTCGCCCGGGCGGAGGTTGTCCTGGAGACAGCGGGCCACCGCCATGAGCAGCTGGTCTCCCACCATGTGGCCCAGCGAGTCGTTCACCACCTTGAACCGATCGAAGTCCAGGAAGAGCACCGCAAACGGGGTATGGGGCTCCCGGGTAGCGCGCTTCAGCGAAAGCCCGAGGCGATCCATGAGGAGCGCACGGTTGGGGAGCTTGGTGAGCTTGTCATGGAGGGCGTCGTGCACGAGACGGGCCTCGGCTTCCTTCCTTTCCGTCACGTCACGCGCGTTGATGACGATTCCCTTGACCGAGGGGTCGTGCAGGAGGTTTCGGGCCACGGCCTCCAGCGCTCGCCAGTACCCGTCCCTGTGCCGGAAGCGCACCTCCGTGCGCGCGGTGTTGTCGGGGGCAGACATGATGGAGCGGAAGTCGTTGAACGCCTGCGAGAGATCCGACGGATGGAGGTAGTCGAAGATCCGGCGGCCCACCAGCTCTTCCGGGTGGTAGCCGAGCACTCTGTGGACCGACGGGCTTTCATAGAGGATGATCCCCTCACCGTCGATCAAGGTGATCGTGTCGCTGGCATGCTCGATGAGTGAACGGAATTTCTGCTCACTTTCCCTCACGGCCAGCTCGGCGCGCTCCTTTTCCGTGATGTTGTCGATGATCCCCTGGTATCCCAGGATCTCGCCCGACTCTCCGAGCCAGACGGAGCTGGACAGGAGGCACTCCATCTCCGCACCCTGCGTATCCTTCAACCGAACGGGATAGTCGAGCACCGAACCACTGCGCTCCACCTCCTTGCGAAAGCTCTCGCGCGCCGCCGGATCCACGTAGAAGTCCTGAGCATTGTGCGAGGTCATCTCCTCTTCGGTGAAATTGAAGAGGGCGAGGGCGGCGGGGTTGGCCGCGAGGAAGTACCCGTCGCGGCTGGTCAGGTAGATGGGCTGGCGCGAGTCTTCGAACAGTCTGCGGTACCGCTCCTCGCTCTCCTTGAGGGCGGCCCGGGCCCGCGTCTGCTGGGTCACGTCCCGGAAGCTCCACACCCGCCCGGCTATGGCGTTGTCGAGGAGGTAGGGACGGGAATACCGCTCGAACACCCTCCCGTCGGTCAGCTCGATGGTATCCAGGCTCTTGCGTGTGGGGTGGTCGTACAGCTCACGGACCTTCGCCGTGAAGGTGTCCGGATCCCTCACCTTGCTGGTGGCGACCTTCAACGCCTCGTTGTCGTCCCCGTGGCTGAGCGTGGCCGGCGAGATCCCCCACATCCGGGCAAAACGCCGGTTGTAGCGCACAATCTGGCCGAACACGTCCACCACCAGAATCCCGTCGGCCGTGGCGTCCAGCGCTGCCTCGAGGAAGGAAAGGGAGTCCGCTTCACGCATGATTGCAGTGTATCCCCGTGTCTCCGGTCCGTTTGAAGTGGTGTCGGTCCACGATGCGGCCGCCCGCTCCCAGCGCGGGAGCGTATCATCACGCCCTGGCCGTCGCAAGGAACGTGCCTGGATGGGGGCGTTCTCCGCGCACCCCGGGCCCCGGACGCCCCTTATCCTCCCTCCCATGCCCGGTTACCTTGTGTTCGACGACTCCAGACGACCACCGCAGGTCCATCAACCCGCAGCACGTCATGTCCAGCGATCAGATCCGAATCACGCTCCCCAACGGCGACGTACTCGAACTTCCCGCCGGCTCCACGCCGGGCGAGGTCGCGGCCCGCATCGGGCCCGGGCTGGCCAAGGCGGCCGTGGCGGCCGTGATCGCGGGAGAGACCGTGGACCTCATGCATCCCCTCCACGAGGATGCGGCCATCCGGATCCTCACCGACCGCGACGCGGAGGCTCTGGCCGTGCTGCGACACTCGGCGGCGCACATCCTGGCCACCGCGGTCCGCGAATTGCGGCCCGGCGCGGGGATCGGGTTCGGTCCCGCCATCGACGAAGGGTTCTACTACGACTTCGACGTGGACGAGCCCTTCACTCCGGAAGACCTGGCGGTGTTCGAGAAGAAGATGGAGGAGGTGATCGCGGCCGATCACCCGTTCCTTCGTCGGCGTGTGAGCAAGGAGGAAGCGCGAGGCCTCTTCCAGGACGACCCGCTCAAGCTCGAACGTCTCGAGGAGTTCAGCGACGACGAGGTGATCACGGTCTACGAAGACGGCCCCTTCCTGGACCTCTGTCGGGGGCCGCACGTGCCCAGCACCGGACGGCTGAAGCATTTCAAGCTTCTCAGCGGGGCGGGTGCGTACTGGCGGGGAGACGAGAAGCGGCAGATGCTCCAACGCATCTACGGTACGGCCTTCTTCAAGAAGGACGATCTCGCCGAACACCTTCATCGCCTCGAGGAGGCCAAGAAGCGCGACCATCGCCGGCTCGGGCGGGAGCTGGACCTCTTCAGCACCGACGAGCGGGTGGGTCCGGGGCTCATCCTCTGGCACCCCCGGGGCGCTCTGGTGCGGATGGAGATCGAGAACTTCGAGCGTGAACTGATCATGCGCCACGGGTACGAGCTGGTGTACACGCCCCACGTGATGAGCGAGCGCCTTTTCGAGATCAGTGGTCACCTGGCCAATTTCGCCGAGAACATGTTCGGGGCCATGGAGGTGGAGGGCGCCCGGTACCGGCCCAAGCCGATGAACTGCCCGGGGCACATCGCGGTGTATCAGAGCAGGCAGCGTTCATACCGGGATCTTCCCATCCGGATGGCGGAGTTCGGCACGGTCTACCGATACGAGCGCAGTGGGGTGCTCCATGGGATGTTGAGGGTCCGCGGGTTCACCCAGGACGACGCCCACGTCTTCTGCACCCCGGACCAGGTCCCCAACGAGATCGAGCGGCTCCTGGACCTCGTGGACGAGATGCTCCGCGCGTTCGGGTACCCCTACACCGTGGAGCTGGCCACCAAGCCCGAAAAGGCCCTGGGCTCCGACGAGGAGTGGTCGAGGGCCGAGGCGGTTCTGTCCGACACGCTCAACGGGCGCGGCGTGGAGTTCGAGATCGACGAGGGGGGAGGCGCGTTCTACGGGCCGAAGCTCGACTTCAAGCTCATCGACGCCATCGGTAGGAAGTGGCAGGGCCCCACGGTTCAGCTCGACTTCAATCTTCCGGAGCGGTTCGAGCTCGAGTATGTCGCGGAGGACAACCAGAACCACCGGCCGGTGATGCTCCATCGTGTCCTCGTGGGCTCCATGGAGCGCTTCGTGGGCGGGCTGATCGAGCACTACGCCGGCGCGTTCCCCACCTGGTTGGCACCCGAGCAGGTGCGCGTCCTCCCCATTTCGGAGCAGTGGGAGGAGAGCGCCGCCGACCTGGTCGAGAGGCTGGAGGCCGCGGGGGTGCGCGCGCATCTCCAGGCGCGGGAGACGTTGAACTACCGCATTCGCGAGGCCGAGACCCTCAAGATCCCCTACATGGGCGTGGTCGGGGAGCGCGAAGCCGAGAACGGTACCGTGGCGGTACGGCGCAGGGGCGCAGGCCGCAAGCAGGAGGTCATGGACCGCCAGGCCTTCATCGACCAGGTGGCGTCGGAGGTGCGCTCGCGGGCTCTCGGGTGAGCCGGCGTCGGACGGTGACGGCCAGGTAGAGGGCGAGTCCCGCCACGAACCCCACCCTCCACGGGACATCCGGGAGCAGGGCGCCGGAAAGGGCGTGTTCCCGAACGGATTCCAGCACCGTGATGGTGGTGAGAAGAGCCATGAAGGCGGGATGGTCCCGGTCGAGGGCGGCACCGAACCGGAACTCCTGGGACGAAGGGACCCAGCTTCCCGGGCGCGGGAAGAGTCGGGGAGTCCGTCGCTTCCACACCTGGAAGGCATCGCCGAAGCGCTCTTCCAGGAACGCCTCCTCAGCCACCAGGATGATCCGGTGGTAGGCCCACCAGGCCACCGCGGTGGCCGAGATCACCGCGGTGGAGGCCGTGAACGCTGAGGCCCCCACCCAAAGCAACCCGTTCGCCAGATAGAGAGGGTGACGCACCAGCGAATAGGCCGCCGTGGTGTTGAGGGAAGCGGCGCGGAAGAACCGTGTCGTACGGCCGGAAGTCCCGGGAGGCACCGTTCCCAGCACCCACCCCCTGAGGAGGATTCCGGCGGTTCCCAGCGCTCCCCCGGCGAGCCGCCAACCCGGGAGACATCCCGGGGAGCCGGACGGGAGGGGGTCGTGGTGTACGACCCATGCCAGGACGCCGCCCAGGGCCAGGGGGAGGTACCCACGCCGACGGAAGATCCATTCGCCTGCGGAGCGGGCGACGGACCTGTGCGGCGGGACGGGAGTCGGCATGACGAGGTGGCTTCGGGTCGGCGCGTGGAGTCGGGAGGTGCCCGGGGCTCCAAGGTACCACTCCGCACCATGGAAGAGGGAGGCCGCGTAGCCGCGGGGGCCCGTTGACCTCGTCGGAGGAATCCCACATCTTTCCGGACCGTTCAAGTGGACGGATTCAATCCGGAAGTGGTCCGCGATGCCGGCGGGCCCACCTCGGGGGTCGAAGTGGAGATCCACCTGGGTCGCGAAGGGCACGCGCCGTGACGCAGTCACCCGCGAACCCCTGGCCGCGGCCCGAGAGTATTCTCGGGCTTTTCGCGTTCCGGTACCCGCTGTGGAAGGAGGAAGGGAGATCAGCGACAAGCGAGTGCGCGTCAATGAGCAGATCCGGATCAGTCCGATCCGGCTGATCCAGGACGACGGCGAACAGATCGGAATCGTCTCCATCGACGAAGCCCGCGAGAGAGCGACGGAGCGGGGGATGGACCTGGTGGAGGTGGCTCCGGAAGCCCGGCCACCCGTGGTCAAGATGATGGACTACGGGAAGTACCGGTACGAAGCGCAGAGGGCCGCCCGCGAGGCGAGGAAGAAGCAACACACGATCCGGGTCAAGGAAGTGAAGTATCGGCCCACGATCGAAGACCACGATTACGACTTCAAGACGGGACACGCGCGTCGGTTCCTCGAAGAGGGGAACAAGGTGAAGCTGACCATGATGTTCCGGGGCCGGCAGATCACCCACCCGGAGTTGGGCCTGGAGGTCCTGCAGCGGGTGACGGCGGATCTGGCCGATGTCGGAAAGGTCGAGCAGAACGCCAACTTCGAGGGCCGCACGATGTCGATGGTGATCGCGCCACTGAAGTCCAAATAGACCTCCGGCCGAGTCCGGGGGACACCCACGGGGCCAGGGAAGTACAGGAGAGAATTCGATGCCGAAGATGAAGACCCACAGGGGAGCGGCCAAGCGCCTGTCCCGCACCGGATCCGGCCGGATCCGGCGGAACAAGGCGAACAAGAGCCATATCCTCACGAAGAAGACCCGGAAGAGGAAGCGGGGATTGCGGCACGGGACGCTCGTTGCCAAGGTCGACGAGGGTCGGGTGAACCGCATGCTTCCCTACGGCGGATAAGGAGGGCGAACCATGCCTCGAGTAACTACCGCCGTTGCGCGGAACAAGAGAAAGAAGAAGCTGTTCAAGGCCGCGAAGGGGTATTTCGGCGGCCGCAAGAACCTCTATCGCACCGCGAAGGACGCGGTGGAGAAGGGGTGGGAGCACGCCTACCGCGACCGCAAGAAGAAGAAGCGGAACTTCCGTGCCCTGTGGATCGCGCGGATCAACGCCGCGGCGCGTGAGCACGACATGTCGTACTCCCGGTTCATGAACGGACTCAAGGAGGCCGGGATCGAGCTCGACCGCAAGGCGCTCGCCGATCTGGCCGTCCACAAGCCCGAAGCCTTCGCTGCTCTGGTCGAGCAGTCCAGGGGTGGGCTGGCGGCCAAGGCGGGTTGAAGATCGACCCGAGGTCACCCTTGGACTTCGAAGCACGGCGAGGGCCCCGCGCAACCGCGGGGCCCTCGTTGTTTTCGGGGCTTTTCGCTCCATATCGGGTCTGATAGGTTTTTGGCCTGTACGGCCCCACGCCCACTCGTCACGCCATCCTCATGACCGACCCCAATCCACTCGCATCCCTGAAGACCCTCGAGGAAGAGGCCCTGGGGGCCATCTCCGGCGCCACCGACGCGGGAGAGGTCGAGGCCATCCGCATCCGCTTTCTCGGGCGCAAGGACGGAAGGATCTCCGCGTTGCTCAAGGGGCTGGGTGGCCTCTCCGCGGAGGAGCGCCCCGTGATCGGACAGGAGGCGAATCGGGTCAAGGGTGTGGTCCAGGCTGCCCTCGACGCGAAGGAGGGGGAGCTGGCCGGTCCCGCCGCGTCCCAGGAGTACGACCTGACCCTCCCGGCCCGGGGAGTGTGGCGCGGAGCGGCGCACCCCATCTCCCAGGCCATGGACGAAATCTGGGGAATCTTCCGGGACCTCGGGTTCACGCGCGCGCGCGGCCCCGAGGCGGACACGGAGTGGTACAACTTCGTGGCGCTCAACACGCCGCTGGACCATCCGGCCGCCGACGAGCAGGACACCCTGTATCTGCAGGACTCGGTTCTTCTGCGTAGTCACACCTCTCCGGTACAGGTGCGCACCATGCAGACCCACGAGCCGC
Organism: Gemmatimonadota bacterium; assembly: GCA_029879725.1. GTDB lineage: Bacteria > Gemmatimonadota > Gemmatimonadetes > Longimicrobiales > Gaopeijiaceae > JAOUPR01. Next base: position 15,361 of record JAOUPR010000032.1, on the reverse strand, counting down.
CCATTCGCATCATCGCGCCCGGGTGGGTCTACCGGCGGGATACCTATGACGCCACGCACACACCCGCCTTCATGCAGATCGAGGGTCTGGTGGTGGACGAGGGGATCAGCTTCGTGGACTTCAAGGCGACGCTGGCGGAGTTCGCGCGTCGATACTGGGGACCCGGCACGCAGGTCCGCTTCCGGCCCTCCTTCTTCCCGTTCACCGAGCCGTCGGCGGAGGTGGACGTGAAACGTGTGGTCACCCGCGCCGACGGGACCCGTGAGGAAACGGACTGGCTGGAGATCATGGGGGCCGGGATGGTGGATCCCGCGGTCCTCGAGAACGCCGGGTACGACTCCGAGCGCTACACGGGATTCGCCTTCGGGATGGGTCCGGCACGCATCGCCATGCTGAAATACGGTGTGCGGGATCTGCGCACCTTCTTCGAGAACGATATCCGCTTCCTCTCCCAGTTCGCCCGATGAACGTATCCTACCGTTGGCTGAAGGCCCTCCTCCCGACTCTGGAGATGGGCCCGCGCGAGTTGGCCGAACACCTGGCCCTGCGAGGCGCGCCGGTCGAGGAGATGGTGTCTCCGGGTGAGGCGCTGGCCGACGTGGTCATCGGGAAGGTGATCACCGCCGGGAGGCATCCCAACGCGGACCGCCTGAGCCTGTGCACCGTGGAAGGGCCGGAGGGGGTCGTTCAGGTGGTGTGCGGAGCCCCCAACGTGACGGCCGGGAAATACTACCCCTTCGCGCCGGTGGGGGCGGTCCTTCCCGGCGACTTCCGCATCAAGAAGGCCAAGATCCGGGGCGAGGTTTCCGAGGGGATGCTCTGCTCGGCCCGCGAGCTGGGGTTGGGCCAGGACCACGACGGGATCATGGAACTCTCCGGTGAGTTCACCATCGGGGAATCGTTCGTGGGCGCGCTGGGACTCGATGACACCACCATGGAGGTGGAGATCACCGCGAACCGGGGAGACCTCCTCAGCCACGTGGGCGTGGCCCGTGAGGCGGCCGGGCCCGGGGCGGCGGTGGAGTTCCCGGAAATCCCGGGTGACCCCGGCGTCTCGGCCGGGTACGTGGAGGACGCCGTGCGGGCCGAGGCCGGTGGCGTATTCGTGGAGATCCGTGACCCGGATCTCTGCTCCCGCTATCTCGGAGCCGTGATCAGAGGAGTCCGCGTGGGCCCCTCTCCCGCATGGCTCCAGACCCGGCTGCGCGGTGCCGGGGCTCGCCCCATCAACAACGTGGTGGACGCCACGAACTACGTGATGCTCGAGATGGGGCAACCGCTGCACGCCTTCGACCTGGGCCGTCTCGGAGGATCGGGGATCGTGGTCCGGCGGGCCGCGGCCGGGGAGTCGACGTTCACGACCCTCGACGGTGAGGAGCGCACGCTCACGGGGGACATGCTCATGATCTGCGACGCCACGGTGCCCGTGGCCATCGGTGGGGTCATGGGTGGACGGAATTCGGAGGTGGAGGACGACACCGTGGACGTGCTCCTCGAGTGTGCGCTCTTCGACCCCAAGTCCATCCGGGCCACGCGTCGAGCCCTGGGGATGTCCACGGACGCGTCGTATCGCTTCGAGAGGGGGGTGGACCCGGAGGGGATGCGTCCTGCCCTGGAGCGGGCGGTGGCCATCATCCTCGCCACGGCGGGGGGCGCCCTCGACGGGCCGGTCCTGGACGTGTGCGCCCACGCCTTCGAGGCGCCCACCATACGCCTTCGCCTCGCGCGGGTCGCCCATGTGCTGGGAGTACCCTTCACGGCCGCGGAGGTCACGGACTACCTGACGCCCCTGGGTTTCGCGGTCGACGGGGACGGCGACGGGATCCTCACCGTCCGCGTTCCCGGCTTCCGGAGCTACGACGTGACCCGGGAGATCGACGTCATCGAAGAGATCGCGCGGGCGCACGGGTACGACGACTTCCCGGCCGATCTGGGGGCGTACCGTCCGGGGACCGTTCGAGATCACCCCATGTTCCACCTCGAGGAGGAGTTGCGTGGGGCGTTCGTGGCGCGAGGCTTCTTCGAAGCGCAGACGCCCGCCTTCGTTCCGGAAGGGGAAGGGGACGTACGGGTCTCCAATCCGTTGAACGCCCTCGAGCCTTTCGTGCGCAGGACGCTGGCGCCTTCCCTCCTGCGCCGTGCGGAGTACAACCTCCGCCGGGGGAATCGGGACGTACGCCTGTTCGAGATGGGCACCTCGTTTCGGAGGGTTGGACCCGGTGAGCCTCCCGAGGAGATCAATCACCTCGTCGGGGTCCTGACGGGCCGGCGCGCTCCCGACCATTGGTCCGGACCCTCGGCCGTTCTCGACGTGTGGGACCTCAAGTCGGTCATGGAGGAGGCTGCACAGCGGGCCTACCCCGCCGGTGCGCGTGTGAACCCGGCGGACGGCCCGGCCGGAAGAGACGTGCCGTGGGTGACGGCGCGATACGAAGACGGAACCGTACTGTCCGTGGTCGACGCAGACGGGCGGGAGGTCGGCCGTGGGGGAACCGTCGTGGAGGGTGCCATGGACGTGCCGGCCTGGGTCGGCGAGGTCTTCGCCTTCGAGATGGCCCTGCCCGCCGAGGTGATCCCGACACCGACGCCGGTATTCCAACCACTCCCGCAGCACCCGGGGATGGAACGGGATCTCGCGCTTCTGGTCCCTGATGCCGTGAACTCCGCGGCGGTCACGGCCGTCGCGCGGGAGGGCGGCGGCGAGATCCTCCGCGAGGTGGGGATCTTCGACGTCTACCGGGGGGAGGGGATTCCCCCGGGTATGCGATCTCTCGCCGTGCGCTTGCATTTCCAGGCCGCGGAGCGGACCCTGAAGGACAAGGAAGTGGATCGGGTCGTGGGGGGAATCGTCCAACGCCTTCAGGAGGAGCTCGGTGTCGAACACCGAGGATAGCCCCCGGGTGCTGCACCAGGAGGCATTCCAACGGCTGGAGGGCTCGGTGAACGCGCTCCTGGATCGTGTGCACGGGCTGGGTGGCCGGGTACGCGAGGCCGAGACGCGCCGGGCCGAGGCCCAGGAGCTGGTGAAGCGCTTCACCGGAGACCTGGACGAAGCGGATCGGCTCCTCACGCGGGTCCGGGAACTCGAAGAGGAGAACGCGGACCTCCGCGCCCGCCTGGGTCAGGGGCGGGTCACCGTCGAGCGGCTCCTCGCCCGCGTACGCTTTCTCGAGGAGGGCCGCTGATGAGCGCCGACGTGCAGAAGTCGTCGGTCACCGTGCGCATCGCCGGTGAGGATCACACCATCCGAGCCAACGTGGCGCCGGAATACACCCGGCAGTGCGCGCGCGTGGTGGACGACCGCATCCATGAGATCCGCTCGAAGTCAGGGCTCATCGAAGGACACAAGGCCGCCATCCTGGCCGCCCTCTCCATCGTGGACGAGTTGTTCCAGGCCCGCGAGGAGATGGAGCGATTCCAGGCGGAGTCCGCGACGCGGATGGCGAAGCTCGCCAAGCGCATCGAGGAGGCCCTTCCGCCGTCCGGCCAGGGGTGAACCAGCGGCCTCGCTTGCTCCGGAACGGGTCCCAAACCTATTCTACCGTCGCAACAGAACGATCCTCCCGGGTTCGCCGCGCGCGGATCCATGGAGACGTTTCCTCATAGCCCAACGTCGGGAGGTCACGTCGCCTGCCGATTCGGAGTCAATACATGGGATCCCCGCTGGTAATCGTGCTGGCGGCGGCGGTGGGAGTCATCGTCGGGGCCGTGGTCGGAGTGATCATTGCCCGCAGCCGCGAAAAGACTCGACGGGAGAAGGAGCGCGCCGAAGCCCAGGATGACGCTTCGCGGATCCTGTCGAGGGCGGAACAGGAAGCCGAGAATCTCCGGCGGGCGGGGGAGCTCGCGGGGAAGGAGGAAGGCTTCCGTCTCCGGGAGGCATGGGAGCGCGAGGAGGCGCGGCGGCGAGAAGAGGCCGAGCGGACGGAGCGTCGTCTCGAGGAGCGGTCCGACGTCCTGGACCGCCAGTTCGAACGCATCAACGTCCGTGAGGAGGAGCAGGAGGCCCGCGCCACCGAGATGAACGCGCGGGAACTCGCGCTCGGCGAATCCCAGGAAGCCCTGCGTCGCGGAGAGGAGGAAGCGCGGCAACGTCTCGTCGAACTCGCCGGGATGTCCCAGCAGGAGGCCCTGGCCAAGCTCGTGGAGGACCTCAAGGACGAGGCGCGGGCCACCGCGGCCAACGACCTGCGCGAGATCAAGGAGCGGGCCCAACGGGACGCGGATCGCGAAGCGAAGAAGATCATCGCGCTCTCCATCCAGCGCCTGGCCGCCGACACCACGGCGGAGACCACCGTCTCGGTCGTCCAGCTCCCCAGCGACGAGATGAAGGGGCGCATCATCGGGCGGGAGGGCCGGAACATCCGCTCCTTCGAGCAGGCGACCGGCGTGGACGTGATCATCGACGATACGCCGGAAGCCGTGGTGCTCTCCGCCTTCGATCCGGTGCGGCGGGAAGTCGCGCGCATGTCGCTGGAGCGCCTCATCGAGGACGGCCGCATCCACCCGGGGCGCATCGAGGAGGTGGTGGACAAGGCCCGCGTGGACGTGGACGCGTCCATGGTGGTGGCCGCCGAGGAGATCCTCTACGAGCTCGGCATCCACAACGTCCACCCCGAGATCGTCAAGACGCTCGGTCGTCTGAAGTTCCGTACGTCGTACGGGCAGAACCAGCTGCTGCACTCCAAGGAGGTGGCACTCCTGGCCGGGAACATGGCGGCGGAGATGGGTCTCGACGTCCAGGGAGCCAAGCGCGCCGGCATCCTGCACGACGTGGGGAAGGGGCTCACCCATGAGCACGAAGGGACCCACGTGGAATTGGGGTACCGGCTGTGCAAGAAGCACGGCGAATCCGAGTTGGTCCTCAACGCCATCAAGGCCCACCACGACGAGGAGCCCCACTTATTCGCGGAGACCTTCCTGGTCACGGCCGGAGACGCCATCAGCGGCTCACGTCCGGGGGCCCGGCGGGAGATGTTCGACGGATACGTCAAGCGTCTGGAGCAGCTCGAGGAGATCGCCATGGAGTATCCCGGGGTGGAGCGCTGCTTCGCCATCCAGGCAGGCCGTGAACTCCGGGTGATGGTTCAGCCGGAAAAGGTGGACGACGGCCAGATGGCGCAGATCTCCGAGGCCGTGGCCCGCAGGATCGAGAACGAGCTGCAGTACCCCGGCCAGATCAAGATCGTGGTGGTGCGGGAGACCCGGGCGGTGGACTTCGCGAGGTAAAAAGCGGGTCGCGGATGTGTTAGTTTCTTCCCGTCGACCACGCGCACATCGTCACCCCCGGAATGCCCCATGAGCGCCCAGATCATATCCGGCAAGGACATCGCCGCCGAGATCCGAGCAGAGTTGAAGGAATCCGTCGCCGCGCTCGCCGCCGAGCACGGACTCGTTCCCGGCCTGGCCACCGTCCTCGTGGGCGCGGATCCCGCCTCGCAGATGTATGTCGGGATGAAGAACAAGGCCGCCGGTGAGATGGGGATCCACTCCCGGCAGATCACCCTCGACCCCGACACTTCCGAGGCCGAGCTCCTCGGCGTCGTCGCCGGATTGAATGCCGACGAGGCGATCCACGGGATCCTGGTACAGCTTCCCCTTCCCGGGCACATCGACGAAGGCAAGGTGATCGAGGCCATCGATCCGGCCAAGGACGTGGACGGGTTCCACCCGGTGTCCGTGGGGCGTCTGGCCACCGATTCCGGGGCGTTCTTCCCTCCGTGCACGCCGGCGGGGGTCGTGGAGATGCTCGTGAGGAGCGGACACGATCCGGCAGGCAAGCACGTGGTGGTGGTGGGGCGATCCAACATCGTGGGGCGCCCGCTGGCCTCCCTCCTCATCCGGAAGGGAAGGGGCGGAGACGCGACGGTCACGGTCTGCCACTCCCGCACCCCCGACCTGGCGGCAGTCACCCGCACCGCGGACATCCTGGTGGTGGCCATGGGACGGCCGGAGATGATCACCGCGGAAATGGTGTCTGCGGGCACGGTGGTCATCGACGTGGGGACCAACCGTGTCGACGATCCCGCCAGTGAGCGGGGGTATCGCGTGTGCGGAGACGTCCTCTTCGACGAGGTGAAGGAGGTGGCCGCGGCCATCTCACCCGTCCCGGGCGGAGTGGGCCCCATGACCATCACCATGCTCCTGGCCAACACCGTCACCTCGGCCCGACGTGCCGCCGGGCTGGACGACTGAGGCGACGGCCTTGGGAGACGAATTCAGCCTGGATCTGTTCGACGACGTGCCCGAAGCTCCGGAGGACGAGGCCGTGTCTCCGGAGCCTCCGGTGGAGGAGCCTCGGGTCTGGTCGGTGTCGCAGGTCAACCGTGCCGTCCGCAGTCTCCTGGAACAGAGCGTCGACGCCCTCTGGGTGGGCGGTGAGGTGACCAACTGGACCCGCGCCCGCTCGGGCCACTGCTACTTCACGCTCAAGGACGACGCGGCGCAGGTCCGGTGCGTCATGTGGCGGCGTGAGGCAGAGGCGCTCCCCACGGACCCCGAGGAAGGGATGAAGGTCCGGGTGTTCGCCCAGATCACCCTGTACGAAGCCCGGGGTGACGTGCAGCTCCGGGTGGACAAGGTCGAGGCGGAGGGTGCCGAGGGACTCTGGCGTCTTGCCTTCGAGAAGCTTCGGGGCCGGCTCGAGGCGGAGGGACTCCTGGATCCCGCCCGCAAGCGGCCCCTCCCGCGATACCCGGCCTGCGTCGGCGTCGTGACCTCGCCCACGGGAGCCGCCATTCGCGACATCCTGTCGGTTCTGGGTCGGCGGGCACCCTGGGTGCGGATCCTGGTGCGGGGGTGCAGGGTGCAGGGTGAGGGCGCCGCGCGGGAGATCGCGGAAGCCCTGGACGCTCTCGCGGAGACGGGAACCCCCGACGTCATCATCGTGGGTCGTGGAGGCGGGTCCATCGAGGACCTCTGGGCCTTCAACGAGGAAGAGGTGGCGCGTGCGGTGGTACGCTGCCCCGTTCCGGTCGTCTCGGCCGTGGGCCACGAGGTCGACGTGACCATATCGGATCTGGTGGCGGACCTGAGGGCTCCCACCCCGTCGGCCGCGGCGGAGGCCGTGGTTCCCGACGCCTCCGTGGTGCTCGGGCAGCTGCGGGAACTGCCACCGCGTCTGGCCCGCGCCTTGCGGGGGACGGTGGAGCGGAGGCGGTTGGCGCTGGCCGATGGGCTGGACCGGCTGGGCCGGGGGATGCATCGGAGGATGGACCCGGTCCGACAGGCCCTGGACCGGAACGTGGCCGGCACGGAGCGCGCCGTGCGCCTCCTCCTGGAGCGGAGACGGCACACCCTGGGCGCGCTGTCGGGACGGCTTCATGCGATGTCGCCGCTTTCCACGCTCGAGCGGGGCTACTCCGTCGTGGAGGATCCCGAAGGTCGGGTTCTGAGGCGCGTGGGGGATTTTTCTCCGGGGATGGAGGTCGTCCTGCGGGTGAGTGACGGAAACGTGGGTGCCCGGGTGACCGGGCCGAGGGAGGAACGGCGGTGACCAAAGCGAAGAAGGAACCGGAGGCCGGAGGGGAGGATCGGACGCTGGAGGGACGGCTACGCAGGTTGGAAGCGATCCTCGGCCGCCTCGAATCGGACGAAGCTTCCCTGGAAGATGCCCTTCAGCTGTTCCAGGAAGGGGTGGGACACGTGCGGGAAGCCGAGGCCCTCCTGGCCCGCACGGAGCGGACGGTCGAGGAGCTTCTCGCCAACGGGCTCGTCGAGCCCTTCGCGGGGGACGAGGATTGAGCACGGAGTTGCAGACCTACCTGTCCCGTGAGGGAGAGCGGGTCGCCGCCGCCCTGGACCGGTCCATGGAGGCGCTTCCGGCGGCCGTCGCGGGGCCGGTGCGGGATGCCGTCCGCCACGGAGTGACCAGCGGCGGAAAGCGCCTCCGACCCATCCTCTGCGTGACGGCGTATCGTGCCTGTGGAGGGAAGGCGTCCGACGACGAGGCGCTCTACGATCTGGCGGCGAGCCTGGAGTTGATCCACGCCTATTCCCTCATGCACGACGATCTCCCCTGCATGGACGACGCCGACCTGCGCCGCGGCAGCCCCACCACGCACCGCGTGCACGGCGAGGACGCCACCATGGTGGGGGGAGCCGCCCTGATCCCCTTCGCGGCGTTGCGGGCGCTCCAGGCGGCCCTTCGCCTCGGGTGTCCCGACGCCACCGCCCGAAGGGTGGCCCGGACCCTCGTGGAGGCGGCGGGGGCCGGAGGGATGGTGGGCGGGCAGTGGCTGGACCTCCAGGGTGAAGGGCGGTCGCTGCGGGCCGACGAGCTCGGCGTCCTCCACGGGATGAAGACGGGGGCGCTCCTCACCGCCGGGTTGACCATGGGCGCCCGCGCGGCGGGAGCCGAGGTGGCGGTGGACGAGGCGCTGGAGGAGTACGGCCGAGCCATCGGGCTTGCGTTCCAGATCGCCGACGACATCCTGGATGCCACCCAGTCGGCGGAGGTCCTCGGGAAGACACCCAGCGACGCGGAGTTGGAGAAGTCCACCTACGTGGCGCTCCACGGCCTCGAAGGTGCCCGGACGAGGGCCGGGGAGGAGGTGGATGCGGCCCTCGTCGCCCTGCGCCGGTCGGGTTTGGATGCGCCCATCCTGGCACTTCTGGCCCGGTACATCGTGGAGCGCGAGCACTGAGGGTGTTCCGGAGCCGCGCTCCGGATATCTTTCATCACTTCGAACACCTTTCGATCAGAATAAGGAGCGGATCCGGTGTCCATGCTGGACCGAATCCATGACCCCGAAGCACTGAGGGAACTTCCCCGGTCCGAGTTGCGGCGATTCGCCGACGAGGTCCGGGAACGCCACATCGACGTCGTCGCCCGCAAAGGGGGGCACTTCGGCGCCTCCCTGGGGGTCGTCGAGTTGACGGTGGCGCTCCACTACGTCTTCGATACCCCGCGCGACCAGATCGTGTGGGACACGGGTCACCAGGCCTACATCCACAAGATCATCACCGGGCGCAACGAGGCGTTCCCCACCATCCGCCAGAAGGGAGGGCTCGCCCCCTTCCTCCGGCGTGACGAGTCGGAGTACGACGCCTTCGGAGCGGGACATGCGTCCACGTCCATCTCGGCCGCGTGGGGGATGGCGGTGGGGAGGGACGTCCGCGGTGAGGACTTCGACGTCGTGGCGGTCATCGGAGACGGGGCCATGGGGTGCGGGCTCGCGTACGAGGCGCTCAACAACGCCGGCCACACGGACCGCGATTTCATCGTGGTGCTCAACGACAACGACATGTCCATCGCCCCGGCCGTGGGCGCCATGAACAAGTATCTCACCGGGATGATCACCAACCCGGCCTACAACAAGGCCCGGAGCCTGGTGAAGGAGGTCCTCCACAGGGCTCCCACGAGTATCGGGGGCGTCATGGAGGAATTGGCCGGTCGTCTCGAGGAGAGCGTGAAGCACATGTTCACGCCGGGACTCATCTTCGAGGAGCTCGGGTTCCGGTACGTCGGTCCGGTGGATGGGCATGATCTGGACGCTCTGGTCGATCGCATGGCCGCGGTGCGCCAGATGAAGGGCCCCATCCTCCTGCACGTCATCACGCAGAAAGGAAAGGGCTTCGCCCAGGCCGAGGACGACCCCTGGACGTGGCACGCCGCCGGTCCCTTCGACAAGGTCACCGGGAAGGGAACGAAGTCGGGTGGTGGTCTCCCTCGGTACCAGAAGGTGTTCGGGGAGGGACTGGTGCAACTCGCGGACCAGAATCCCGACGTGGTCGCCATCACCGCGGCCATGCCCGACGGAACGTCCACCGACCTGTTCCAGAACGCTCATCCGGACCGGTACTTCGACGTGGGGATCGCGGAGGGGCATGGCGTCACCTTCGCGGCGGGGATGGCCACACGGGGGGTCAAGCCCGTGGTGGCCATCTACTCCACCTTCCTGCAACGGGCCTACGACAACATCGTCCACGACGTGGCCCTCCAGAGCCTCCCGGTCGTATTCGGGATGGACCGTGCCGGGATCGCCGGTGAGGACGGTCCCACGCACCACGGCGCCCTGGACATCCCCTACATGCTCTCCATCCCCGGGATGGTGGTGACGGCCCCGAAGGACGGGAGCGAGATGCTGGCCCTCCTCAGGGCCGGCGTGGATCAGTCGGACGGACCCTGGAGCGTGCGTTGGCCCCGGGACACGGTTCCCTCCGCGGTTCCGCATCTTTCCGAGATCCCCCCCGTGGAGCCGTTCACGTGGGAAGTGTTGCGTGAAGGGAGGGATGTCGCCGTCCTCGCCGTGGGGACCATGGTGCTTCCCGCCCTGGAAGCCGCGGAGACGCTGGCCGGTGAGGGAGTGGAGTGCACCGTGGTGAACTGCCGCTTCCTCAAGCCCTACGACCAGGCCCGCTTCCGGTCGGTCGCCACGTCGCATCCGGCGGTGTTCACGGTGGAGGAAGGACAGGTGTCCAACGGGTTCGGTGCGTTCATGGCCCGCGAGATGGACGCCATGGAGCTGGAAGTACGACCGCGCATGGCGGCGTTGGGGATCCCGGATCGCTACGTCGAGCATGGGGGAAGGGAGGCGCTCCTGGCCGAGATCGATCTCGACCCGGCGGGGATCGCCCGGAGGATCCGGCAACTCGTGGGCGCGCGGGAGGCGAAGGCGGCGTTGGAGTCCGCATGACGGCAGAGGGGTCGCTGGAGCGGTTCCCTGGACCCATCCGGAGAGTGGGGGTGGTCTCCAGGAGGAGAAGCCCGGAGCTCCCCGATATCCTGGCTTCGTTGGACGGGCTCCTGAAGGCAAGGGGGCTCGAGGTACGCTACGAGTCCGACGAGAGCGGGTACATCCCGCCCGATGCCGCCCCGCTTCGCCCGGCGGAAGATCCCGTCGACCTGGTCCTCGCCGTGGGGGGAGACGGTACCCTTCTCCGTGCGGCTCGCCTGGTCGCGGGGCGGGGCACTCCGATCTTCGGGATCAACCTGGGGCATCTGGGATTCCTCACCAGCACGCCCGTCTCCGCCATGCGGGAGGGAGTGGCCCAGGTCCTGGATGGGGAGGGGTTGTTGGACCGTCGCTTCACGCTGCAGGCGCGAGTGGTCGACTCGGGTGGTTCGCTGGGCGATCCGATTTCGGCTCTGAACGACTTCGTCCTGCACACGTCCGGCGCGGCCCGGGTCACGCCCCTCGACCTCTTCGTGGGTTCGGACGGGGTGACGGAGGAGGTGGGGAGCTTCAGCGCCGATGGCGTGATCCTGTCCACGCCGACGGGCTCCACGGCGTACAGCATGTCCGCCGGAGGTCCCATCATCGTTCCGGGGATGGCGTGCATGGTGGTCACGGCCATCTGCCCCCACTCCCTCGCGGTGCGGCCTCTGGTGCTCCCCGCCACGGAGACGCTGACGGTTCAGCCCATGGATCCGTCCCACGAACTGCAACTCACGGCCGACGGGCAGGTGACCCACCCCGTCCACCCCGGGGAGTGCGTACGGGTGACCAAAGGGGTGCACGACGTCCCCCTGGTCCGCCTGCCCGGCCAGACGTTCTTCTCCACCATGCGGCGGAAGTTGAACTGGGCCGCACGCCCTCCGGTGCGTGGATGACCCTTCCCGGTCCCACTCCGCGTACGTAGACGGCACAGTGAGGCATTGAGCGAGGCATGGACCTGACGGTACCTTGAACAGTTATGCTCATCGAACTCCGCATTCGTGATTACGCAGTCGTCGAGGACCTCGGGGTAACCCTGGGGCCCGGGCTCAACGCGCTCACCGGCGAGACGGGGGCCGGAAAGTCCATCATCGTAGGTGCCCTGTCCCTCCTCCTCGGGGAGCGCGCGGCGTCGTCGGCGGTGCGCGCCGGGGCCGAACGGGCGTCGGTGGAGGCGGTGTTCGACGTCTCGCGACACCCCTTCCTCAGAGCACGCGTGCGGGAACTCGGATTCGAGGTTCCCGATGGCCTTCTGGTGCTACGGCGAGAGGTCGCCGCGGAAGGGCGGAACCGCGCGTGGGTCAACGACAGCCCCACCACCGCCGGGGTGGTGGGAGATCTGGGAAGCGCCCTGGTGGACCTGCATGGCCAGCACGAGCATCAGACCCTCCTGCGGGCTCAGGAGCAAGGGCTGATCCTCGACGCGTACTGCAAGGCGGGAGACCCCGCGCGGCGCGTGCGCGAGGCGCACCAGAGAGTGCAGGAGATCCGCAAGGAACTCGAGGAGAGGGAAGGTCGTCGGGAGACGATGTCCGAGCAGGCGGACTTCCTCCAGTTCCAGGCGAAGGAGATCGAGGCCGCTCGGCTCCAGGAGCGCGAGGACACCGACCTGGAAGCCGAGCTCCACCGCCTTCAGCACGCGGAAGAGCTCCTCGAGGGGAGCACCACGCTCCACGAGACGCTCTACGGCGACGAAGGGTCCGTCTCGGAGGCCATCGCCCGCGCCCACGCGGTCTTGAAGAAGCTCGTCCGGTTCGATCCCAGCCTCGGTTCCGTGGGACAGCTCCTGGACGAGGCGCTCCGCAGCGTGGAGGAGGCCGGTCGGCTCGCGGGGGAATACGCGGGCGGCGTCGAATACGATCCCGATCGTCTGGAGCACGTGCGGCAGAGGATGGATCTGATCTTCCGGATGAAGCGCAAGTACGGCCCTGAGCTCTCCGACGTGTTCGACACGTACTCCCGGGTGAAGCAGGAACTCGCGGAGATGGAGCACGGGGGGGAGGACATGATCCGCCTCCGGAAGGAGTTGGAAGAAGCGGAGGTCGCGCTCTCCACCGCCGCTACGGAGCTTTCGGCGCTGCGGGTGAAAGGTGGGGCCGAGCTGGCCGAAAAGGTCGCCGGGATCCTTCCGGTGCTGGGACTACCCGAAGCGGCGTTCGAGGTGGAGTTGAACCCCCTCGAGTCCATCGGCCCCGGAGGGGCCGAGTCCATCGCGTTCCTGGTGGCGCCCAACCCGGGGTTCGAGCCCATGCGCCTCTCCCGGATCGCCAGCGGCGGTGAGCTGGCGCGGGTGATGCTCGCGCTCAAGGCGGTCCTCGCCGACGTGGATGCCATCCCCGTGCTGGTGTTCGACGAAGTGGACGCCGGGATCGGCGGCGCCGTCGCCAACTCGGTGGCGGAGAAGCTCCACGACGTGTCCCAGCGGCATCAGGTGCTGGTCGTCACCCACCTGGCCCAGGTCGCGTCCAAAGCGGCGGTGCACCTCGTGGTGGAGAAGGTCCAGGAGGAAGGGAAGACGGTGACGCGCGTCCGCCACGTGGCGGAGGCCGACCGCGTGGGCGAGATCTCACGCATGCTCAGCGGGGACGCCTCCTCGGAGGCCGCACGCACCCACGCGGAGGAACTCCTCAAGGGTCGTTAGGCCGCTTCCCTCAGTTCCCGAAGACCCGCCGGTACATCAGAATCCCCAACTCCGCCCGCGTCGCCACCGGCGTCAGCTTCCCCGACCCCGCCACGGATCGGACGACACGGGCGTGGAGTTCCACCGGAGTCGACGAGATCCCGCCGCCCCGGGCCGAGGTCCGAGTCGTGTAGCTGAGGCCGAGGCCCACCTCGTGGAGGGTCGTTCCGGTGCCGCCTTCCATGATGGAGAGATCCAGATCGGGAAAGCTCTCCTCGGGAGCGTACGCATACCGGTCCGCGGCGCGGGAGAACCACCGATAGCTCCCCATCAGGGCCAGGTTGGGGCTCGCGTACCACCGCGGTACCACGGCCATGGCTCGGTAGGATCCTGGAGTCCACTCCAACAAGCGCCGGGAAGAGAGCGGAGCGGCGATCACTTCCGCCGGGGCGACGCGCCGGTAGAGGATGGTCGCGTGCTGGACTCCGTAGCGGCCCTCCATCCCCAGCGAAAAGCGCCTCCCTCCCTGGAGGTAGCCGGTCACGTATCCCTCCAGATCCTCCTGCCCGTCCCCGGAACCCAGATCGAGAAAGACGTCGGGATCGTCGGAGGTTCCGGTACCCAGTCGCACGAGTCCGCCCACGTAGAGGGAGTAACGGAGGCCCGAGGCATCACCGCGCTCCAGCACGCGGAGCCGGGCACCCACCTCGATGTCGCCCAGCGTCCAGTCCCGGATGACGGTCCCGAAGGGCGCGCCCCCGATCCCCGCGCGCGGGTTCTCGTTCAGCCCGTAGATCACGTTCTCGTCCACGGGAGTGGCCGCGAAGGGAAACGCGGCGCCCACGGTGCCGAGGCCCGCGGCGGAAAGCCCCGCGTTGAGCACATCCAGCCGAGCGGTGAGAAGCCCCGCCACGTCGCTGCTCGTCACGGGGAAGAAGATGGAAGCGCCGTACGCGGCATCCAGACCCGACGAAAACGCGTCCCACTCCTGCGCCAACGCCTGGGCCGATGAACACGTGGCGGATCCCGGGTCGGTGGAGCACGCGGCCTGGGCATGGGACGCCGCGCTGGTGGAGGCCTGGGAGACGGCCTGGAGAAAGGCGGCCACGGCCCCGGCATCGGTCTGCGTAGGGCTCAGTCCCAGATCCGCGTCGACCGCGGCCTGGAAGTCGAGGCCCACCTCCGTACGGGTCTTCACGATGGGCACCGTCACCCCCACCGACAACCAATCGAACACGCCCATCTCGCCGGAGAAATCCACCCGGGTGAAGTCCTGCCGGACCGTACCCGCCATGCCCCCCGCACGCGCGGCATAACCCGGAGTGGAGGTCAGTTCCCGCAGCCGCGCCTCGAGAAGTTCCACGCCGGGAAGGAGGGGGGCGGCCTCGTCGGAGGTCAGCCCCGCGCCCAGGGGCCGGGGATCGCTTCCCGGAGGCCCGAAGTTCTCGTCCCAGGTGGAGAAGGCGGGAAGGAGGGAGAACCGCACCTGCCCCTGGTCCAACCGCGGAGGCCAGAGCGCCTGACCCGCCAGGCTCTGCGCATCGAGGGCGCCGGGGGCGATTCCCCACCCGCAGACGAGGAACGTCAGGAGCCATCCACGGCTTCCCACCGGGGCGGGACGGAGCGAGGTTTCAGGCACGGACGGCGACCCTCCAGGTGCAGATGATGCAACACGTTGCGCGGTCCCGGGGACCGCCTCCCGACGGGGAAACATAAGGGGAACGGAGACGCGGAGAAACGTACCGAAGACCACACGACGATACCTTGACCGCCCCCCGCGATCATTCTAGGTTCGTAGCCACAACTCATGCGGGAATAGCTCAGTTGGTAGAGCACAACCTTGCCAAGGTTGGGGTCGCCGGTTCGAGTCCGGTTTCCCGCTCTGAAGGGGGGCGAAGCGTCGGATACCCGATGTCCGCTCCCCTTCGCGTTGGCGCCGTGGCCAAGTGGTAAGGCAGAGGACTGCAAATCCTTTATCCCCGGTTCGAATCCGGGCGGCGCCTCTCAGGATGGGACCCCGCGGTCTGCGACCGCGGGGTCTTCGCATAGCTGCCCGCCGCCCGGATTCAAGGGGCGCGGGAGC
>JAOUPR010000102.1 GCA_029879725.1 Gemmatimonadota bacterium | reverse complement strand
ACGGCCAGCGACTCGCGTGGATGAGTCCGGGCGGCGTTCCAAGGAGCTCGATATGGCACTTCCAGGCACATGGATTCGTCTGCGTCCATCGCTGGCCTTCGTGGCGGCGGCACTTGCGGCGTGTTCGGCCCCTGATGGGTCGGCCACGCTCGCGATCGTCCATGCGTCCGTGATCGACGCCACCGGTGCCGCCGCGACGAGCGACCAGACCGTCCTGATCGAGGACGGATACATTCGAGCGGTGGGCCCCTCGTCCGAGGTCGCCGTTCCTCCGGAGGCCACCGTCGTGGACGCGACGGGCCGATACGTGATTCCCGGACTCTGGGACATGCACACCCACACCGGGGCGGTTCCAACGACCTTCGATCTCTATCTGGCGAACGGAGTGACCAGCGTACGCGACATGGGCTGTGACCCGGGTTGCGCGGCGCTACTCGCGGAGCGCAGGGCCCTCGAAGCTTCCGGATCGGTCCTCGGACCCCGTATCGTGTCGACGGGGCCGAACATCGATGGAGCGTCTCCCATCGACTACCCGGGACATGTTCATGTGGGGGTGGCCGACGCCGCCCTGACGGTCGAGGAACTCGCTTCCGCAGGGGCGGATTTCATCAAGGTGCGGGACTGGCTCTCCCCTGAGGAATACGCCGAGGTTCTCGATGCAGCGCGTCTCCGAGGCCTACCGGTCGACGGTCATGTTCCGGCGGCCGTGACCGTGACCGACGTGGTGGCCGGCGGCCAGCGCACCATCGAGCATGGCGGGAGCATGCTCGGCGGCTTGCTGCTCGGGACCTCGTCGGACGAAGACGACCTGCGCACAGAACTGCTTGCGGCCATGGACTCCGCGCGCGTCTCCGGCCAGTTCTTCCTACCGTTCGCCCTGGCCATGGGCCCAGCCTTCACCGGCCGGATGCTCCGGACCTTCGATGAGGCGAAGGCCGACGTCATGGTCGAGGCATTCCGCCGAGCGGGAACGGCCCTCGTGCCCACGCTGGTGGTGGCGCACCCGGCGTTCATGTCGGCGGATCCGGTCTTCGACGGTCGACGCCTGCTCGACGGCCGGCAGATGGACTACGTCTCCGGCCCGGTATCCGAGATGTGGAAGGCCAGTGCGTCGTCACCCCTCTTCGCCGGCGAAGGCCTCGAAGCCGCGAGGGGCCGATACGAAGCGCTTCTGGATCTGGTGGCCCGATTGCACGAAGCCGGCGTGCCCGTGCTCCCCGGAACCGATCTGAGCATGGAGGCGCCGTGGCAGGTCGCGGGCTTCGGTCTCCATGACGAATTGCTGCTTCTGGTCGAGGCTGGGCTGTCTCCGATGGACGCTCTTCGCGCGGCTACCTCGGAACCCGCGAAGGTCCTCGGCTTCACGGACCTCGGTACCATTGAAGCGGACAAGGTCGCCGACCTCGTCATCCTGGAAGCCGACCCACTTCGGGACATTCGCAACACGCGACGGATCGCCGGGGTGATCTCGCGCGGGAAGTACCTGGCGCGTCCCGCCCTGGACAGCCTGCTCGCCACCGCGGCCGAAGCCGCCACCAGCACGCGCGACTAGGGGATACGTCTCTTGTCCGGTGCCGACCGGAGGGTCGTTCCCGCTTCACAAGGCGGAATCGCGACTCGTCCCCCGTGACGTGCGCATCCTGCTCGCACGTCGGGTGCGCATCTCTCGAGCTCACCGAGGCATCCGACGTGTTGGATTCACTTCGGGCGTTGGTGCAGGAGGACGCGCAGCAGCACTGAAAGCCCACCCTGGCGCCGACCGACGGCCTCACCATAGGATCCCTATCCTGATCCTCCCCGACGGATACTTCGGTCCACCTGACCTGTGAGGTCTTCCCATGCTCGCACGCTACTCAAAGGCGATGAGGGTGGTGTTGCTCGTCGCCCTGACGACCGCCGCTCTCTCCACCCACGCCATCGCCCAGTCGCCGGCCTCGGATCCCGAGGTCCAGGCCCAGATCAGCCTCTTCTCCGCATGGTTGGATGGTCAGATCGAGATCAGGGGTCTGCCCGGCGTCGTCGTCGGTGTGGTCTCCGGTGACGAATTGGTCTGGGCCAGGGGCTTCGGACACGCAGACGTCGACGCGGACCGGCCCATGGACACGGACACACGCTTTCGGATGGCGTCACACAGCAAGCTCTTCACCGCCACGGCGATCATGCAGCTCAGGGAGCAGGGGAAGCTCCGGCTCGACGATCCGGTCCGCGAGTACCTTCCCTGGTTCACCTTCCAGGGAGCCGCCCCCGACGATCCGCCGGTGACCATCGAACACCTGCTGACCCACAGCTCGGGGCTGCCGCGAGAGGCGGGGTCGCACTGGACCGACTGGGACTTTCCGACGGCGGACGAGATCCGCGAACTCATGCCCGACCGCCAGGCGCCCTTCTCGCCGGAAGTCCGCTGGAAGTACTCCAACCTCGCGTACACCATCGCCGGCATGGTCGTGGAGGAGGTCAGCGGGATGAGCTGGGCGGATTATCTGCATCAGAACATCTTCGGCCCCCTCGGGATGAGTGCATCGAGCGTGGACCAGCCGGACCCGAAGCTGGCCACGGGATACGGCAGTCGCATGCCGGATGATTCGAGGGAGGTCATCCCCTTCGTGGACGCGCGTGGGATGGCGGCGGCCACGGGGCTCACCTCGACGGTCGAAGACATGGCTCGGTTCGTGTCCGCCCAGTTCCGCCACGGGTCGCGGGGCGAAGACCGGCTGCTCGGCACCTCGTCGCTTCGAGAGATGCATCGTGTACGCATGCTCGAAACCACCTGGACGCGTGGACAGGGGATCGGGTTCAGCGTGCAACGCATCGACGGCAAGCTCTACGTGGGGCACGGCGGCGGATACCCGGGCTACACCACGAACACCATGATCCAGCTCGACTCCAGGGTGGGGGTGATCGTTCTCACCAACACCAACGATTCGAACCCCGCTCAGATCGCGGGGGAACTCATGAGCACGGTCGGTGATGCGGTGGCCGCCGCGACGAAGCCCGAGCAGGAAAGCGTCGCCTGGGACCCCGCATGGGAGCGGTTCGCGGGTCTCTATCGCAATCGCTGGGGCGGGACACGGGTCCTGGTCATGAACGAGCGGCTGGTGATGATGGATCCGTGGGCCACGAGAGTCGGGGAACCCACCGAGCTCGAGCCCATCGGAGACGGAACGTTCCGCATGGTAGCTCCTACCGGTGGCGGCGCCGTCGGCGAGATCGTCCGCTTCGTCGAGGAAGGCGGTGAAGTGGTCCGCATGATCACGGGAGACTCCTACGCACGTCGGGTGCGGTAGGGCACTCGAAAGCGAAGCCCCACCCGGCACACGCCGGGTGGGGCTTCGTCCTGTCACCGATGCGGCCCTCCGCTACGAGATGATCCGCATCCGCTGGCGCACCTTCTCCATGTACTTCGTGAAGAAGTGCTTCTGGATGTCGTTCATGTCGAGCTCGCGGCCCTGGATGTAGGCCTGCTCGATGTCGCTGGTCATGTCGATGGGCGTGCCGGTCGTGATCAGGAGCGTGGCCTGCTTCCCGGGCTCCAGCGAGCCGATCCGATCGTCGAGTCCCATGAGCTCGGCCGCGTTGATGGTGACGGCCTTCACCGCCTCCTCCTCCGGAAGTCCGAAGGCCACCGCGACGCCCGCCTCGTACGGGAGGCGATCGGTGTAGAGCGAACCCGAGCCGCCGGAGATGGCGAACTTCACCCCCGCCCGGTAGAGCGCGGCGGCCCTTCCGTAGGCTTCGTCGTAGCCCTCGTGGTCCCGTCCGGGGGCATCCATGGTCGACGTGAGGATCACCGGAATCTCCTCGGCGACCAGCCGATCGGCCACGTGGATCGCGTCGTCCCCCCCGCGGATGACCAACCTGAGATTCTCTTCTTTCGCCCAGGTGATGGCGTCGTTGATCTGCGCCGCGCTGTTGGCGGACACCACCACCGGGATCTCGCGGTTCAGAGCCGGAGTCATGGCGATGTAGCGGGCGTCCGTCCGGACCTGCTCGCCGGCGGCCACGGCGTCGCGATAGGCGCGGGCCTCGGCGAAGTAGTTCTTCAACTGCTGCACGCGTTCCTCGTACGTGGGTTGGTCTTCACCCCGATTCCCGAACCCGCCGAATCCACCGAATCCACGTCTTCTGGGATCGGGGTTCGGCCAGTTGACGTTGAGCGCCGCCGCCGACTCCATGGACATCTCCTCCCAGCTCCACCCCTCCAACGCCATCGCCGAGGACATGCCCGAGATGAGTCCGCCACCCGGAGTGGTGATCGTGGTGAGCACACCCTGTGAGCGGGACGTGCCGATATGACGACTCTCCGCGTTCACGGCCACGTCCGCTTGGACGTTCGGGTTGAAGTCCCCGACCTCGTTCACGTCGTTGGACATGTCCACGGCGCCGATCTCGGAGAGGCCGACGGTGGAGTAGGCGTCGATGAGTCCGGGGTAGATGTGCTTCCCGCTCACGTCCACGACCCGCGTTCCGGCGGGGATCTCCAGGTCGGCGCCCACCGCCATGATCACGCCGTCGCGGAAGATGATCGTGCCGTTCTCGATGACGCCGTTGGTGACCGTGTGGATCGTGGCCCCCCGGAGTGCGATGGGCTCCGACTGCGGGGGCACCGTCATCCGGACCTGCGCCGACGCGGCGGCCGGCAGCGTCGTGAAGGCGAACGCCGCCGCCACGACGAGAAGACGGAGCGGGCGGCCGAGCGCCCCCGTGGGGCGCCCGACGAATCCCGGGCTATTGGGCTTGTGGTCGTACATGGTCAGTTCCTCCCACCGTTCGTGCTACGTTCGCCACCACCGGCGGCCAGGATCGCTTGAATCAACTGCCGGCGCTCACTCTGCACCTGCGCGCGCAGCGCCGCGTCGTCCTCCAGGGAGAAGTAGCGGCGTCCATCCACCCAGGTCTGCTCGGCCCGGGTGAACTGAGAGAGCGGGTTGCCGCTCCAGATCACGAAGTCGGCGTCCTTGCCGGCTTCCAGCGATCCCACCCGATCGTCGATGGCCAGGACCCTGGCCGCGTTGATGGTGACCGTGGTGAGCGCTTGTTCTTCCGTCAGGCCGGTGCGCAGCAGCTTGCCCGCCTCCCAGTTCATCCGACTGGCGATCTGTGCGTTGTCCGAATGGAGCGACACCGTCACCCCCGCCTCCATGAGGATCCGGGCGTTGTACTTGGTGGCGTCGTACGCCTCCATCTTGAAGGCGCCCCAGTCGCTCCAGACCGCGGCGGCCACGCCGGCCTCCGCCAGCTCGGGCGCGATCTTGTACGCCTCCACGGCGTGCTGGAGCGTCTGCACGCGGAAGCCGAATTCCTCGGCCAGGCGAATCAGGGCGAGGTAGCCGTCGGCGCGGTAGCCGTGCGACGAAATGAGAAGCTCCTGGTTCAGGATGTCGAGGATCGCCTCCATCCTGAGGTCCCGCCGGGGCGGGAGCCCTTCACCGTTCTGCTCCCACGCCTGCCATTCGCGCTCGTAGTCGCGGGCGGCCAGGAAGTGGTCGCGGATGATCTCCTGGGTGCCCATGCGGGTGTTCGGATAGCGGCCTTCGTAGCAGCACCGTTTGGGGTTCTCACCCAGGGCGAACTTCACCGTGCGGGTGGCTCCCTCCAGTCTGAGCTGATCCGGAAGCCCGC
The DNA here is from genome assembly GCA_029879725.1 of Gemmatimonadota bacterium. Classification (GTDB taxonomy): domain Bacteria; phylum Gemmatimonadota; class Gemmatimonadetes; order Longimicrobiales; family Gaopeijiaceae; genus JAOUPR01. The sequence continues at coordinate 6,531 of JAOUPR010000102.1, read as the reverse complement.
CCCACCGCATCTTCACGATGACGTTCTCGCCGCCGATGGGGTTGGCGGAGCCGTGCTTGATCATGGCGGTGGTGAGGCCGCCGGCGAGTTGGCGGTACATCCAGATGTTGTTGTGCGTGATCACGTCGCCCATCCGTACCTCGGGCACGATGGTGGCTCCGGTCTCGTTGACGTCGCTGACACCGGAATGGATGTGGGGATCGATCATGCCCGGCGTCACGTGCTTGCCGGTGCCGTCGATCTCCACGGCGCCCCGCGGTGCGGCGAGGTCCACCCCCACCTCGACGATCTTCCCGTCACGAATCAGGACGTCGGCGTTCTCCAGGCGACCCTGGGGCCCCTGCGTCCACACCGTCGCGTTCCGGACGATCACCGCCCTCGGCTGCTCCGGAAGGGAGGACACCCCGTACTCCATCATCGGGCGGATGAACGGGAGATCGATCTCCGGGACGTCCGCGGCCACGGTGCCGACCTCGTCTCCCTCGAAGGCCGCCGTGCGCGAACCCTGGAAGGACGGATTGGCGCCATTGGGGAGCGCGGTCCACCCGTAGAAGGCGTCGCCGCTCACCGACCCCGCCAGCAGGGCGGTGCCCTCGAATCCCAGGTCCTCACCCGGGAAGCGCACCTCCAGCCTCCCCGTCTCGGCCACGACGCTGGCCGAAGCGATGTCGACGCGGATGCCCTCCGCCACGTTGGGCCCGGGCGCCACGTCGATGTAGCCGCGGAGTCGGTTCAGCGTGCCCTCGAGGACGAGCTGGGCCTGGAAGCCCCACTGATCGTCCGACGCGATCCTCCACGTTCCGCGAGGATCGATCTGCGCCGGGCGGGTCACGCCGTAGACTCTTCCGTGCACCCACACGTCTCGCACGTCGGCTTCCCGGGTGAACAGGTCACCCTCGGCGACCACGAGATTGGCCACCTTCCCCGCCGCGATCGTCCCGTGGGTTCCTTCGATCCCCAGGTAGCGGGCCGGCGTCGTGGTGATGGCGGCCAGCGCGTCGTCCGGGGAAAGCCCCCGCGCCACGGCGGTCCGGAGGTTCGGCAGGAAGTCGCCCACCGAGGTCAGCCCGTCGGTGGTGATGGCGAACTCGATCCCCGCGTCCGCGAGCCGTGCGGCGTTGGTGGGGGCGAGGTACCAGTGACGCAACTCGGCCAGGGACGCGTTGAGAGCCGCCTCCGGGTCGTCCACGTTGGGAGCGTCGGGGAAGTCGAGGGGCACGAAGAGCGGAGCGGTGCTCTCACCGAGGACGTCGAGGATCCGGTACTCCTGACCGCTCCCCCGGAACCAGGCGTTCAGGCCGAACTCCTCCGCGAGCGCCCGACCTCGGAGATACTCCTCTTCCCCGGTCGTTTCGAAGATGACGGGCTGCCGGCCCTGGACGGCGCTCTCCAGCGCTTCGAGTGCCGCGCTGGTCTCCGGGGGGAGGAAGCTGCGGCCGCCGGCCTCGTAGGCCGCCCAGGCCCGCATGTACCAATCGGCGTCCATGAAGGTCTGCTTCATGAGGGCGATGGTACCCATGGACGAGTTGGGGTAGCGCCCTCCGAGCTCGAAGGACCGCCCGAACCCGATGGACTGGGCGACGTTCGGTCGCAGGATGCGGTCGCGGACCCCGGTGTCGCCCAGGTTCACCACCGACGCCGTCCCCCGGAAGATTCCCTGCTTCGGCACGACCAGGGCCGTCCCGAAGCCCTGCGAGCGGAGCGCCTTCCTGCGGGCCTCGTCGTCCTGGAGGTTGGCGGTGGTGCTGAACCACGCGCGCACCTGGGGATTCCAGTGCGTGGGCCCGACGTCGCCGCCTTCGGGGACCTCGTCCATCCCCAGGTCGGCGTGGGCGTCGATGAACCCCGGGTACACCGTCAGCCCCGACAGATCCCAGACGCGGGCTCCAGCCGGAGCGGCGGCGCCGCGTTCCACGGATTGGATGATGCCGTTCCGGATGACGATGGTCGCGTTGTCCATCGTGCGGCCGGGCGCGGTCACGGCACGCGCGCCCACCAGCGCGTGGTACCCGGTCCCGTTGTCGCGAATGCCCGTTACGGGCTCGGTGCGGCTGGCCTGCTGCGCACCCGCTCCTCCTGCCAGGAGGAGGCTCAACGTCAGCGCCGAGAATGTGGTTTTCACGAAATCCCCCAGAGAGAACTGAAGAGTACGGGGAGACGTCCGCCCCCCGTCCTACACGACCTTACGTGAATAGGACAGAGTACACCCTATCACCGTTGAGACGAATCGGAAATCGAAACGAGGGTCCGAGCGGGTCGTGTCGTGGTAGGAATCTGGAGTCCGCCGTACCATGTGAGCTATTATCGGTGCCGGTCAGCGGTGCGGATACCGCCGATTCGCCACCGGCCGGCACCCTGATCGGGCCTCCCCGTGAGCCGCGCGGAGCGCGACACCCGATGGATGGGAGACTCCAACCTGAGCGAAGGGAAGGACCGCCTATGACGTACAGAACCGCCTCGGCCATCTGGTCCATGCTGGCCGTGTCCGCGTTCTCCGGATGTGCCGGAAGCGGGGACTCCCGAGCCACCCACGAGCCCGTCGTCGCCGATCTCGTGGAGCTACTCGACGCCAGACCCGACCTGCGCGACGCCCTCACCGCGGCCATCGATTCCGCCGCGGTTGCCGGCATTCCCGATCTGCCCGGGTTCTACGGCTACGTGGACGAGCTGGTCACGTGGATCCCCATCGAGCGGGAACTCGTCCCCAGGGCCCTGGGCGTCCACTACGTCGTGAACCAGGCACCGGGCGACGCCCTCAACCAGGACCCTGCGTTCAGCGACTGGTTGGGCGAAGTGGCGGAGGCGTGGGGTGCCTTCCTCGACACGCCCGCATCGGCGGCCGGCATCGAATCGTTCACCGCCCTTCCCGATTACAACGTGGACGACTACCACCCGGGCCCCAGCGGATGGCGGACGTTCAACCAGTTCTTCGCCCGCGAGATCAAGCCCGGCAAGCGGCCCATCGATGCCCCCTCCGATGACGCGGTCATCGTGTCACCGGCCGACGCCATCTTCATGGGCGCCTGGCCCATCGACGAGAACGCCACCGTCACCCTGAAGGGTGCCGAATGGGCCATCGCCGACCTGCTGGACGGCAGCCCCTATGCGGATGCATTCAGCAACGGCATCTATGCCCACACCTTCCTCCGCATCACCGACTACCACCGCTATCACCTTCCGGTGAGCGGCGTGGTGAAGGAGGTCCGCAACGTGCACGGCCGCGTGTACATCGATGTGGTCAGGAACGAAGACGGCTCCCTGGGCGGTGCCAACGGAGACACCTACCAGTTCAATCAAGAGCGCGGGCTGGTCATCATCGACTCCCCGACGGCCGGCCTCGTGGCGCTGGTTCCCGTGGGGATGTCGTTCATCTCGTCGGTGGCCCTCGAGCCGGAGGTGGGTGCGCGACTTCGAAAGGGGGACGAATTCGGGTACTTCCAGTTCGGCGGCTCCGACATCGTCATGCTCTTCCAGGACCGGAACATCATCCTGGAAGCGGAAGCCGGAACGCGGTATCTCCAGGGCGAGCGCATCGGGCGCGTGGGGGGGTGACTCCGAAGTCTGCCCCGGGATGGATGGAGCCCTCTCCACCGACCAGGCGCGACCCGGTCGTGGCGGTGGTTGGACCTGGGGCCACGGTACACCATCCTTGACGGACGGGTGCGGTCGTCCCATTGAACGGTGCAGTCCGGGCGCTCGCCGCGCGGCCTCTTCCAAGCCGAGACTCCCGCAGGAGGTTTCGCGATGTTCACGGGGCTTCTCCTCGCCACCGTCCTGTCGGTCCAGCTCGATCCCTCCCCCATCTGGATGGTCCGGGGAGACGACTTCGGCGTCACCCACGCCGGCAACGTCGGGCTCGAGGAGGCCATCGAGTCCGGCCTCCTGACATCCGCCAGCGTGATCGTGAACGGCGCCTGGATCGCGGAGACCGCGTCCATCCTGCTCCGACACCCCGAGGTGGAGGTGGGGCTCCACGTTACCTTGAGTTCCGAGTGGGACGTATTGCGGTGGCCGTCGACATCCGCCGACGCGCCCACCCTGGTGGCCCCGGACGGCAACATGTGGCGAGGTGGCGTGACCTGGCTCTCCCCATACGCCAGAGAGAACGACCCGCCGCTCTACGCCGCCCTCGACGTGGATCCGGCGGACATCGAGCGGGAGATCCGTGCCCAGGTGGATCGAGCGGCAAGCCTGGGTCTCACCCTCGACTACATCGACTGCCACAACTGGGCGGCCTGTACGGGTAGCGCCCTGCCGATCTTGAGGATGATCGCGAACGAACTCGGGGTGCCGATTCCCGAGTCCGAACGGGACGACGGAGCCGGGACGCCCCCCATGATGCGCTATACCGACACGGAAGCCGAGAACTCCCGGCGGCGAATGGGCCATGACTACGAGGCCTACCGCGACGCTCTGTTGGCCGATATCGAAGCGATGGAGCCCGGTGGCGTGTACCGTTCCGTCTTCCACCCGTGGCCCGACACCGACGAGGTGCGCGCCATGGACACCGTTCGCGGCCCGGAAGAGGCGGTGATACGGTCGAACGAGCTGAGACTCCTCTCTGACCCACTCATCAGAGGGGCAATCCAGGGGAAGTCCATACGCCTCATGGGTCCGGCCGCCGTCGCCCGGACTCAGGGTCAGATCCCATAGGAACGGAGGAGGCCATACCTGTCCGACGGTCGGAGCCGACGATCGTACCGAGGCCACCCGTCTCGGAAGCCTCCTCCGGGACCTCGATGATGATTCGGCGGAACTCTACCCGTCGGGGTGACGGTGAGGGGCCTACCCTGGGTGCCTCCCTCCGCTCACCCGCGGGCGAACGCCCGCATTCGAAACGGAAGGGCCAACAGCGGGATCGGCACATGAATGTGATCGGAAAGGCGATGCAGTGGTGGAGAGGACGGCGTGCGGCGCTCCGCCGTGATCCGCGCAGACTGTTCCGGGTCTCCGCAGACGCCGAGGGCCTCACGGTCGTATTCCCTCCCGGCTGGTGGCCGAAGGGTGGGACCGATACCCACCATATCGAGTGGAAGGAAGTCCGCTCCGTGGAGCTCTTCAAGACGGATGACTTCACCGTCGACACGATCTGGGCCGCCGTCCACTGGGCTGCGCCGGGCGAAGACGCCGTGATCACCACCCACTTTCCCGAAGAGGCGGAGGGATGGAGTGTCGTCATGGACCGCCTCCCGAAATACCTGCCGGGCTGCCGGACGGAAGAGGAGTGGTTCCGGCGGGTGGCGATTCCCCCATTCGCGGAGAACAGGACCGTCATCTACGAGAGGGGGGCGAGCCATGACATCGACGATTCCAGCTAGGGGAATCATCCCGGGGATGCCACGGCCGCGCATCGCCCACCTCCTCTGCGCACTGGCTTTCGCGTGCCTCCCTCCCCACCACCTTCCCGCGCAGGACACCGTGGTGGTCCGGGCGGACAACCCGCCGGTGTGGGGGCCGTCACCCCGACTGGTCGAGGAGTTCCGCATCGGCGGCGTGGACGACGAGGTGGCCAGCTTCGGCCACGTGGTGGGCGTCGCCGTCGACGGTGGCGGCGTGATCTGGGTCGCCGACGGACGGGCCGCCGAAGTGAGGCGCTTCGGGCCGGACGGCCGGTTCCTCGGAATCGTCGGCGGAAAGGGGGACGGGCCGGGTGAATTTCGCGGCATCTCGGGGATCAAGCGCCTCCCGGATGGACGGGTGGTGGTCTGGGACGCCCACGGGGGGAGGTTCAGTTTCTTCTCCGAAGACGGAGCCTTCGTGGGCTCTGCGGCGCGGTATGTAGGGGTTATTGGAGCGCCGCAGGAGGTCTTCCAGGTCGATACGGCCGGAGTCCTCTATGCCCTGTGGGGATGGCCCCCTCCCTCACCCGGTCCGGCGCGCCTTCTGTGGTACAAGTTCCAGGGAGACGGCACGGTCCTCGATTCACTGGCCATCCCTCCTCGTGGCATCACAGTGTTGGGCGGGCGGTCCTATCCGTTCGGACCCATGACCCCGTTCTCGACACGCACCCTGAGCGTGCTCAGCCCCCACGGATACCTCGTCGTCGCCCGAAACGACGACTACGCCCTCCACCGCCCTCTCCCCGACGGACGGGTCCTGAAGATCACGAGGTCCTGGGAGCCCATCCGTGTGAAGCGGCGCGAGCGTGCCCAACACCGAGCCATGGCCGCCCACGTGGCCTCACTCTGGGGCCCGGGATACGGCTTCACCGACGATGTCCCGTCCGTGAAGCCCCCCTTCTGGGCCATGCGCGTGGACGAGGAGGCGCGGTTGTGGATCGCGCGTCACACCGAAGGTACTTTCCGGGAGGAAACGGATGCGGAGAGGGCCGAGCGCCGGAGACTCGCAGAGTTCCGAGGGTCCGAGCCGCCGCCGCTGGAGTGGTGGGAACCGCTGGTAGTCGATGTCATCGACGCCGACGGCCGCTTCCTCGGGACGCTGCAATTTCCGTCGGATCAGATGGTTCCCATGGTGGCACGCGGCCGGGACGTCTGGGCCGTCGAGGTCGGGGAGTATGGAGAGCAGTACGTG
>JAOUPR010000031.1 GCA_029879725.1 Gemmatimonadota bacterium | reverse complement strand
TTCCGCGCAGAGCTGGAGGAAGCGCTCCAGGCGCGCGCTGGAGTGCTCCGGCCCCTGCCCTTCGTACCCGTGGGGGAGGAGGAGGACCAGCCGCGACTGCTGACCCCACTTCGTCCGTCCCGCCGAGAGGAACTGGTCGATCATGACCTGGGCCACGTTGGCGAAGTCGCCGAACTGGGCTTCCCAGATGATGAGGTCCCGATCGGCTCCCACCGAGTATCCGTACTCGAACCCGATGACGGCGGTCTCGGTGAGCGGGGAGTTGAACACCTCCAGGCGGGTGTCCGACACCCGCTGCACCGGAACGAACTCCTCTCCGGTCTCCACGTCGTGGAGGAGGAGATGGCGGTGGCTGAACGTGCCGCGCTGGGCGTCCTGCCCCGTGAGCCGGATGGGGATCCCCTCCAGGAGGAGCGAGCCGAAGGCGAGGGACTCGGCGTGCCCCCAGTCCAGCTCCTTGTTGGGTCCGAACTCGGTGGCGCGCCGCGCGAGCTGACGCCACAGCTTGGGGTGGGGGGTGAAGCCCTCGGGGAGGTTCACCAGAGCCCCGTTGACCTCCTCCAGCCGGTCGAGGTAGACCGCCGTGGAGAGCGGATCGAAGGCATCGCCTTCATCGAGCACGCGCTCCTCGCCCACCTCGGGATCGTAGTCCCGTACCTTGTCCTGGGCGTCGCGGAGCGTGCTGGCGATGACCACCTTCATCGCCTGGACGGCTTCGCCGGAGATGACCTCCTCCTCCACCAGCTTCTGCCCGTAGAGATCGGCGACGGTGGGGTGGCTCGCGATGGTCTTGTACAGCATCGGTTGGGTGTACGCCGGTTCGTCGCCCTCGTTGTGGCCGTGGCGGCGGTATCCCACCAGGTCGATGACGAAGTCGTCCTGGAAGCGGGCCCGGTACGCCATGGCCAGGCGCGTGGCGGCCAGGCAGGCCTCCGGGTCGTCGGCGTTCACGTGCACCACGGGGATCCCGAAGCCCTTGGCCACGTCGCTCGCGTAGAAGGTGGAGCGGCTGTCCGTGGGGTTCGTGGTGAAGCCCACCTGGTTGTTCACGATGATGTGGAGCGTGCCGCCCACGTCGTACCCCTTGAGCCTGGCCATGTTGAGGGTCTCCGCCACGATCCCCTCCCCGCTGAAGGCCGCGTCACCATGGATGGTGATGGGGACCACGGCCGCCGAGTCCTGAACGGCGTCCTTCGACGTGCCGCCCATCTGCTGGGATCGGGCCATCCCAGTCACCACCGGGTTCACGAATTCCAGGTGGCTCGGGTTGGGCGCCAGGGTGATGCGCACGGACCCCGCCGCCCCGAAGTCGCGCACGCCCCGGGCTCCGTGATGGTACTTCACGTCGCCGGTGCCGGGGATGTCGAGCTGGCCGCCCTTGTAGGAGGGCCCCTCGAATTCGGCCAGGAGTTCGCCGTACGACACCCCCACCGTGTGCGTGAGGACGTTCAGCCGTCCCCGGTGGGCCATCCCCAGGACCACCTCCCGGGCGCCGTTGCGCGCCGCCTCCTCCATGGCCAGGTCGAGCATGGGAACCAGGGCGTCGGTGCCTTCGATGGAGAAGCGCTTCTGGCCGAGGTAGGCCCGGTGGAGGAACTGCTCGAGTCCTTCGACCTGGCTGAGGCGCTTGAAGAGATTGCGCCGATCGTCGGGGGTCATCTCGCCGATATGGCTCCGTGACTCCACCTGCTCCCAGAGCCAGTTGACCTTCACGTGGTCGTCCAGGTGCTCGAACTCGTAGCCCATGCTTCCGGCGTAGATCTCCCGCAGCGCGTTGAGGGCGTCCGCCACGGTTCCCGTGTCGTCGGGGTCGCCGATGAGGGAAGCCGGGAGCTCGGAGAGCTCCTCCATGGACGTCCCGAAGAAGGAGGGCGCCAGCTGCGGGTGGCCCGGAGCCTCACTCCCCAGGGGATCGATGAGGGCGAGCTGGTGGCCGTGGTCACGGAACGCCTGGACCAGCGCCACCGCGCGGGACACCACGGGGAGGGCCCGATGCAGGCGCTCGGCGGCGTTGTCGGGGACGGTGGCTCCGTCCGCGGACCCGGCGGCGGGCGCCATGGCCGGCGGGGCGGGGGCCGGTGGCGCGGCCGTCGATGCCCCGGAGGGCATCTCCTTCGGCGGAGCCGGGGCCGCCGGTGTCGGGTGTGCCGGTGCGGCGGCGGGCGACACGGGAGGCCCCGCCGCGGACCGCGGGGGCGTCGCCGCGCTCGACATCATGGCCGGGCGCTTCCCTCCGTCGAGCTGGTCGGGGATGAAGAGTCCTTCGGCCAGGGCCAGTGCCCCTCCGTTGGAGAAGAGCTTGCGCCACTCCTCCGACACCGACTCCGGGTTACGGGCGTACTGCTCGAACATCGCCTGGGCGTAGGCGGCGTTCTGACTATCGAAAAGAGTGTCGTGCATCGGTCCGGGCCTGCGTTCCCACGGGGGAGGGAGGGTCCTGTCTGAAGTGCGTTCGCGCGGAGCCCCCTAAACTATTGAAAATCGGGCGCGCATGGAGGCCCGGGCATGAACCCGCTTCTGGGATAAGTGTACGCGACCACGTGATCAAGCTTTTTCTTTCGGCCTCGGCCGTGCGCACCGTGAGGGAGACCCCCGTGGCCGGGGTGCCCGCCGTCACGCATCCCCTGTGGGCCGACGTGTTTCCGTGGCTCGTACAGGGGACCACCATCCGGGAGGCACTCTCTGCCACCGGCCCGGGCGCTCCCTTCGACATGGGGATGTTCAGCGGGGGGACGCAGCCCGAGCGCGTCCTGGCCAACTGGACCCGACTCGGCGACGGGCTCGCCCTCCCTGGCTTCACCCATGCGCCACAGGTACACGGATGCGACGTCGAGTGGCACACCCAGGGAGGCCCGGGGGTCCGCATGGTGCCGGCCTGTGACGGGCACGCGACCTCCACTCCCGGGGCCGCGCTGGCGGTCACCGTGGCCGACTGCGTGCCGGTGTTCGTGGTGGATCCCGTCCATCGGGCCATCGCCCTCCTCCACGCGGGGTGGCGGGGCGCCGCGTCCGGGATCCTGGCGCGGGGGCTTCGCCGGCTGGAGGACGAGGCGTCCACGGCGGCGGGCGACGTCCACCTCCACCTCGGACCGTCCATCTGCGGGGCGTGCTACGAGGTGGGCCCCGAAGTGTTCGCGGCGTTGGGGCTGGACCCGCCCCCGGGGCCGGCGCCACTGGATCTGCGGCGTGTCGTCGCGGCCCAGGCGCTGGGAGAGGGGGTCGACTTGGACCGCATCACGGTGTCGGAGTGGTGCACCCTGTGCGGAGATTCCCCCTTCTTCTCCCACCGCGGTGGTGACAGGAGCCGTCAGATCGCGTATATGGGGATCACCCGGTGATGATCGATTCCATCGGGCTGTGCCGGAGATGCGCTCATCACCGGGCCATCGGAAACCGGCGCGGATCCACCTTCCACCTGTGTGGACTGTCCCGCACGGATCCGCGCTACTCCCGGTATCCCCGGCTCCCGGTGGTGACGTGCTCCGGGTACGCGCCGGGGCGGGAAGACGCCAACGGGAACGAGAGAGAGGAGACTACGGATGGGTGACGTGTTCTACACCGCACGCAGCACCGTGCGCCGGGTGGCCGGAACGCACCGGACGGCCGTCCTGGAGGACGGTACCACGCTGCAATTCGGCGTCCACGGGCCGGTGAAGGCCCACTACGGGCTCGAGGCGGAGCCGGACTTCCCGCTCCCCGTGGACTACATCGTCGCCTCGGGATGTGGGTGACTACTCGGGACACTCGTCGGCGCACTGGAGGTGCGCGGGATTTCGGTACCGGCCGATGCCATCGTGGCGACGGCGGAGGGGTTCAACGAGGTGGAGGACCGGATGCCGCTGTTGAAGCGGATCCACGTCCACTACGACATCACGCTTCCCGGCGTGGACGGGGAGACCGTGACGCGGGCGCTCTCCCGCCATGTGGAGAAGTGTCCCACGGCGCGGAGCCTCCAGGGCTCCGTGGCGGTCACCTGGACCGCCGAGCTCAACGGGACGAGGGTGGAGGCGTAGCCGGCGCGGAATCGTCGAGGAAGGCGGCCACCGCTTTCCACCCGTCCTCCCACCGCTCTTCGGCGGGGAGGTGTCCGCATCGCTCGAGCACCACCAGGGTGCTGCGTGGGAGGTCGCGGTCGAGGCGCTCTCCCACCCAGAGGGGAATCACCTTGTCGTCCGCTCCCCACACCAGGAGGGCGGGGACGTCCAGCTCGGGGTACCGGAGGGCGATCCGCTCCAGGTCCGGGGGGACCACCTGCCGCGCGGTGTTGAAGAGCGCGGGGAGCGCGCCCTTCTCTCCCAGCGGGTAGGCGTACCCTTCCACCTGGCCCACATGGATGGCGGCGGCGTCGTACACGATGTGCCGGAGGACGCCCCGCACGATCCGCCGCGCTCCCACCACGCGCATGGCCAGGCTCATCAGTCCGGGCCAACGCGCCAGCGGCACGAAGGGCGGGAGCTTCTGGGGGTACGCGGCCCCGGCGACCACCACGAGGCGCTTCAGGCGCTCCCGGCTCCCTCCCGTGTCGCCTCCGTCGAGGAGACGCAACGCCGTGAGAAGGGAGATTCCTCCCCCCAGGGAGTGCCCCACGATGGTGAGCTCGCGCAGGTCCCGTTGGAGGATCAGCCGGTGTACCAGCTCCGCGTGGTCGTGGGGGCCGTAGCGCCCGTCGTCCGGCCGGGGGGCGGATCCGAACCCCTTGAGGTCCACCAGCACCACGTGCCCGCGCTCCGCGAGCCGGGGCGCCCAGTATCGCCAGCTGAAGGCGCTGGCTCCGAACCCGTGGATGAGGAGGAAGGTGTCGACCCCGGGGCCCTGCGGCCGCCCCAGCGTCTCGACGTGGAGGGGGAGGTGGAACGTCATCTCACCGCTCCGCTTCCAGGGTGACGACCGTGGCGCCGCGCTCCCCGAGGCGATGGGCCATTTCGGCGTGGCAGGTGAACACGAAGAGCTGTCTGGTCTCCGAGAGCCCGCTCAGGATGTCGAACCCGCCCTCGCGCCGTGTGTCGTCCCAGTTCACGAACACCTCGTCGATGAAGAGGGGGAGCCGCTCGCCGCCTGCGTCCAGGTGGTCCACGATGGCCAGCCGCAGCGCCAGGTACGCCTGCTCCAGCGTCCCCGTGGAGATGGGTGGCGCCAGGCGCAGGGGGCCTTCCAGGGAGGGTCCCATGACCATGAAGTGCTCCTCGTCCACCGAGTCGGAGAGGAGGATCCGATTGTACCTTCCCTGGGTGAGTGACTCGAGGTAGGCGCCCGCCCGCCGGAAGACGTCGGGCTGATGCTCTTCCCGGAACTCGCGGTCGGCGGTCCTCACGGCGTGGGCGAGGATCCACGCCCGGTCCCGCTCCCGGATCAGGCGCGCCTCACGATCACGCAGTGAGGCGATGGCGCCGTCCACGGCGTCCGCCGTCTCCTCCCGGCGGAGCTGCCGGATCTCTCCCTCGAGGTCCGCGGCGCGGGTGGCCGCCGCGGCCATCTCGTCGGCGAGCTCCTCCAGCCGGATGCTGAGCCGCACCTGGGTGTCTTCGTCGGCCGTCCATTCCTCTCCCGCCGCTTCCGCCGCCGCGATGCGCTCCTTCATGTCCGCCAGGTCGGGGTGGCGGTGCTCCATCTCCTGGGCCAGCCTCCGCGCCCGCTCCCGCGCCTCCAGGCGAGCCTCCGCCACGGCCAGCCCGGCGGCTTCGTCGCCGTCGCCCAGTGGGCGGAGCGCCTCCGCGATCCTGGTGCGCCGTTCCACCAGCGCGGCTCCGGCGGCCTCGGCCGCGGAGAGTTCCGAGCGGATGCGTTCGGCCTCTCGCTCCGCGGAAGCGGCTCCGGCGCGGGCGCGTTCCGCCTCGCGCAGGTCGTGATCCAGGCGGAGGGCCATCCCCGCCGCGTCCTCCGGGGGATCGTCGCCCAGCTTCGCCGCCAACGCCCGGGCCCTGGAATCGAGGCCGGCCATCTCCGCGGTGAGGGATTCCAGCGAGTCGGCGCGCTCGGCCCGGTCACGGAGGAGGTCGTGGGTGCTTTCGAGGGCGGAGACGAGCGCGTCCGTGGGTCCCTCCAGATAGATGGGGATCACGGGGATCGCCGCGAGGAGGGTCACCACTTCGAGCCGCGCGCGGTCCACGCCGAGGCGCACCCCGGACGTGCGGGTCTCCACGTGCCGTTGCCGGTGCTCCTCCGATCGGTCGTTCCCGTGTCGCGCGATGGCCATCCCCTGGACCACGAAGAAGGCGCCCAGGAGGATGGCGATGCCACCGAACGACGCGAGGGTGATGTCGCCCGTGGAGAGTCCCCTCCACACGAGCCCCCCGCCCAGGAGGATGAAGGCCGCGCTCCCCAGCGGAGACGCCAGCGGAGCCGCCCGGGGGCGGGTGTCGAACTCCCGTCCCGTCGCTTCTTCCAACGTGCGGAGGCGGTCGGCCTCCTGAAGGTACCGGACCACGCGCTCCTTGAGCTCCGCCGGCGCGATGCCCAGGAGGAGGTCGTGGTCCACCTCCCGCCAGGGACGGTGGAGGAACCGCGACCCCACGGCATCCAGACGCCGCTCCAGGTCGCGCATCTCCTGTTCGAGAGAGAGGATCCGGTTGCGGAGGGGTCCCACGGATGCCGCCGCGGAGATGAACCCGCGGATGTCTCCCTCCATCTCGAGGACGCGGGTCGTTTCCGCGTCCAGGGTGGTGAGGGTGTGGACGGGTCCCTCCAGTTCCGACTCCAGTCGCCGCGCGCGTTCCCGGGTCGCGGCGATCTCCGAGTCGAGCTCGGCCAGGTGGCCCCGCGGGTCGGCGGGGAGGCCTTCCAGTTCCCCGGCGGGGCCGGCCTGGCCGGCCAGATCCTCCATCCGCATCAGATCCCGGCGCACGGGGCCCAGGGTGCGGATACGCTCCAGGGAGAGGTGGGTGGTCGTGTGCGCGGCACGCAGTTCCCCGAGGACGTTCCGGGCCTCCGCGAGTTCGTCCACCAGCCGCCGGAGGTCGGCGTCCCTGCGTGCGGCCTCTCCCCGTCGCCGCCGGAGCTCGCCGGCTTCCTTCTGGAGTTCACGAATGGTCTGATTCCCGTGTCGCGTGGGACGCCACAGGCGCCCCGCTTCCGCGTCCAGCTCGATCGCGACGGCGCGGGCCGGGCGGAGATCCGACGCCCCCATGGACCCCAGGAGCCGGTCCTGGACCGTGCTCCAGGTGGAGCCCTCCAGGGAGGCCATGTCCGAGAGCGTCAACGCGAACACCTGCCGGAAGACCTCGCGCGGGACGTGCTCCACCCAGGGGATCGCGCGGTTGCGCAGGTCCTCGTGCTCCCCGCCGCGCACGAGGTGCCCCCTGGGTTGCGAGAGGAGCCTCCGGTGCACCTCCACCGACTCTCCCGTGGAGAGGGTGAGGGTCACGCTGCCGGACGGGTCCTCGCCGCTCCACGGCGCGTAGGGGTGGGTGTCGCGGGTGGCGGGCGTGAAGCCGTAGAGCATGCTCGTGAGGAAGTGGAAGAGGGAAGACTTCCCCGCCTCGTTGGGACCCACCACCACCACCAGGCTACCCAGGTCCTCGCCGGTGGTCGCCAGCTGCGAGAGTCGTCCGAAGGCGCCCACTTCGAGCCTCAGGATCCTCACGAACCGAAGCTCCCGTACCCGAGGAAGCGCGCGGCCACGTCACCGTCCATCTCTCCGGCGAGCTCCCGGACGTACGCGGCGATGGCTTCGGGGTCGTCGGAGTCCAGCCCCGCGAGGTCTCCGGCGTCCACGTCGAGGAGGGTGCGCTCCCCGCGGACCACGGCCTCCAGGAGGCGGAGCGTCTGGCCGAGGACGTCGGTCCGGTGGCGATGCCGGGAGACGTCCACCACCGGGTGCACCGAGTCGGCGAGGACGTCCACGTGGAGAGCGCCCAGGAGCTCTCCCAACTCCGTGGACAGGGTCTGGAGGTCATCTTCGGAGCGGAGCTCGCTCCAGAGGGGTGAGGGGCCCGCAAGGACCACCCGGACCAGCCACTGCGTCCCGGGGAGCCCCGGGTCTTCGGCCCTCACCGCCCGCCACGCGGCCTGGACGCGGCGCTCCAGGCGGTCCAGGGAGTCGGCGTCCTCCAGACCCCTGACGGCCAGCGTCTCCCACCGGACCGTGGAGAGAGGGCGGAAGGAGATGGCCGGCGCGTCCCTCTGGGTGAGGTCCACCAGGTAGCACCCCTTGGCGCCGGTCTCCCGGGGATTGCGTCCCTGGAGGTTCCCCGCGTACACGATGGGAGGATCCTCCCCCAGGACCTGGCGGACGTGGACGTGCCCCAGCGCCCAGTAGTCGTACCCGGCGCGCTGGAGGTATCCCAGCTCCGACGGTGCGTAGGGCTCGTGGTGATCCGATCCCGGTGAGGCGTGTACCTGCGTGTGGAGGAGCGCCACCTCGGGAACGTCGCCGCCCGGGGACGGAAAGAGGCGGGAGAGGTCCTCCGTCTCGCGGGCCGTGGCGTGTCCGACCGCACCGACGTGACCCACGAGGGTTCCCTCGCGATCGCGGATTCCGATCCTCCTCGGCGTGGCGTCGCCCACCACGTGGACGTTCGCGGGCCAGGGGAGGCCCCGGGGGCCTGCTCCGGACGTCCCGGGGTCGTGGTTCCCGGTGGCGTAGACCACGGTCACCCCTGCGCCGTCCAGCCGTCCCAGCTCGTCCAGGAGAAAGCGCTCGGTCTGGAACGAGAGTCGGTCGCCGTCGAAGAGATCTCCCGCGATGAGAACCGCATGGACGTCTTCGCGCAGCGCCAGGTCCACGGCCCCCCGGAACGCCTCGTGGGAGGCTTCGCGGAGACGTTCGCGGACCCCTTCGGAGCGGTTCTGGAAGGAGGTGTCGAGGTGGACGTCGGCGAGATGGAGAAAGCGCATGCGGGAAAGTAGCCTCCGTGGTTGGTGGGCGAAATTCCGGAAGAGGCGCCCGCACTCGCGGAGCCGGGTCCGCTCAAGCGCCGCATCCCGGCGCCCGACGCTTCATTGGACGGTCAGATTCAATATCTTACACCGTTCCCGATCGACTCGGGTTGCACCTACTTCGAGGTGGGGGCCCAAGGCCCCGCCTACATCTCAATGAGCGATACAACGGAAACGGCGGTTCGCCGTCTGCGCCAGGACTCACCCACCGTGGACGCGGTGTGCCGTCAACTCCAGCGGAGCGTGGACGCGGCCGAAGCCGACCTCGCCGTCCAGTTCGCGGAGATCCTCTTCTCCAAGGCTTCCGCCGACTTCCTCCGTGAGCGCAGCATCGACGCGCTCGCGAGCCTCGCGCTGGGTGTGCTCCGCTTCCTCCAGGAGAGCCGGCCCGAGCAGGTCGACGTCCAGGTCGTGAATCCGGAACTGGCCACCGAAGGGTGGGAGGCTCCGGTCACGGTCATCCGCACGAACGTGACCGAGCGCCCCTTCGTGGTGGACACGATCCGGGAGTTCCTGCACTCGCAGGAGCTGGCCATCGACCACATGATCTACCCCGTCCTGACGGTATGGCGGAACGAACGGGGCGAGGTGACCTCGGTGTCCACCTCCGAGCGGGGGGACGCCCGGGAGTCGCTGGTCCACGTGGAGGTCTCCCAGGTCAACGACCCGGAGCGCCTGGCGTTCATCCGCGAGGAGCTCGCCCGCCGTCTCCGCAACGTGAAGGACGCCACCGACGACTTCCCCGCCATGACGGACGCGGTGAACAACGTGGTGGCCGGCCTGGCGGAACGGACCGCGGACCTGGCCGACCGGCGGGAGGAGATGGAGGAGATCCAGGCGTTCCTGCGTTGGCTGCGGGACGGCGGATTCGTCTTCCTGGGATATCGCGGCTACGACCTCGTGGACCACGATGACGGCCGGGGTGTGTGCATCTCCGTCACCCGAGGCTCCGGCCTGGGTGTTCTGCGGGCGGAGCAGACGTCTTCGTTCGCCACGCCCGTGCCCGTCACGGAGCTGGACGAGGGGCTGCAGGAGAGGGTCCTGGGTGGCCCCCTCCTCATCATCAGCAAGACCAACGCCGAGTCCACGATCCACCGGCGCGCCCGGATGGACTACATCGGCGTGAAGAAGCTGGGCCCGAACGGTGAGGCCGTGGGCGAGCATCGGTTCATCGGCCTCTTCACCTCCCGCGCCTACGCCGAGGAGGCGGAGAAGATCCCCATCCTCCGCCGGAAGCTCGAGTGGATCCTCCAGAACGCCGGCGTCAAGGAGGGGTCGCACGATTACAAGGAGATCATCACGATCTTCAACTCCCTCCCCAAGGAGGAGTTGTTCCTCGCCTCCATGGAGGAGGTCGGGCAGGATGTCCACCTGGTCCTGACCTCGTACCATTCCGCCGCGGTGCGCGTCACCCTCCGCGAAGACCCGCTGCATCGAGGCGTGTCCGTGATGGTGATCCTCCCCAAGGATCGTTTCTCCGGGGACGTCAGGCGGGCTCTCGAAGTCGCCCTCGTGCAGGCCTTCGAGGGTGAGGTCCTGAACTACCACCTCGCCCTGGGCGAGGGTGACCAGGCGCGGTTGCACTTCTACATGGCGGCGCCGGCGTCCTCGCTGGCACGGGTCAAGCCGGAAGAGGTGGAGGCCCTGGTCGGAGAGATCATCCGTTCGTGGGCGGACCGGGTGCGTGAGGGATTGGAGCGGGTGCTCCCGTCCGACGAGGCACGGCGGCTCGCCCGGCGCTACGGCGAAGGCTTCAGCGCCGAGTATCAGGCGGCCACCGATCCGGCCATCGCGGTGGAAGATCTGCTGGAGCTGGAGTCCATGGAGGCCGAGGGACGGGCCATCTCCATCTCCTTCGCCAACCGGGGCACGTCGGTGGCGGCGCCCGGGGTGGAGGGAGTCACCGAGCTCAAGGTGTACCTGCGGGGCGAGCGCCTGATCCTCTCGGACTTCATGCCCATCCTGGAGCACCTGGGACTCCGCGTCATCGCGGTGAATCCCTTCGACGTGCGCGGCGGCGGCGTGAGCCGGGCCACCGTGTACGTCTTCGGGGTGCAGGACCAGGCGGAACAACCGCTGGACATCGACGCGCGCGGAGAGCTCCTGGCCGACGCCGTGCTTTCGGTGCGGGCGGGAGACGCGGTCAACGACGACCTCAACGCGCTGGTTCTGGGAGCCGGGCTCCACTGGCGTGAGGTGGACGTGCTGCGGGCGTACGGTGGGTACGCCTTCCAGTCCGGGGCCGTGCCCAGCCGGCTCTCCCTCCTGTCCGCCATGGGAAAGTATCCCGGGATCGCGCGGGAGCTGTTCGATCTCTTCCAGATCCGCTTCGATCCGGCGTCCGGGCTTGCCGCGGACGAACGGAAGAAAGCGGCGGAAGACGTCCAGGGGGCCATCCAGGCTTCCCTGCGCGGCGTTTCCCTCCTGGCCGACGACCGGGTGTTCCGCAGGCTCAAGGAGCTCATCTGCGCGACGCTCCGCACCAACTACTATCGCAACGGCGGGCGGAGTCCGTCACGACGTTCGGGTGGCGTTCCGTACGTGTCGTTCAAGTTCGCCACGTCGGCGCTGGACTATCTGCGTCCGACGCGGGTGAAGTACGAGGTGTGGGTGCACTCTTCGCGGATGGAGGGGGTGCACCTCCGGGGCGCGAACGTGGCCCGTGGCGGCATCCGCTGGAGCGACCGTCCCGACGACTTCCGCACCGAGATCATGGGGCTGGTGCGCACCCAGATGGTGAAGAACGCCGTCATCGTTCCCGGAGGATCCAAGGGGGGCTTCATCACCCGCCGCACCTTCCAGGATCCCGAGGAGCGGTTCAAGGAGGCGAAGTCACAGTACCGCACGCTGGTCCGGGGTCTCCTGGACATCACCGACAACCTCGATGCCGAGGGTGCCACGGTGGCGCCGGAAGACGTGGTGTGCTACGACGCTCCCGATCCGTACCTCGTGGTGGCGGCGGACAAGGGAACGGCCACCTTCTCCGATCTGGCGAACGCCGTGTCGGCGGAGTACGGATTCTGGCTCGACGACGCCTTCGCGTCCGGCGGCTCGAACGGGTACGACCACAAGGCCGTGGGGATCACCGCCCGCGGCGGATGGGAGTGCGTGAAGCGCCACTTCCGCGAGAAGGGGAAGAACATCCAGGCCGAGCCCTTCACCGTGGTGGGGATCGGCGACATGAGCGGAGACGTCTTCGGAAACGGGATGCTCCTCTCCGAGCAGATCCGCCTCGTCGCGGCCTTCGATCACCGCCATGTCTTCATCGACCCGGACCCGGATCCCGCCTCCACCTTCGCGGAGCGCAAGCGGATCTTCGAGATGGGCCGGTCGAGTTGGGCGGACTACGACACCTCCCTCCTCAGCGCCGGGGGGATGATCGTGCCGAGAGGGTCCAAGGAGGTCGAGCTCACCGCGGAAGCGAAGCGCGCCCTGGGCCTTCCCGAAGACGTCGGCGTCATGGACGGTGAGACGCTCATCCGCGCGGTCCTGAAGGCTCCCGTGGAGCTTCTCTGGAACGGCGGGATCGGGACGTACGTCAAGGCGGACTTCGAGACCCATGCCGACGCGGGGGACTCGTCCAACGACGCCGTGCGCGTGGACGTGTCCGAGCTCCGTTGCGAGGTGATCGGCGAGGGCGGGAACCTGGGGCTCACCCAGCGGGCCCGGATCGCGTACGCCCTCGAGGGTGGGCGCATCAACACCGACGCCATGGACAACTCCGGCGGCGTGGACATGTCGGACCACGAGGTGAACCTCAAGATCCTCCTGGCCCCGGCCGTGGCCTCGGGCAAGCTCTCGCAGGATGAGCGGAACACGCTCCTCGAGGAGCTGACCGAGTCGGTGGCGGATCTGGTGCTGGAGAACAACAGGACGCAGAGTCTCGCCATTTCGCTGGACGAGGTGCGGTGCCGCGAGTCCATGGACGACTTCCGTGACCTGATGACCGCGTTGGAAACGAACGGAGAGCTCGATCGGGCGTCGGAGGCGCTTCCGTCCATGGAGGTCCTGGTGGACCGCAAGGAGCGGGGCGCTTCGCTCACCCGGCCCGAGTTGTGCGTTCTCCTGGCCTACTCGAAGCTGTCGCTCAAGGGGAAGATCCTGCGCAGCGATCTCACCGACGCCACCGTGGCGCAGACCTACCTTCGCGACTACTTCCCGCCCGCGGCGCTGAACGCCGCCGGGGAGGAGAATCTGAAGGCCCACCGCCTCCGCAGCGAGATCATCGCCGGGCAGATCACCAACGATCTGGTCGACATCATGGGCGCCACCTTCGTGAACCGCGTCGCGCGCGACACGGGGCGTGATCCGGCGGACGTGGTCAGGGCGTGGCTGGTCGCTTCCCAGCTGGCGGGCCACGGCGAGCTCATGGAGGAGATGGGGAGGCAACAGAGCGCCATGAACGCGCGCGTGGCCTACCGTTGGGTCCTTGGTCTTTCACGGGTGCTGGAGCGTACCACTCGCTGGGTGCTCCACAACGTGAAGGAGGGGACGTCCGCCACCGAGGTCGTGGAAGCCAACTTCGACGGGGTCCAGTCGTTGCGGGCCGGATTCCCGGCGCTGGTGGATGGCGAGGACCGGGCCCTCTTCGAGAGCCGGGTGAAGGAGGTCCTGGAGCTCGGGGCGGACCGGGCGTTCTCCGAGAACCTCATCGTTCTCCGGTTCCTCGATCAACTCCTCGAGATCCTCGACATCTCGAGGGAAGTCGGGGGGGAACCAGGAGTAGCCGGGCAGGCGTACTACGCGCTCTCCGCGTCGCTGGACGTGCCGTGGCTCCGGCGTACGATCTTCGCGTCGGCCGGCGAGGGAGTGTGGGAGCAGCGCGCCGCCCAGGCTCTGGCCGAGGACGTCTCCCGTGCCCACCGCCTCATCACCATCGCGGTCATCCGGCGGGAGAGCGAGGCCGGAGACGTCGAGCCCGCTCTCGCGCAGGTGCTGGAGTCGTCCCGCCGTGAGGTCGACCGCTACCGCGGGATCCTCGCCGAGTTGCGTGCCGAGGACGTCATGACGCTGTCCGCGGCGTCCGTGGCGGCCCGCGAGTTGGTGAGTCTTTCCCTGAAGATCCAGGGAGGTTGATCCGCCCTCGGGAGGGGTATCCTTTCCCGAGACGCCGGATCGGTGCGAGGCTCGAAGATGGCAATGGATACGCGGGATACGCGCGACGGGTTCACCATCCTCGAGTTGATCGTGGTGCTCACACTGAGCGCGGTCATGTTGAGCATCGTCGCGATTTCGTTCACCGCCTACATGACGCGGACGTCGGCGCACCGGGCCGCACAGGTGTTCGCCCGGGATCTGGTTCTGGCGCGATCGACCGCCATGCGCGGTCGGGAGACCGTGGTGATCCGCTTCTACGAAGCCAGCCGATGGTATGAGATCGCCACGGTGGATTCGGGGAAGGAAGTCGTGCGCAGGAGGTTGGGTGTGAACGGGGACATCGAGTTGAGCGGCGTGACGCTGGACCTTGCCGGCGACACGGTCTTCTTCGATTCGCGGGGGATGGCCGATCTCACGGGTGCCATGGGCCCGCTGGGAAGTGCCACATTCTCGTCCGGCTCCGTCACGTACGAGGTGTCCTTCAACAGCATGGGTGCGTCGAGGATCGAGAGGAAGTGAGCCCGGAACCGTGTATCTCCGCGACCGACCGCGGCGGCTTCACTCTTATTGAAGTCATCGGGGCGTTGGTCATCTTCGCCGGCGGGGTGTTGGCCGTGCTTCGCCTGGGCGATTCTCTCGCGAGGAGCATGGAGAGGTCCGCGGTCACGTCGGAGATCGTGGTCATGGCCCACGAGCGACTCGACTCTCTGGTGGCCCTGCCGTTCGATTCGCTCGTGCTCGGCGTCACCGCGGATACCGTGCGTGTAGGGCGGTTCTCCTTTTCCCGGGGAATGGACGTCACCGAGGTCACCGGGATGCTGTACCGGATCCAGGTCTCCATGGTGGCGTCGGACTCGCTGGCGCCCGGGTACTCGGCCACTTCGTACTCCGCGGACAGCTGGTGATGCGCGCCCGGAGCGGATTCACGCTGGTCGAGACGCTGGTGGCGCTCACCATCTCCTCCATCCTGGTGGTGTTGGTGGGTTCGGTCTTCCTGGTCCAGAACCGATACTCCGCGCTTCAGATGCGACGGGTCCAGGTTCAGGACAACGCCCGTAGCGCCACTGAGTTGGTGGCCCGGGAAGTCCGCTCTTCGTTGAACGGGAGCGTCACCGTGGCCGAGCCCGACCGACTCGTGCTGCGCAGCCCCATGGTCCTGGTGGGAGTGTGTGCCGTCCTTGGGCCCAACACATTCGTGCACATCGAGGGTGGGGCCGACGGTGTGGACGTGAACGAGGTCCGCGGTGTGGCCGTGCGGACGGCGCCGGGCGTCTGGTCGTTCCACGCGGCCCGCTGGTCACAGATCAACGGAGCGATGGGAGGGGCGGCCCCATGTGCCGGAAACGGCGCGGATACGCTGGGGGCCTCGCGGGAGTATCACCGCCTCACGTCGCTGGGTACCTACATCGGATCGTCGCCGGCGGTGGGCGACGTCCTCGTGTTGTACCGCGAGACCGAATTCCGTTTTCGGCAGTCCACTCTGGAGCCCGCGGTCACGGCGCTCTACCGGGGGATGGCGGGTGATACGCTGGTGGAGTTCGCCACCGGGATGGATGCCGGATCGGGGTTCTCCTACCGGATCTCCGGCGGAGCCTACAACGCCAGCGTGACGGGTGCGTCCCTCGCCAGGATCGACGCGGTCCGTGTCACGGCGCGAGGATGGCTCCCTCCCGAGACGGGCGGCCAGGACCCGGTGCGGTCGGGATGGGACGTGACAATCCCCCTGGGGAACGTCCGATGAGCGGGGCCTCCGGAAGGCCGGTGGAGGGAAGGGGCGGCTTCGCGCTGGCGCTGGTCGTCTTCCTCCTCTTCGCCATCTCGGTGGCGGGAGCGGTGGGTTATCAGGTGGTGAACGCCGAACGTGAGCTCGCGACCCAGAACCGAGATGCCCACCAGGCGCTGGCGGTGGCCCGCGGGGGGATGGAGAGGTTCGTGGGCGAGCAGGTGGGCGCCATGGCGGATACCCAGTCCTATTTCATCGGGCGTGGTCTCGCCACGGTGACGGCCCGCAAGGTCCTGGAGTCCGATTCGGTGAATCACCTCTACTTCCTGAGGTCGGAGGGGACGGTGACGGATCCCCGATTCCCGGACTCCCCCGCGTCGCGGGTGGTCACGACGTACGCCTGGCACCGGATGGCCCCGGTCCCGCACAAGGCCGCCATCATGGTGGCCACACCCAGCCTCCAGTTCATGGGGGGGCTCTCCCGGGCGTGGGGGGGGGACGTGGCGAGTCCGGCGGACTGTCCCACCGGAGGCCTCGGCCCCGGCGTGGCGGGCGCCATCGGGGTCGGGATGGTGGCGGCCCGCAACGGGGGGACCCTCCAGGGTAATCCGCCGAGCCGCACCTACGGGTCGTACCAGGCCATGTACGACAGCGTCGGCCTTCGCTGGGACATCCTCTCCGATCCCCGTTTTCCCGTCGAGTTCGACGGGACGCCCCCGGTGTGGTCGTCGCTCCCCGCCGATTCCTTCCCGCTCGTGCGCTTCATCGGAGATCTGACGGCCACCTCCGCCTGGTCCGGCCGGGGCGCCCTCATCGTCACCGGGACGATCTTCATGGAGACGGGATTCACCTGGGAGGGAATCATACTGGCGGGTCGCATGCGCGACCGGAACGGACAGGTCCCGAGCGTTGCAGGCACGGTGGTGGCGGGGCTCAATTCCGTGAACCCCGGCGTGATCCTCAACAACGGGGGGTCGTTCGCATATCACTCGTGCAACGTGCGCAAGGCGAACAAGGCTCTGGCCTACCTGGAGATGGTCGAAGGCACCATGGTCGAGGTGCGCTGAGCCGATCCGCTCAGCACCTTGCGTGCGGGAGGGGTCTTCCAGAGGATGCAACCGGGGGCGGGCCCACCCGTCTCCTTCCTCCACCTGGACCATGAGGCCGTTGCCATGTTCTCCCGATTCGTCTCCGGCGCCGTCGCCGTTCTCGCGCTGACGTCTCCTCTGTCCCTTGCGGGGCAACGCACTCCGGACCGACAGGCCCCTTCGGATCAGTCCGTCGAGGCCCTGGTCAACACGGTCTCGGTGCGCTCGGTGGGACCGGCCGTGATGAGCGGCCGGGTGGAGGATATCGCCGTGGCCGAGGTCGGGGGCGCGGGGAGCGCGAGCCTTGGCACCGTGTTCTATATCGGTTCGGCCGGTGGGGGAGTATGGAAGACGACCAACCGCGGCGTCACGTGGGAGCCGATCTTCGACGACACCGGCGTGGCCTCCATCGGGGCGGTCGCGGTGGCTCCGTCGGACCCGGACGTCGTCTGGGTAGGGACCGGAGAGGACAACAACCTGCGCAGCTCGTCCTACGGGAACGGAGTGTATCGGTCCGTGGATGGAGGGGAGAGCTTCCAGCACATGGGGCTGCGCTCCTCGCAGCACATCGGCAAGATCAAGGTCCACCCGGGGAACTCCGACATCGTGTACGTCGCGGCGGTGGGCCCCCTCTGGGGCGCCGGTGGCGATCGGGGGGTGTTCCGCACCATGGACGGAGGTCGTACCTGGCAGAACGTCCTCTCGTTGGACGAGCACACCGGTGCGGCGGACATCGTGCTCGACCCCTCCGATCCCGACGTGATCTACGCTGCGTCGCACCAGCGTGAGCGCCGCGCCTACAGCTACGTGGGAGGCGGACCCGGGAGTGGCGTCTGGAAGAGCACGGATGGCGGGGACACCTGGACGAAGTCGACCCACGGCCTCCCCACGTCGGACATGGGACGGATCGGACTCGACGTCTCGCGGTCGCAGCCGCGCACCGTGTACGCCGTGGTGGAGGGCTCGGAGCAGGGTGTCTATCGTTCGGACAACGGGGGCGCGTCCTGGCGGAAGACCAGCGACGTCGCGTCCATCCCCTGGTACTTCGGCGAGATCCGTGTCGACCCCGTGGATCCCGAGACCGTGTACCACCTCGGCGTGCGGCTGCAACGGTCCACCGACGGCGGAGTGACCTGGGAGGCCATCGCGCGCTCCGTCCACGCCGATCAGCACGCCCTCTGGATCAACCCGGAGAACCGGGACCACCTCATCCTCGGAAACGACGGCGGGCTGTACGTGTCCCATGATCGCGGTGAATCCTGGGACTTCTCGCCCAACCTCCCCATCTCGCAGTTCTACGCCGTGGGGATCGACATGGCGGAACCGTTCTTCGGGCTGTACGGCGGGCTGCAGGACAACAGTACGTGGGGTGGGCCCAGCAGGACCCGGTCATCCGAGGGGATCTTCAACGCGGACTGGTTCCGTATGGCCGGCGGCGACGGCTTCTATGCGGCGGTCGACCCCACGGACCCCAACGTGGCGTACGTGGAATCACAGAACGGGAACATTCTCCGCTACGACCGCCGCACGGGCGACCGGAAGGGGATCCGTCCCATCCCGCCCGAAGGTGAGCCGCCGTACCGCTTCAATTGGAGCGCGCCCATCAAGATCTCCCCCTGGGACCACCGGACCGTGTACTTCGCGGCCAACCATCTGTTCAAGAGCACCGACCGGGGAGACAGCTGGGTGCGTCTGGGCGAGGACCTCACGCGCGCCCTCGACCGGGACGCCTTGCCCATGATGGGTGGGGTGCCCGCGAAGGACGCGGTGTCCCGGCACCAGGGCACCGCCGATTTCGGCAACGTCTCCGACATCGACGTGTCGACCGTGCGGGAGGGTCTCCTGATCACGGGCTCCGACGACGGCACCATCGCCATCTCCGACGACGACGGAGGATCGTGGACGAAGCAGACGCGCTTCCCCGGGGTGCCGGACACGACGTACGTGAGCAAGGTCCGACTGTCCCGACACGATGCCGCCGTGATGTACGCGACTTTCGATGGTCATCGGAGCAACGACCTTCGCCCCTACGTGATCCGGAGTGACGACGGTGGGCGCACGTGGCGGAACATCACGGCGAACCTTCCCGAAGTCGGGAACGTGCGGGCGTTGGCGGAGCACCATGTGAACCCGGACCTCCTCTTCGTGGGGACCGAGTTCGGCGTCTTCACCTCGCTGGATCGGGGGGGCTCGTGGATCCGCATCACCGGGGGCATGCCTCCGGTGCGGGTGGACGACATCGTCATCCATCCTCGGGAGAACACCCTCGTCGTGGCCACCCATGGACGGGGCTTCTACCTCGTGGACGACCTGGGCCCCCTGCAGCACCTGACGGCGGCGAGGGCGTCGGGTGGCGTGCATCTCTTCCCCGTGAAGTCCGAGATGGCCTTCACCCCGGATCCCTCCCGGACCAGCGGTACCGGGGCGGACCGTGACTACGCCGCCCGGAACCCCGACGTGGGAACCACGGTGTCCTACCTTCTCCCCGGAGCCGGGCGGGACGTCGTTCTGGAGATCACCGACGCGGCCGGCGCGGTCGTGCGCAGGTTGGATGCTCCGGACGCGGCCGGGCTGCATCACGTCCGGTGGGACTTCCGCATGGACATGCCGTACGCCGGTCCACCGGAAGAGCGGCGCTCGGGCCAGGGTGGTGGTGGAGGCTTCGGCGGCGGAAGTGTGCGTGGTGCCATGGTGGTTCCGGGCACGTACACGGCCCGCCTCACCGTGGAGGGAGCCCCGGTGCTGGAGGAGTCGTTCGCCGTTCGCAAGGATCTCCAGGTGCTCCTCACCGACGCTCAGCTCCGCGAACTGCACGGGATCCGGATGCACCAACTCCAGCTGGACGCGCGCTTCTCCATGGCGCTCCGTCAGGCGGAGGCGTTGAAGGGGGAGTTTGACCAGGCCCGCGAGGCCATGAAGGGGTCGAGCGTCTCCGACGCGCTCGCGGGAGTCGCCGCCGAGCTCTCCGACGACCTCGACGCGGCGTTGCGCGTGCTCCGCGGGTCCGGGAGGGGTGGATTCGGTGGGGACGAGGCCGGCCCGCGCAACGTGCGCCAGCTCCTCGGCGTCGCCGCGGGCGTCCATCGTGCCACGGTGATGCCCACGGCACAGGAGAGGGAGGCGTTGGCCGCCGTTCCCGCGCTCCTGGACGCGCAGGTCGCCGCGGTGAACGAGATGGTGGCGGAGCGCATGCCGGCGTTCCTCCGGTCGCTGGACGAGGAAGGCGTGCCCTGGACTCCAGGGAGGGTGGTGCGCTGAGGAGTCCGCGCCGCTCGGACGCGACGGCGTCCCGCATCGGGAGATCCACGCCCTCCACGACACTCCCCCCGGGGAGCGTCGTGGATGAAACTCTTGACACCCTACGTCCGGAGTTTATACTGCGTGCCTGGGAGTCGCGTCCCGATGTCATGAACCGGATGCCGCCGCGAAGGCGGGCCCGGTCACGGAGGTCCCTGGTGGACTTCCGCGACACATCGGAGGCGCGCTTTTTCGTTTTTGGGACCGGCACGGTGCCGGCCCCATGCCAAGTGGACAAGGGAGCACCCTACATGTCGGATCTACCTCTCATGGAGATTCCGCGGCGCGGCTGGAAGGCCGATCCGTGTGGGGCACCGTGTGGGTGCGAGCAGGGGGGGGCCATGGTCTGATCGGCCATGCGCACCGTCGTGGCGACTTCGTGACGCCCTGCTCGCTTCCGGTGCGAGCAGGGCGTTTCGTATTTCAGGGCGGGCCGGCAACGTGAGCCCGGGGTGGTGTTGACGCGACTCCCACTCCCGCGGCCCACGGGGCCGGTCCGCCCGGACCGCAGCCGAGATGATGCAATGGGCCAGATGAATCGAATTCGGAACTTCACGCGCGAGCGGGAGGATGCGCCCCGGGGAAACGACTTCCATGTCGTGATCACCGTGGAGCGCTGCTTCTACGTGGAGGAGGAGGTCGGGCGGAAGCTCATGCGCCTGGTCCGCCGGAGGTGGCGTCCTCGCTGGATCCGGTTCCGGACGCTGGAGGGGACCGAGGTGCAGGTGCTGAGCGAGAGCGTGCGCTCCATCGAGGAGTCCACGATGTCCGCACGCGAAAGGTGGCGCGCGCTTCAGCGCGCCCTGGAAAGTGAACGGGAAGACGGCGAGCCCATCTTCTGAAGGGGAGGAACGATGGACGGGAACGTGACGGCGGTATTCGGAAGCCACGATGAGATCACCCTGAACCAGCTCGCCGACGTGGCGAGCCGGGCGGAGATGGCCGCGCTCATGGCGGACGGCCACCTGGGGTACGTCATGCCCATCGGGGGCGTGGCCGCCTATCGCGACCGGGTGAGCGTGGTGGGGGTGGGGTTCGACATCGCGTGCGGAAACGCTGCGATCATGACGGACCTCACCACCACCGGCCTCCTGGGGATGGGCCGGGCCGAGCTGGACCGGGACCCCACCCGGGTGGCCTCCCATCCCACGCTGAACGTCCTGGCGGATCAGCTCTTCGACGAGCTTTCCTTCGGCGTCGGACGGCGGAATCAGGCCGACGACGCGCCCGTCGACGATCCGCTCTTCGAGGATGACGGATGGTCCGTGCTGCCCACGAAGCGGGGTGTCCGCCACAACCTCATGGGTAAGGCGCGGAGCCAGCTGGGTACCATCGGGAGCGGGAACCACTACGTGGACGTGTTCGCCGACGAGGAAGGGCGTATCTGGGTCGGGGTGCACTTCGGGAGCCGGGGGTTCGGACACACCGTGGCGAGCGGCTTCCTGGCGCTGTCCCAGGGTGGGCGTTGGGGAGACCGCGCCCAGGAGAAGGAGGTGCTCCTGGACATCCGCGAGGGGATCGGGGAGGAATACTGGGCCCTGATGAACCTCGCGGGCCGCTACGCCTACGCGGGACGCGAATGGGTGGCGCGTAAGGTCGTGTCCATGCTGGGCGGAAGGGAGTTGGACCTGGTGCACAACCACCACAACTTCGCGTGGAAGGAAGAGCACGGAGGTGAGGAACTGGTCGTGGTGAGGAAGGGGGCGACACCGGCCTGGCCCGGACAGCGTGGATTCGTGGGTGGATCCATGGGTGACGACGCGGTCATCCTCGTGGGGTCGGAAGAAGGGACCGAGAAGCAGGCGTCGGCGCTCTTCTCCACCGTGCACGGGGCGGGGAGGGTGATGGGGCGCATGGCGGCGAAGGGAAAGTGGAAGCGTGGGGAGTTGGTGCGTCCCGGGCTCATCAGCCACGAGATGATGGGCGGGTGGCTGGTGAAGAAGGGCGTGGTGCGGCGTGGCGGAGATCTGGACGAAGCCCCTCAGGCCTACCGCCGCCTCCCCGAGGTGTTGGCCGCCCAGGGGGATACGGTGAAGGTGCAGCACACGCTGCGTCCGCTCATCGTGTGCATGGCGCCGGGAGACACCTTGGATCCGTACAGGGATTGAGGGGGCTCAAGCGTCAGGGGCGGGGTCCGGGGCCGAAGGCCCGGACCCCGTTCTTCACGGGGAGTGATTCGCCGGACCGGGTCGCGGCCGCGGCGCCCCGCGGTTACCAGGGATTGACCTGGTAGCCGTCCGTCTGGAAGGTGTAGAGCGCCGTGATGGCCGACAGAGCCACCTGCACGCCGTCGATGAGGCCTTCGCGGGGGATGTTCCGCGATGCCTGGGTCTGCCCGCAGAGGACGATCTGGACACCGGCCGCCAGGAGTTCCTCCACCAGCTTCACGTTGGGATTGTCCCGGCCGGTACGTGCTCGGAACGCGTCGTTGTCCAGGAGTTCGGGCCCCGCCGCCCCGTGCACCACCACCGCCGCGTGGATGCGGTCGCGGGGGATCCCCGCGCCGGCGTGCATGTTCAGGAAGCGCGCGACGGTGTTGAGCGAGGCGTTGAGCTGGTCCTCTCCCGGAGAGGCGTCGGCCACCTCGAACGCGATGCGGTACTCCATGTCCATGCGTGTGGGAAAGTCCGGGTCGGACACTTCGAACACGGCGCCACCCGACTGGATCACGGGGCCGGTGGCACGCTGGGCCTGCTGGGCGGACGCGGGGATTGCCAGCACGGCGAGGAGAAGGGCAGTGAGTGTGGACCGAGGCGATGACATGGTGTTTCCATTCCGTGCACGGGGTTCGAAGGCTTCCGGAGTCATGGTGGAATAACCCGCGGACACCGGATCGGCCACCCTCCCGCGCGAGGGCGCCACGGCCATGGGCGCCGTCCGGAACACCCGGTGGTGGAGTACGAGCGAGGCCAGGTAGGCGCTCCCGGTGCCGATGTGCGTCCAGGCCATCACGACGAGCCATCCCTCGTGTGTCACCGCCTGGACGAGGTATCCGGTCATCACCATGGCGGGGAGCACCCACATGGCCAGGAGTCCCGACCGTCTTCCCACGCGCACGCGCTGAGCGTAGTGCCGCCAGATGTGCGTGGCGCCGATGAGGCCCACCGAGAACACCATCACCGGCGCCACCAGGATGTGCGCCTTCAGAACCCAGGGCTGGAGGGGGTGGTTGATCACCGCCCAGGGGTCCGTGGGCTCCATGGCGTACTTCATCCAGAAGTACACCAGCCCCGTGATCCCCGTGAGGAGGGAGCTGCTCCAGAGGAGGCGGCGTTGGAACGGGTTCATCGTGAGTCCTCGTCCCCGGCGCTGGAGGCGAAGGGATCGATGACGGCATGGAGGGCGAGCACGCGCCGGGCCGCGTCGGTGGCGGCACCGGAGGTGAGCGTGGCTCCCGTGATGTTCGGGATCTCCCCCTTCAGGGAGAGGTCTCCGTCCAGTTCGCGGCCGTGGAACTGGGCCAACCATCCCGGGGGAGGCCGGTACTCCGGCGGCTCCCGGAACGACACCACCTCCATTCGGCGGATCCGCCCGTCGGGGTCCACCACGATCATCAGGACCTCGGCGAGGGTCCGTACACGGTGCGGGTCGAAGTACGCGACGCCCAGGGGAGCGCCGGCCACCGTGGCGACGTAATGCGTGACCACGGTGGTCTTCACCTCCACCCCGGTTCCGGCCAGCGCGCGGGCGCGTTCGAGCTGAGCGTCGTCCAGGTAGGCGGTGCGGCGCTCCACGGCGTCCGCCGTGGGGAATGCCAGGCGCAGCGCCTCGTCCTGCGTGAGGCCCTGAGCCGAGGCGCCCCCCGGCGCGGCGGCCGTCGCGAGAAGGACGGCCGCCACGGCGAGCGTGCGCATCAGAAGAGCCACCCCATCTGCACGTTCCACTGGTCCGTGCCGGTGTCCGCTCCGTTGGAGTGGAGCTGGTAGTCCAGCTTCCAGACCACCTGGGGCACGGGCTTCCATGCCGCGCCCAGCGACACCACGGTGAGGTCGGTGGCGGGGTCGGCCGTGAAGGGGCTCACCATCCCGCGCTGGGTGTTCACCCTCTCGTACCGGACGTACGGAACGAGCTGGTGCTCCGAGGCGGTGCCGCGAAGGACGTCGTATCCGCCCTGCACGTACCATCCCAACATGTCCTCCGCCACCGCGTCGCTTCCGGTCAGGCCGATGAGGGCGTTCAGGGAGAAGGGGTCCTCGATGCGCGCGCCGGCGACCAGCGCCCGCAGGTCGAATCCGTTCACCTTGTAGTCGGCGTGGAGGTCCCACACGATCAGGCGCCCATCCACGGTCTCACCGGCCGCCTCCCGGTTCTGGCCCGTGTTCCCCACGAAGGACGACGCGCCCACCAGGAGTCCCGGGCGTCCGGTGTAGTCGACGCGGCCGGCGAATCCGACGTCTTCGGCGGTGGCCTTGGCTCCCTTCTGACGCCCTCCCCGCAGCCCGTCCGCGGTGAACTTCGTTCCGTCGAAGGAATTCATCACGTAGAGCCGCCACGCGAAGTCGCCGGCGTCTCCGAACAGTCCGATCCCGTTCTCACGCCACGTCGTGGGGATGATGACGCTCTCGGTGATGGGCCGCTCGGTTCCCAGGTATACCGGCGGCTCGTGGAGCTCGTTCACCAGTCCGAGGGGAGCGAGGAGGAGCCCTGCCCGGATCCCCACGTTGTCGCCGACCCGGTAGTCCAGGTACCCGAACTCGAGCCCGATCTCGTTGGCGTGCTCGATCTCGATCTCGGAGTTGAAGAGGAGGCGATCGTTGAACTTGTACCCCACGTACACGATGACGCGCAGCGCGTCGAAGCGGTCGACGGCGCTGGCGGGAGTGCCGTCCTGGCGCTCGCCGGCGTGGTTCTCGTAGAGGATCTCACCGTATCCGCCGATGGAGACGCCGCGGTTGGTGTGGTAGACCTTGGAGGCCGCGGGTCCGAAGCCGTGCACGGCGGAGTCCGCGGTCACGACGTCGCTCCCCAGCCCCATGCGCTCCAACTCGCGGGTGACCGCGTCGAGGCGACGCTCCAACTCGACGATACGGGTGGAGTCGGCCTGCTGGGCCGCGCTGCGGGCGGGTGCCGGAAGAAGGACGGCGACGGCGACGAGGAACGTGCTGGCGGTTCTGGCTATGACGGTCATGACTCTTATTGCCATTGAGTAGATGGAATCGTGGCGGGACCGAGCCAGGCCTCCATGGAAGTCGTCCAGGAGGGCTCGATGTCTCCCGCCGTCTCGAGGAGGAAGAGGGCTGCCGTGCCTCTCTTCTCTGCCCAGGCCAGCCCCTCTACGGGTCCCATCACGTAGAGGGCCGTGGCCAGGACGTCTGCTACCATGGGGTCCGCGTGCACCACGGTGACGCTTCCCCATGCCGGAGCCGGGAATCCGGTCCGCGGGTCGAGGATGTGACCGAGGCGCCGTCCGCCCACGTCGACGAAGCGCTCCGAGGTGCCGCTGGTGGCGACCGAGACTCCGTCGAGGTCGAGGCGGATGGTGGCCGTGGACCGCTGGTCCGGATGCGCCACCCACACCGAGCGGGGGGTCGGAGCGCTCACGCCACGACTCCAGACGAGAGCCTGGCCCCCGAGGTCCAGGAACGCACGCGAAGCTCCGGACCCGGCCAGGATCCTGCGAGCGGAACGCAGAGCGGCGCCCTTCCCGAAGGCGCCGGTGTCGATCCATGCGCGGGCGTCCTGCCGGGTGCTCGTGGTGTCGCGCCGATCGATCGCCATTCCCCGGGAGCCGGTGGCGCGGGAGACCGCGTCGAGTTCGTCCGGTCCGGGAATGCGTCCGGCTCCGCGCAGATCCCAGGCGTCCACGAGTGCGCCCACGGCGGGGTCGAATGCCCGCCCCGTCTCACGGGTCCACTCCTCGACTTCGAAGAGGAGCGCGGCCACCTCGGCGTTCATGGCCGTGGGTGTGCCCGGAGTGGCCCGATTCAGACGGCTCATCTCGCTGGCGGGGTCCCATGTGCTCAGGAGCCCGTCGAGGCGTTCGACTTCGGCCAACACGGCCTCCGCGGACCGAAAGGCCTCCACGTCGCTCGCGGCCTCCACCTTGATCCGGAGGACGGTACCCATCACGTAGGCCTCGCGCACGACGGTGTCCGGAAGCGCGGTGGCCAGGAGCACCGTGGCGAGGGAGGAGTGGAACAGGGTGAGCAATGGTCGTTTTATTCAGTAGATGCGATTGAGAACCATTTTCAACAAAGACAATCTCATCTACTCACCCGCCCGGGTCAAGGGTATCGCCGGAGGGGAGCCGCGTGCCGTGGAGGAGCGTTCAGAACTTGTAGTACATGAGGGAGTTGGCGTATGGGGCCATGTGCGTCGTCATCGCGCGTTGTTCGGCGGCGGGCATGGGCTCGAAACGGGAGGCGTACTCCACGTTCGCCTCGAGTTGAGCGATGCCGTCGCACCCCACCAGCACGGAGGACACGTCCTGCGACAGGGAGAACCGCAGGAAGGGCTCCACGGTCTCGAACTCCGGGAGATGCCGGACTCGCCCGCCCCAGTATGCGTACATCCCGATGATCCCCATCCCCCGCGCACGGGCGGCCGGAATCACCGAGTCGATGAAGGATCGATAGTAGTACTCGGCCGGGTTGACCGGGATCTGGACCGTATCGAATTCGAACGACTCGATACACCGTCGGATCACGTCGGGGGCTCGGTGGCCGGTCACGCCGAGGTGGAGCACCCGTCCGCGGGCCTTCTCCTCGGCGAGGACCTCGATGGCGCCACCCGGAGCGAATATGGCATCCACCTCTTCGTGGGTGCGCACGTCATGGAGCTGCCACAGGTCCAGATAGTCGGTCTCGAGGCGCCGAAGCGTCATGTCCAGATGGACGCGAGCGTCATCCCGCCGCCGCGCGTGGGTCTTGCTGGCGAGGAACACGTCCGGCCGGCGGTGGCGGAGCGCGCGCCCGAGGTAGCGTTCACTTTCCACGTAGACGCGAGCCGTGTCGAAATAGTTCACGCCCATCTCCACAGCCGCCTCGATGAGCGCGTGAGCCTCTGATTGCTTCCCCGGAGTGGCGAGCAGGCGGTTTCCGCCCAGCCCGAGGATGCCCACCGTCCGGCCCGTGCGTCCGAGTTCGCGTCGTTCCATCGTCAGGGTGGTGTCCGTCACGAGAATCCTCCGTGTATGGATGGGAAGGGGGTGCGGTGCCCATGCCAAAGAAGGGGGATACGCCCGGGTGGCCCCATACGTAATCGTGCGTAGGTGGCGTCCGGACGTTTCGGATCGACCCGCCGGGGTCTATCCTTGTCCGATCGGGCCTCGTCCCACCGGGCCTCGTCCGACCAGGCACTACCCGTAGCTCAGCTTCCATGACCCGAAACCACTCCACCGCAGGCCTCCGACGGTTTCTCGAAGAGATCCGGAGACGTCACGTGGCCCGCTTCTCGCTCGCCTACGCGGCGGCCGCCTTCGTGCTCCTCCAGGTCGCGGAGATCGTCTTCCCGGCCTTCGGACTCGGACCGACGGCGATCCGGATCCTGGTGGTGGCGGTGACGTTGGCGTTTCCTCCCGCGGCCGCGGCCGCCTGGGTGTTCGACTTCACCGCGGACGGGATCCGTCGTACGGAGGAGCTACCCGGGGGTGCGTCGGGGCGGTACTCGCTCCTGTTTCCCCGCGTGGCCTTCCTCGGCGTGACCCTGGTGTCGGTGGGGGTGTTGGCGCTCTGGCTGCGCGACCAGGGAGTCTTCTCGCCGATCCAGGTGGGGAGTGACGCCACGCAGGAAGGCGGGCGGGAGGTGGTCCTGGCCGCGTACGATCCGGAAGTGCCCGTGCGCTCCCTCGCGGTTCTCCCCCTCGACGACCTCTCGGCAGAGCAGAGCGAGGCATACTTCGTGGCGGGGATGCACGATGAGCTCATCACGCGCCTGAGCCAGATCGCCGGACTCCGGGTGGTGTCACGGTCCGCGGTCATGCGGTACGCCGGGACCGGAACGGCCCGGGACGTCATGGGGCGCGGCCTGAGGGCCGACGCGGTCATCGAGGGGTCCATCCGCCGTGAAGGCGACCAGGTGCGTATCACGGTGCACCTCATCCACGCGGCCAGCGGCACCAACATCTGGACCAAGCAATACGACCGCGGGGTCGAGCAGGTCCTCGCCGTCCAGAGCGAAGTCGCTCTGGACATCGCGCGTCGGGTGGAGGCCAGGATCACGCCCCGGGAGAGCTCGGCTCTGGTGCAGACCGCGTCCCGGAGCGTACGCCCGGAGGCACAGGAGGCCTATCTGCGGGGAGCGCACGAGATGGAACGGAGTACCCCCGAGGGATTCCGGGCGGCGTTCGAGTCCTTTTCCAGGGCGGTGGAGATCGACCCGGAGTTCGCGCCCGCCGTGGCGGGAATGGCCGGCTCGCGCTTCCTGGCGGGGCTGGCGGACCCGGCCATGAACTCCACCGAGCTCGAACTGGCGCGGCGGGACGCGGAGCGCGCCGTCCTGCTGGATTCCGTGTCACAGGTGGCGCTGGAAGTGTTGTCGGGGATCACGCGGACGATGCACGAGCTCGACCTCCCGTCCGGGCCGGCGGGGAGCAAGGGCACCTCGGCGCCGGTGCGGACGGCCACGACGCGACTGGGCCGGAGCATCGAGGAGATGTGGCTGGATGTTCCCGCCGCCAAGGCCGGGATTCCCAAAGCCCAGCTCCTTCAGTTGACGCGTGGCCTCATGGAGCTCGGGGAGTTCGCCGAGGCGGCGATCTCCGCCGAGGACGTGGTGGAGCTGGATCCGATGGGTTCCGGCGCGTGGGAGTTGCTGGTGCAGGCATACATGGCGGACGGCGCCACCGACGAGGCCGTCTCCGCGGTCCGACGATGGGCCAAGACCGGCGCGAACGGGGCTCCCGACGAACAGGTCGTGCGAGCCGTCGTGGATGGAGTCGCATCCCGGGGAGCTTCGGGGTACTGGGCCGCGCTCATGGAATGGCTCCGCATGGAGCCGCCGGGCCCCGATGGGGCATCCCAGGCCTTTCTGGCCGCGGTCCGCGCCGGGTCCGGCGACGTGGAAGGCGCAATCGAGTCGTTGGCCCGGGCCGCGGCGGCGGATGCGGGATCCCCCGTCGGCCTCCGCACGGATCCGGTCTGGGATCCCGTGAGAGGTGACGTCCGGTTCGCCCGGATCGTGGAGGAGGCCCGGCGTCCACCGGCGCCTCCGGAGAGGTGAGCGCGAGGCCCGCGGTGCGCTCTCCCGTCTTCGAGTACGTCTACTCCGTATCCCCCGACGACATCGACGACCTGGGGCACGTCAACAACCTGGTCTACCTGCGGTGGGTCCAGGACGTGGCGACCCGGCACTGGGAGGCCGTGGCGGACCTGGATCTCCGGGGTCGGGTGGTGTGGGTGGTGGTTCGCCACGAGATCGAGTACCGCAGCTCCGCCCTTCTCCGGGATCGGGTCGTGGCGCGCACCTGGGTGGAGGGCGGGACGCGGACGCTCTCGGACCGGCACACCGAGCTGTGCCGGGAGGCCGACGGGACGGTCCTGGCCCGGGCCACCACCTCCTGGTGCCCGCTGAACCCCGAGGATCGCCGTCCGCTCCGGGTGCGCGACTGCCTGCCCCCCGGGCTGGTGGGGACGTGACCAGGACCCTGTCCGCCCGACCCGTAGCGCAATCCCCCTGGAATTGCGAGAGTATTCCCACGTTCCACCAACGATCCCTGGAGTGACCGTGGCGAAGAAGAAGGTTGTGCTGGCATACAGCGGCGGTCTGGATACCGCCTGCATCCTCAAGGACCTGCAGCTCCGGGGCTATGACGTCATCGCGTACGTCGCCGACGTCGGGCAGCAGGAGGACATGGACGAGATCGCCGAGCGCGCCCGGACGACCGGAGCGAGCAAGGTCTTCGTGGAGAACCTCCAGCGCGAGTTCGTCACCGAGTTCATCTTCCCCGCCATAGCCGGGAACGCGGTCTACGAGAACCGTTATCTCCTGGGCACGTCGCTGGCCCGGCCCGTCATCGCGCGCCGGCAGGTGGAGATCGCCCTGGACGAGGGCGCCCAGGCGGTGGCCCACGGCGCCACGGGGAAGGGGAACGACCAGGTCCGCTTCGAGCTCGCCTTCGCGGCCCTGGCTCCGAGCCTCGAGATCATCGCTCCGTGGAAGGAGCGGGAGTTCCTGAACCGGTTCCAGGGGCGGAAGGATCTCCTGGCGTTCGCCGAAGAGCACGGCATCCAGGTGGAGGCCACGGCCGCGAAGCCGTACTCCAGCGACGAGAACCTCATGCACCGGTCCTACGAGGCGGGGATGCTCGAGGATCCCGCCGCGGTGCCGCCGGAGGACATGTACAAGCTCACGCGCGCCCTGGAAGACACGCCCGACGAGCCCACGGACCTGACCATCCACTACCAGGACGCCATCCCCGTGCGGGTGGTGTGCCCCGGCGAGGGAGTGGATCTGACCGATCCGGTGGAGCTCTTCGACTACCTGAACGACAAGGGCGGGATCCACGGGATCGGGCGCATCGACATCGTGGAGAACCGCTTCGTCGGGATCAAGTCGCGGGGCGTCTACGAGACCCCCGCCGGCACCATCCTGCACGCGGCCATTCGTGACCTGGAAGGGATCGCCATGGACCGGGAGGTCCTCCGCCTGCGCGACATGCTCTCTCCCCGGTTCGCGGAGATCATCTACAACGGATTCTGGTTCTCGCCCGAGATGGACTTCATCCAGGCCGCGTTCCGCCAGTCCGAGCGCCTCATCACCGGCGAGGTGCATCTGAGGTTGTTCAAGGGGAACGTCGTATGCCGCGGTCGGAGCTCCGCGAGCTCGCTGTACGACCAGGAGCTCTCGTCCATGGACGTGGCCGGCGGCTACGACCAGGAAGACGCGCGCGGCTTCATCCGCATCAACGCGCTGCGCCTGCGCGCCCACAAGCTCATCCTGCGCAAGGCGGGAGAGAACGGGGTGGACTGACCCGATCGCGGTGGCAGGCGGGTGGTGTGCGAGGGGGGCGGCCGGTGATCCGGCCGCCCCCCTCGCCGTAGATGCCGGCGGGTGGTAACGTGGTCCCCGATCCGACCACAACCTTCCGGAGAGTTCCCATGACCCACCTCCGCATCGTCGCGCCCGCCGTGGTGCTGGCGGCAGTTCTGGCGGCACCCGCCACAGCGCAGCAGACGCTCAGCCAGGAGGAGCTCAACCAACCCCGCCCCATCGACATGCACGAATCCGTGTGGATCGAGGAGCTCACATGGATGGAGGTCCGGGATCTCATGGCGGCGGGGAAGCGCACCGTCATCATCCCCACCGGTGGGATCGAACAGAACGGGCCCTACGTGGCCACGGGGAAGCACAACTACGTCCTGATGACCGCGTGCGACTGGCTGGCGCGGGAGTTGGGGGACGCCCTCTGCGCGCCCATCATCAAGCTGGTGCCCGAAGGTGATATCGACCCGCCCACGGGGCACATGCGCTACCCGGGCACCATCTCCCTGAGCGCGGAGACGTTCGAGGCCGTTCTGGACGACGTGGGGAGCAGCCTCCGGGCGCACGGATTCGAGCACATCATCTACATCGGCGACAGCGGCGGGAACCAGCGAGGGATGGCCAACGTGGCCGAGCGCCTGAACGACCGGTGGGGCGGGACCGTCGCCCACTACATCCCCGAGTTCTACGACAACGAGGGGGTGGAGCGGTACATGACGGACGACCTCGGAGTCGTGATGCCCCACAAGGATCCCTTCCACGACTTCTACTGGCTCACCGCCATGCAGATGCTCACCGACCCCACCACGGTCCGGCTGGAAGAGCGCATCGAGGCCGGCCTCGCCGTGAACGACGGGGTGAGCCTCCTCCCCGTGGAGCGCACCCTCGAGGTGGGGCGGAAGCTCATGCAGTGGCGGGTGGACCAGACCGCTGCCGCCATCCGGGCGGCCATCGGGGTGGGGGGGTAGGCGGCCTCAGGGGTTCGAGGCGCCGAAGAACACCTTCATCCCGAATCGCAGCGTCCGTGGCGGCACCCGTTCCAGCGGAGCCATGAAATACATGTTGGTGGGCGTGCTGTTCCAGGCTCTTTCGAGGGAGGGCCACCAGTCTCGCCCGTTGTTCGCCATGGTCTGCACGGCCTCGATGGACTCGTCGGCCGTGACGTTGAACACGTCGAGGGTCGCCGCGACCTGGCGCCCCTGAAGATCGAAGGCGCGCTCCAGGTGGAGATCCAGATTGGCCCTCCGCCTCAGCGTCGGGCGCCCTCGTGGACCGATGAAGACGTAGTGGTTCTCCAGTGGGCCCATGAAGCGGTAATCGAGCTCCTGGCCCGTGGAGGTCGTGCCGCCCACGCCCGTGAAGGCGCCCGTGCCCACGCGGTACCGGAAGAGTCCGATCCCCGAGATCCGGAATTCCGGCGAGTAGTGGTCTCCGGTCCGGTAGGTCCAGAACGCCCCGCCCCTCATCTCTCCCGGAAGGTCTCCCCACACGGAGAGCTTCCACTCCACGTGGGCGAAATTGTCCAGCCACCCGTAGGCGTTGACGCCCTCGTTCACCCGCACGAAGGGTCCGGCATCGTACGTGTGTGGGTCGGTGTATCCGCTCACGTTGTCCAGGTTCCCACGAAGTCTCGTGTTGACCGCCGAGAACGACGCGCCCCAGGTGGGCCGCGCCACTTCCACCGAGAACTGGAACTGGCCGAAGGTCCGTTCCGCTCCCGGGGCGTTCGTCAGCACGTACCGGGGATCCCAGGTGAGGTCGACCGTGTCGGCATAGCTCATCCCCGGGACTCCGGGAACGTCGGTACAGTCGGCGCGGGACAGGCACACCAACCTCTCCCTGAGGACGTAGTTGGGAATCCACAGCTCTCGCAGGAACAGGCTCCCGCCCTGGTAGGGGATCAGCTGTCCTCCTCCATCGTATACCCGCACGTAGTCGAAGCGCGTGTAGTTGCTCTCCCGGTTCAGATCCACCAGAGCCACCATGTCGTGGTTGTTGCGCCGGGTGTAGAGCATCTCGAGCTTCACGCTGCTCCCGAACTGTTTCTCGACGCCCACCAGCCACTGGTCGATATAGGGCTGTGAGTAATCCAGGAGCGGGCCCGTCTCGTTGAGGGAGATCACGCTCTCCAGCGAGAAGAGCCCTTCGCCCGCGAGGGAGTCCCGCTGTGCGCGGGTGAAGGTCGTGGTGGGGTCCGTGGGGCGGGGCCCGCGGTAATACCAGATCTCCTCGTTGGTGAACACGTTGCTCCCGGCCACACGATCGAACATCTGGGTGATCAGGTCCTGGTGGTACCGTCCCCAGTGTCCCTTCAACACGAAGGAACCGTCGGAGACGAGATCCACGGAGGCGCCCAGTCGGAGGTCCCCGGCCTGGTCCTCCACTCCCAGGAATCGCTCACCCGAGGGTGGTGTGAGCCAACCCTGCCAGCGGTTCCACCGCACGCCCGGAGTGAGGACGACCCGCGATCCCACAGAGAGCGAGGACTGCGCGTAGACGGCGGAGTTGGCGACATCCGCGTCGAGGCGGACCTCCCCTCCCCACTGGGTGGCGACCCAGTTCACGCTGGAGTGACTCCAGGTCGCAGGGTCTTCAGGGTCGAAGGTCGGGAGCCCGACCGGCAGCCAGGTCATCCCGCCGTTGCGGGTACGTCGGTTCACGAAGCTGCCGTGCGTCATCTCCGCGCCGAAATTCACCACGTGCGCGAGCTCGCCGGTGGTGAAGCGGAAGGACCCCTGAACGTGCCCCGACGTGCTCGCCGGCGCACTGCGGAGGGAAAACGGGTTGTTCTGGTAGGCGGTGTACGGCGGCCAGAGCGCGAAATTCCTGATTCCCGGCATCGTCTCTCCCCCGTAGGGATCGTACCGCTCGTCGCGAGAGAAACGATTCACCCCTGCTTCCACGACGCCCCACTCGCCCAGAGTGGTCTTCCATGTGCTGCTCAGAAGCCAGGTGGGAGCCGAGTACCTGTGTGCGGATCCGGGGGCCTCGTATCCGGTGGCCCCGTAGTTCTCGGCGCGGGTGTCCAGGTAGGCTGCCGAGGCCTCGACCTCGTGTCGGGGTCCGGGGATCCAGGTGAGCTTGCCGAAGAGCTTGGACTCCTGGCCCTCCTCGAGAGACGGCGAGAACATCCCGTCCACCTGCCGTAGATGGTTCAAGACCCGCCGGTCCTGCCGGATGTGCTGAGCCGATCCGTAGAAGAAGAGCCGGTCCTGCACCAGGGCGCCCGCGACGTCTCCTTCCACGTCGTATCGTCCCTGCACCTCGAGGCCGATCTCGGTATCGATGAGGTTGGACGAGTTGAGGGCCTCGTTCTCGAAGGACGTTCGGAACGTTCCCTGGAACGCATTGCTCCCACGCTTGGTGGTGATATCGATGAGGCCGCCCTGGAACCCGCCGTACTCGGCGCCGGCGCCGAGGCCGCGCACCTCGATGCGATCGATCCAGTTGATGTTGGGCTTGATGAGGTCCCCACCCACACCGGGGTGATTCACGGAGAGCCCGTCGATGCGGTAGCTGTTGGCCTGGAAGTTCGCACCGCCCCACACGTTGTCGGCACGTGCGCCGGGAGTCAGGGCCACCAGATCCCTCGCGTCGAAGGTCACGGGGAGCAACTCGATGGCCTTCTCGTCCACGCGGCTACCGAACTCGGTATTCTCCCTCTGGATCTGGACGCGCTCCGACCGGACGGTGAGCCCTTCGAGCTCGATGGGAGAGGTCTCCAGTGTCACCTCCAGTACCGTGGAAGACGAGGTGACCACGCGAACCCCCTCCTGGAAGAACGGTCGGTGTCCCAGCGCTTCGACGCGCACGGAGAAGGTCCCTCCGGGTAACGCGCCGAACGTGGCCGTGCCGGCGTCGCTCGTGACGAGGCGGGCCAGCGGCGTCTCCTGGAAGATCACCTCGACGGTGGCACCGGCCACCGGCCCCGTGGTGGTCGACACACGGACGAAGAGGATGCCCTGGGCCGCGGCCGCCGGGGCGTAGGCGACGGTCATGAAGAGCACCAACAGGAGGTGCCGGGCAGCGGGTCCGATGGGAGCGGGAATCATGGCGACCTGCGATGGAGGTCCAACCCACCTGCATGTATGAAGAAACGTACGTGGGATATTCCGGAAGGGACAGAAGTCAGGCGAAACGGAGCCCGAGGCGCCTCGGGCTCCGGGCCGGATACGGGATCGGGGCGCACCCCGGGGCAGTCGGTCCTTGCGCCGACTTCCCCGAGCGCGGCAGTATGGTCGGGACCTGTCGGTGATCCTCGGCTGATGTGGCAAGGAGGTTCGTGATGGCACTCAACGGAAGAGCGGTACGTGAAGGCGTGACCGTCGGACTCATCGGTTATGCGGCCGTGGCCGCCTTCTACACCTTGTTCGACCTCCTCGCGGGTCGGGGGCTCGTCTTCACGCTGAACCTCCTCGGGAAGGTCGTCTTCAGGGGCGTGCGCGACCCGGCGATCCTCCAACTGCCCATCCCGGCGGATGTCGGCGCCATGGTCGCGTACAACTTCGTCCACCTCGTGGCGGCGCTGGCGGTCGGGCTCTTCGTGGCATGGATGGTCGCCCGGGTCGAGGATCGCCCCGAGCGCGGGATGGTCGTGTCGCTCGTCATGCTGGGCGGATACGTGATCACCGTATGGGCGGCTTCCCGGCTGAC
Source organism: Gemmatimonadota bacterium (assembly GCA_029879725.1). GTDB lineage: Bacteria > Gemmatimonadota > Gemmatimonadetes > Longimicrobiales > Gaopeijiaceae > JAOUPR01. The sequence continues at coordinate 2,845 of JAOUPR010000031.1, read as the reverse complement.
CGTGGACGTCGCTCCGCTCCTCCCGGTGTGGACCATCGTGACGGTGAACACGTTGGCCGCCGTGGGCGGCGCCGTGTTCCTGTGGAGGGCGCACCCGGGGCTATGGGGGCGGGTGCGAGGGGTGCATCCGTGAGGAGTGCGTCCCCGTGGAGACGTGGGTGCATCGTTGAGGCCGTATGCGGAGCGCTCCTCGTGGCCGGATGCTCGGGTGGCGACTCCACGCCTCCGGACTCCTCCGTGCTCATGGAGGCCGATCGGGCCTTCGCCGCCGATGTGGCCGAGTCCGGGCGGGAGGCGTGGGTGTCCTGGTTCGCGGCGGACGGGTCCCAGATCCTGCCCGACGTCGGTGAAATCCGGGGATGGGACGCCATCCGGGAGATCATGGCCGGCCTGGACGATCCCACCGTCTCCCTGACATGGGAGCCCCTGCGGGCGGACATCGCCGCATCGGGTGATCTCGGCTGGACCACGGGTGCGTACCGGTCCGAAAGGGTCGGTGCCGACGGGGAGGTGACGGTGGCTCAGGGGCGCTATGTCACCATCTGGAGAAGGCAGCCGGACGGGTCCTGGAAGGTGGTCATGGACCTGGGGAACCCCACCGCGGAGCAGACTCCGCGAGACTAGAAGCCCCCTCGACGGGCTTCACCCCCCCACGTGCGCCACGCACCGGCGGAGCGATCCGCGTCGCCGGTGCTCCCACAGGTAGACTCCCTGCCACGTTCCCAGGGCCAACACCCCCCGCACCACCGGGATGGAGAGGGTGGTGGCGGTCAGCGCCGCCTTGATGTGCGACGGCATGTCGTCGGGACCCTCGTGGGTGTGGGTGAAGTGGGGATCTCCTTCCGGGACGTGGCGGTCCAGCCACGCCTCCAGGTCGCGGGCCGCCGAAGGATCTGCGTTCTCCTGGATGGTGAGGCTGGCGGAGGTGTGCTGGATCATCACGGTGCACAGACCCTCCGCCACGCCACTCGATCGCACCGCGTCCTGCAGTTCGGCGGTGATCTCGTGGAGGCCCTTGCCGCGGGTTTGGACGGTGAGGTGGTGGATCATGGGAGCCCGGCCCCCCACGCGGCCGCTTCCTCCGGCCCGACCGGTCCCAACGTTCCTCGTACGGAGTCCAGCAGCGCGGCCGGGTCGTACACCCTCCCGTCGCGGATCACGTGCAGGAGCTTCCGGGTCACGGTGATGTCCGCGAGGGGATCGCCGTCCACCACCACGAGATCGGCCAGTTTCCCGGGCTCGATGGTGCCGAGTCGGTGGCCCAGGCCCAACGCCCGGGCCGCGTTGGCGGTGGCGGCCCGGAGGACGACGTGGTTCGGAACGTCCGCTCGGGAGAGGGCGTGAAGCTCCCGGTGGAGCGCGAAGCCCGAGAAGTACTCTCCCCAACTCGGGTGGTCCGTGCCCACGGTCAGAAGGTGCGCCCCTCCGCCTTCCACGAAGGCCCGCACGGTTCCGTGCTTCACCCGGTAGATGCGTCCGAACTGCTCGTTGGGATCCATGGGGAGGCGTGCCTCCACCACAGAGCGCGCATAGGGTGTGAGGATTCCCATCTCGTCACGGAAATACGGGAACACCTCCGGGTCGCGTTCGGCATAATACCCGTAGGTGTGCAGCGTCGCGTCGAAGAACACTCCTCCGTCGACGAACCGGCCGACCTGCTCGTCGATGAGCCGGCGGGTTTCCGGATCGTCCAGGTCGAAACGCTCGATGGAGGCGTACGCCGAGCGGTCGGCCGGAGTCGCGTCCCCACCCAGAAAGTGCTCCACCCGGTCGATTCCCATGGCGATGGCGTCCCGGGGATTCACGCTGTCGCGGAACCCCGAGTCCAGGTGTCCCGTCACGGTGAGTCCGAAGCGATGGGCCTCGTCGATGAGGACTTCGAGCTGCGCCGGCCGGATCCCCTTGGCCTTGAAGCCACGCACGCCCCGGCCTGCCCAGTACCGTACCTCCGCCCGGATGGAGTCGGACGTCATGGCGCCGTGGTCCCACCCGGCGCGCCACGATCCGAAGTACGCGCCGGAGCGGTGGATGCGGGGGCCGGGCCGTTCACCGGACGCGATGGCGGCCACGGCCTCGTCGAAGGCGGTGGGGGTCACCTCTCCGGCGGGGAAGGTGGAGGTCACCCCGTTGGCCAGGAAGACCGCCGCGTTGACCTTCGCCTCGTCCACCCGGCCCAGGCGGCCCTCGCCGAACAGATCCAGCGCGTAGTGTGCGTGCAGGTCGAAGAAGCCGGAGAGGACCGTGGCGTGATCCGCGACCCGCACGACTTCCGCGCCCTCGGGTACGTTCCGGTCATCGAACCCCATGGCCAGGATGACCCCGTCGCGGATCAGGACGCCCGGGTTGGAGATCGCTTCGTCCTCCATCCCCGAGAAGAGCCGCCCTCCCACCACGACCAGATCGCCCTGGCGGACTTCCGGGTGCTCGAAGTCGAGCCGCGTGACCGTCCCCCGCGGGCCCACCGCCCATCCGGTTCCGTCGTCGGTGAAGGCGACCGCCCAGTGGCTCCGCGTGTCGGCCACCCGCCAGGTCGCGCCGCCGTCCGGGGACCAGCTGATCCCACCCGGGCCCGCCGCGGCCATGAGGTGTCCGCCCGCTCCATTGGCGCGAGCCGCTCCGTAGATGGGCCCGATCAGCGCGGGCTCACCGGCTGCCGTCCACGTCGTCCCCGCATCGCGCGACACCGACACCCGGGCACCGGCGAAAGGGAGCCCGATGGCGCCGCCGGCCACGAACCCGAACCCGTCGGGGCCCATCTCCACCGAGGTGGCCCCGGCCGCTTCCGCCGACACCAGGGGGAGATCCTGGACGGTCCAGGTGAGTCCCCGGTCGTGGCTGGTCAAGA
>JAOUPR010000157.1 GCA_029879725.1 Gemmatimonadota bacterium | reverse complement strand
TCGAGGGAGGCGGGCCGACCACGGCCTCCTAACAAGCAATTGCTGCTGACACGGGTTGGCAATGTGGCGCACGCTTCGCGCGCGGTGTATGCATGTAGCCCGTGCAGCAGAATTGCGAACCGTTAGAGCGCGTTCAAAGGTGCCTCGCGACTGTGGTGCCTGCTCGCTGCCACGTCGGATGAAAGCATCTGTGCAGTTGATGGTTACTGGCATTGCCCGCTCAACCCATCGGGAGTAGGTAGGGCACAGCCATCCTCCCCGCATCATCAGGAGGCGATATGTCGGACCCAGATTCTAACTGGAAGACCGAAGTCGGTTCGTCCCTCGGAAGGATCGCGTCACGTTCTGTCGTCGTGTCGATCAATGCACTTCGACGAGTTGGAGGGTTCTGCGTTGTGGTCCTCATCCTCGCGTGCGACTACGCTGAGTCCATGCAGACCATCGTCGAACGCGACAGCGCAGGTGTTGCGATTCGAGAGTATCCAGCCGATCCGCATTTAGAGGACCTCGCGCGACTTCGCGGTGCCGAGATCGTCTCCATCGGCGCAGTGGAAGGTGGCGAGGCCGAGACATTCAATCGAATTGGGGACCTGGCTTCCGACTCACGAGGCCGCATCCACGTTCTCGATGCCGGGGACCAAATCGTAGATGTGTACGATCCAGATGGGGAGTGGATCTTGCGCTACGGTGGGCGGGGAGCAGGACCCGCAGAGTTCCAGGGAGCGTCGCTCCTGATCCCGCTGAGTGACTCGATGGGAGTGTATGACTACCGCAACCAAAAGGTCGCTTTGTTTGGCACCGATGGATCCCTGCTCGTCACCCGGCGATGGGAGCTCCCTATCTTTGAGTTCGGCTTTCCCAGTGACCTTGCTGGAATTCCAGGGGGGCTCGCAGCCGAATTCAAGACGGGATGCAGCATGCCGCCTCCGGAAGATCGTCGCGCCACATGGAAGCTCCTCACATTAGGCCCGGACGGCGCAGTGAGGGATACCGTTATGCGTCGTTTCCGGGGTGACCTGATTCCCCTTTATGGGGAGCAATTCTGTAGCGTCATTCCTGCCCTGGCCGGATCCGGATACGAAATCGCCGTGCGGCCCGACGGAACCGTGGCGTTTGCTAGCGAGCAAGAATATGAGGTGCACCTGTTTCGCTTGAGCGCGTACGGAGACGAGCAATACGAAGGGTCGTTTCCTCCTTCAGATCGGATTGTTCGGCGTGCTCTCGATCGTGTGGCTATCACCGGTATTCAGATTGAGGAGTACCGTGATCGGTATCTTGTTACGCCTGAAGGGGATCCGATTGACCGGGACCTAATGGAGGCCATTGAACAGGCTCTGGACAGCACAGACCTTCCCGAGGGCTATCCGCACATTGAGACCCTCTTGTGGGACCAGACAGGCCGCCTGTGGGTCGGACGGTCGGTCGCGGGGGACATTTCTGATCGTACTTGGGATATCTACAACGATGAGGGGAACCTGGAAGCCGAGGTAGTGCTGCCTGCCAACCTCGAAAACGTACTTGTGACAGGGGACATGGTTTGGGGCACGACCCGGGATGACCTAGGGGTCATGTATGTAAAGGGATTCCGAATCGAGGAGACTGTGCTCGCGGGGAGCTGACAATCGATCTCGGGGGGTGACAAGGATTGTTGCCGCGGTGGTACTTCGTGCACACGCGCTCTAACAGGCGATTGCTGCTGGCACGGGTAGAAGTTGTGGCGCGCGCGTCCCGCACGCGGTATGCATGAAGCCCGTGCAGCAGAATCGCAAATCGTTAGACAGCCACTAATCACATTGAGGGAAGATGCTGAAAAAGGTCTCTGAGGCGGCGTCCGGGCTCGTTGTCATCATTGTCGGTGTACTCGTGGCGTTGGCCGCCGATGCCTCATGGGCCGAACGCCATGATCGAATCCGGGAACGAGAGGTTCTCGATGATCTCCTAGAAGAATTCACTGAGAACGAGGCTATTCTCCGAAGGGACATTGAGAGCAATCGACGGGCCAGGCAGGGTGGTCAGGCTTGGGTGGCAGCCGTGCTAGGGCAGGCCGCGATTTCAACCGATTCCGCGTACGCCCTGCTTTCAATGGCGTTGGGGGACGCACGCTTTGACCCGGCGACGGGCGCATTGCGAAGTCTCGTGGACGGAGGTGAGCTAGGGTTGATCCAAAACTCGGACCTGAGACGGGCGCTTGCAGGGTGGGAGGACCGCGTGGCTGAAGCCAGGCTTACCTCAGAGTCGAGCGATGGTCAGCGCCACGCCTTGCTGCCCTTCCTGCTGAACCTGCCCGCCGACCGACCGCTCACCGTAGCACAGCGGACTGCGGTCTTGGTATTCAATGAATCGGTCGCGGGCCAGGACGCACAGATAGAGGCACTCACCGGACGGATAGGAGAGATCGTGACGATGATCGAGGGCGAGCTACAACGGTAGCCGTGGCTGTCTAACAATCAATTGCAGCTGACACGGAAGTACGGAGTGGCCAGCGCTTCGCGCCGGGTGTATGCTCCTAGCCCGCGCAGCTGAATTGAAAGCCGTTAGATGCCCTACTCATCCAACAGGGATGGGAACCATTCTTCCTGATGGACTCAATTGGTGCGAAGGATCAAGCCAGCGTACTCTCGGGCAATAGCGCCACGCGGGCGTGCGGTCACTCTAGCCGCGGCCGTCATTCTGGCGAGTTGTGCTCTACCAGATCCTGACGATTCCGCTTACTGGAGCGGATCGGACTGCGAATCTGATATCCTGGGTGTCGGCGAGCCGCGCGCGGAAGAGCGGTACTGGCCGGAGCCCTTCTATCGTGCTTGGATAAGCGAAAAGGACGAGGTTGCCGCCTATGCCGCCGTCACGTCCAGCGCCCTCCAAAGAATGGAGGCGCAGTACGCTGATGCAGGCGAACCTGACGTACTGCCTCCACTCCTCCTAAGTCCATATGTCTGGGATATGGAGTTCCTATGTGGGAATCGTATCTCCTCCTTCTTGGATATCGAGACACAACCCCGGTTGAGTAAGGAGACTGTAGCTGGCTTACTGGAGAGCGATCTCGTTGAAGCTGCGTGCAGTACGGCGGACATATGCCCCTATCCGCACAGGGGGACAGTTGCCTACATGAAGGTATCGAGAGTCTATCGAGGTCCCGATTCAAGACATACGGTGTTCGCGGTCTTTTGGGCTGGGAGTTGGGGTCCTTGTCGGGATCTTCCGTGGGATCCCTGTGTCGCTTCTGAAGTATTCTATAGCCATACCTGGAACGACCACGTTCAGCTGGAGCGTGACGGTGCAGAGTGGCGAGTGGTGTCCCACAAGACCGTTGGTACCGCGCCATGAGTCGATTATCTGTCTCACAGCGCGTGGTGGGTGGGGAGAAACACTGGGATGGCGAGGCGGGCACGGGCATCTAACAAGCAATTGCTGCTGACACGGGTAGAGGTTGTGGCGCGCGCGTCCCGCGCGGTATGTATGAAGCCCGTGCAGCAGAATTGCGAGCCGTTAGAGAGAAAT
>JAOUPR010000101.1 GCA_029879725.1 Gemmatimonadota bacterium | reverse complement strand
TCCCCGACTTCCATGTCGAGGCCGAGTCCACCCGTGGCACCCACGTCCCAGGATTTGACGTCCGCGTCAACGCAATCCTCGGTGACGACGGCACCCGTGGCCGGCTCGAACTCCAGGCCACAACTGACCTTGAACGACACCGTGGGGCCACCCACCAGATAGAACACGGGCCCCTCCTCCGCGGGCATCTCCACCCTCAGGAAGATGGGAAGGTCGATGTAGTCGATCTTGGTGCGAAGCGTGCCCAGAATTTCGTCGACCTGCATCCCCTTCTGGGTATACCCCGCGCCGATGTCCAGCGCGACGTTGTCCGCGAGGGGAACGACGGCCGCCGCCCCGAAGGCGAAGCCCATCCGGTAGCCGACGTCGGTGGGTGCGTCATCGCCTCCCCACGTACCCCAGTTCATCCCGCCCCGGACCGCGAGGGACTGTCCCTGGAGTGGAACCGCGACGAGGGCCGCGATCGCAAGCAAAGGTAGGGTTCTCATGAGATCTCCTAGAGGAAGTGCGGGCAGGAGTTCTCGTCCAGCTATGTACACCGTGATCCGTGCCTGGGTCCTGAGACGTTCACCGCCCCCCGGACATGAGTTCCTCGATCTCGCGGACGCTCCGCGGAGCCGTCGCGGAGAGGTTCTCGTGCCCCTCCTCGGTCACCAGGATCATGTCCTCGATCATGATGGCGATGTCCAGCTCGGGGGCGTAGAGCTTGGGCTCCACCGTGAAGACCATCCCCGGCTCGAGGGGGGTGGAGTAGTCCCGCCCGTCGGTGGCTTCCAGCCCCACGTGGTGGCCGATGTCCCGCACTCCCAGCCCGGCGGTGGCGGTGTAGGTGGTGAGGCCTTCATCCCGGGCCAGGTAGTGGGTGGGCGAAGGCATGACGCCCCATACCCGGTCCGCTCCCCCCATGGCCTCGACGTCCTCCTTCTCCTCCAGTCCGTGCCGCCGAAACACCTCCGCCGCGGCCCGGATCACGTCCAGGATCGTCACCCCGGGGCGCACCTGCGCGATGGCCGCTTGCTGCGCTTCGAGCACGATCTCGTAGAGGCGGCGCTGCTCCGGCGTGAACCGCCCCGACACGGGAAAGGTCCTGCAGACGTCGGAGCCGTACATGGCCCACTCGGCCGCCCCGTAGTCGATGAAGACCAGGTCGCCCTCGCGCATGACCCGATTCACCGAGTTGTAGTTCTCCGAGCGGATGGTGAAGAGGGAGACGGCGTCGGGGCCGGACGCGACGATGGGCGGAAAGGACGCCCGGGGAGATCCCTCCCGCTTCCACGTCCACTCCATGATCCCGGCCACCTCAAGGTCGTTCATCCCCGGCTCGATCCGTCGCATGGCCTCCACCATCCCCGCGGCGCTGATGGCGGCGGAACGCCGGAGCGCCTGGATCTCCCAGCGGTCCTTCACCACCCGCATCCGCGCGATGGCCGGCGTGGCGTCGGCCAGGGCGGCGCCCGGGACGAGGCGCGCCACTTCGTCGCGGAACTGGCGACGCAGCGTGCGCGGTGCCTGCATCCCCGGAGGCGCGTACAGCCCTCCACCGTCGTCGGCGAAGTACACCGTGGACGCCGTCCCCACCATCTCCCGTAACCGGTCCACGAACTCCGCCAGCGCGAACGTCTCGCCGATCCCCGTGGCGGCCTCGGCCGCGTCACCCGGCTCCAGCCGCCGGATCAGCCGGTTCCACGCGGCATCCACCAGGCGGGCGTCCTGGTACGGATACTGGGCTCCGGCGAACTCGCGGTGGTCCGGAAGGAAGAGCGCCTCCCGGACGCGGCCTTCCCCGTCGGGGGCCATCACCAGGACGGCGTACGGCGACTCCACCCCGGTCAGGTAGAAGAAGTCGGGGTCCTGCCTCTTCTCGCCTCCGTGACGGATCATGTACTCCCCGGTCACCACCACCGGCGCTCCCAACCGATCCATGAGCCGGGCCCGGCGGCCTGCGTAGACCTCCGGCGGGAAGGCCACGTCGGACTGGGCGGACGCCGGCGCCGGTGCCCATCCCGAAGCCACCGCGAGCGCCCCTGCGATCCACCCCCGTCGCACGGAGAGGCTCCTCATCTCCTCAGTACCGCCAGCTGGAAAGATCCGCTCCCCGCGGGTGGGCCTCCATCATCCGCTGCACCATCCTCGGCGCGAACATCTGGATGTAGCGCAGGCGGCTGATGGCGTTGGGCTGGTCGTGATCCCCGTTCCAGCAGTGCTCGTCGCGGTCGCCGTAGTCCACCTCTCCGGCGTAGTACGGATTCGTGGTGGACTCGAGGAAGTCCTCCGCCAGATACACGGCGTCGTTGAGGTAGTAGTTGTCCATGTCCCCCACGTAGATGTTCAGCTTCCCGGCCAGCTTGGGCCCCAGCGTGGCCCAGTCGCGGCGAAGGATGTGCGTGAGGTCGTAGTTCTCCTTCCAGAATTCCGCCACCTCCGGATCGATCTCCCCCGTCACCTTGTCCCAGATCCGGCGCGGGTAGCCGTCCTCACCCACGGGGGAGTAGACGGCCTCCCAGATGTCCCACTGCTGGCCGGAGCGGCTCTTCGTGCCCAGGACCAGCTCCAGGTGGTTCGACTCCTCCAGGGTGCGGTCGACGTGGCCCAGGTAGTTCCTGTGGCCGGGGCGGGGCGTCCGCTTGAAGGGTTCGTCCAGGAAGTAGGCGTTGGCGTCCTCGTACAGATTCACCACGGTGTAGGCGCGGAAGTCGATGGGGTCGGGGCACGCCACGTAGGCTCCGTTGAAGTCGTCGGGATAGAAGACCTGTGCCGCCATGGCCTCCCACCCTCCCGTGGAACCGCCGTACGTGAAGCGCGCCCACCCCTCGCCGATCCCCCGGAAGCGCCGCTCGATCTCGGGGAGGAGCTCCCTCATGATGGCGTCGCCGTAGGGCCCGTTGTTCTCGGAGTTCACGGCGTAGGAGTCGTCGTAATAGGGCGTGGGGTGCTGGATCTCCACCACCAGGTGGCGCGGGAATCCGGGCGAGGTCCACTGCCGGTAGAGCTCGTGCTGGTACTCCTGCTGGACGTGGTTGTAGCAGTCCATGTCGAAGCGGGCGCTGTACTCGCACGGCTCCGACGTGTCCGGCGGATCGACCCGCATGGCGGAGAAGGACGAGGGGAAGTGCCCGTGGAAGATGGCCAGCGGATATCTCGCCTCGGGGTGCTCGTCGAAGCCGTCGGGGAGGAGGACCCAGGCGCCCAGGTACGTGTCCGTGCCCCAGAAGTCCGAGAGGAGTTGCGACCGGATGCGCACGTACTTGACCCACTCGGTCTCCAGGGTGGCCGGATCGGGGAGCGCCCCGACCTCCTCGTCCAGCGAGAGCGCCAGCCGATCACTCCCCCCCGCCCCGCCCACAGTGAACTCGGTGACGGCGCTAAGGAGATTCCCCGGCTTGCGCGCCCACTGCTGCCCTTCCCCGCGGTCGGGGGGGAGCTTCACGGTGTGGCCGTCGCCGCGATGGAACGTCTCGTACCGGTTGAGGATGGCCTGCGCCCGGTAGGTGCCCGGAGGGAGGTCCCCCAGCCGGCCCACGGGATACCCGAAGACGCTGTCGGTGAAGACCGCGGTCTCGCCGGGCGCCCATCCGTCCACGTCGATCCCGAACACCGGCTGGGCCCCGGGCCCGTCGGTGACGTGGAAGCGGGGCTCTCCTTCATCCCGCCGGGAGAGCACGAGGAGGAGCCGCCCGTCCAGCGCCTCGGGGCTGCGGGACTCCGGGAAGGTGACCTCCACGGTGATCCCGTCCCCGGCTCCACCACACCCCCACCACGGAAGGACGGCCACCGCGGCCAGGAGCAGGGGAACGATGCGAAGTCGGCGAGACGTCGGGTGCGCGGCCATGATGCCTCCGGGGATGGTGTGTCGCTGGCCCCGTCAGGGTACGCGCCGCCGCGGGTTCACGCCATGTCGGGGTGCCCGCCCCGGCCCTCTGGATCGGCGGACTGCTTCGTCTCCAGCAGCTTCCGGTCGAACGACTGGGTCTCCCTCAGCCGGTGGACCTCACCGGTGAGCGCCTCCACCTGCTCCCCGAGCTCCTGGATCTGCACCCGGAGCGCGGGGTCACCACCGACCAACGCGTGCTGGTTCTCGGCCCACTCCTTGAGAAGCGGGCGCAGCCCATAGCGCAGTGTGAGTACCGTGGTCACCCCGATGACGGGGACGAGCACGACGAGGATGCCGAAGACGGGAACGAGGAAGTCGAGGCCCATGGATCACTCCGTTCAGAGGTGGTTGGGTTTCCGTACGGTCCGGGCGGCCGCCGCGTTTCGCGGAAAAGGAACTCCGTCCGCGGTGTCGGGTGTCTTTGGCGGAGTCGCATCAACCCTCCCATTCGAGGTCCGCACATGTCCAGATCGTTCCGATTCCCGTCGTTCGCGGTGATGACCGTCATGGCCGCGTCCGCGTGCAGCCCCTCCTCGGGCGGCGAAGATGCCGCCGCCGATGTGGAAGCCGCCGGTCCCGTGGCCGAGGTCGCCCGGGTCTCCGTCCTCGAGCCCGCGAACGGCTCGGAAGTGGAGGGGCCCGACGTCCTCGTCCGGCTCTCCGCGGAAGGCGTCCAGATCGTTCCGGCCGGCGACATGACCCCCGGCACGGGACATCACCACCTCTACCTGGACGCAGACCTCGGTGAGGTGGGCGTGACCGTCCCGGCGGTCCCGGGCTCCATCGTCCACCTCGGCACGGGAGTGGGGGAATACACCTTCGAAGGCATCCAGCCCGGTGATCACCGCCTCATCGCCGTGGTGGCCGACGGGGCGCACATCCCCCTGGAGCCGTGGGTGGTGGATACCGTGACGTTCACCGTGAGGTGAGGCGGTATCGGGGCGGGGTGCGCATCCCCCCGCCCCGATCCTCCGGCCCCTACCTCACCCCCGCCGCCGTCGCCGGCATGATGTCCTCCCTCTGCCAGTAGAACGGCCCCGCCTTGCCCTGCCGGGGCCACACCTCGTCCAGCGTGTCGTCGTCGTAGAGCCGACCGTTCAGCATGACGCGATGGATGGCCGCGCTGTTGCGCAGGTCCTCCAGGGGATTGGCGTCGAGGATGAGGAGATCCGCCAGCTTCCCTTCCTCGATGGATCCCAGATCCTCGTCCAATCCCAGGGCATGGGCGCCCACGATGGTGGCGATGCGCAGCGCGTCGTGGGGCGTCACGTCGGGGCCCATTCCCATGGCCCACAGCTCCCAGTGATATCCCAGCCCCTGGAGCTGGCCGTGGGAGCCGACGCCCCCTCGCCCGCCTGCCTCCACCACGCGGTCCACGAAGTCTGCGATGAGGGGGAAGGGGTACTGGCTCTCGTGGAACCACCCGTTGGAACCCGCGCCGGTGGGTCCGGGCCTCCGGAGCGTGCGCTGCTGCACGTCCTCGAAGGGGGTGAAGTAGCGGAGCTTCTCATCTTCGAACACCCGCTCCCGCGAGTAGAAGTAGTTCTCCGCCCACGGGCCCCCGTAGGTGACGAGCATGGTGGGCGTGGTGGCCATCATGGACTCCGCCACGAGGCGCACGGCATCCTCGAAGAGGGGCATCCCGGGAAGGTTGTGCTCCGTCCCCGAGTACCCGTCCTGCGCCATGGTCAGGTTCCGCTCCAGGTCCAGGCTCCCCTCGGTGGTGGGCATGATCTCCAGCTCGCGGGCGGCCTGCACGATCCACTGGCGCTGCTGGCGGTTCCCCGCCCCGTACATCTTGATGGTCTTGGTGTCGTAGTACGATGCGTAGCGCCGCATGACGTCGCGGGTGTGCTCAAGGCTCTCCACGTTCTCGCTGGCGAAGATCCCCGGGCCGGTGGAGTAGATGCGCGGCCCCAGGGTTCGCCCGGAGCGCACCAGGTCTTCATAGGTGAGGACGTCGGTGGTGGCGGTCTGGGGATCCCGAGTGGTGGTGACGCCGAAGGCCAGGTTGGCGGCATACGACCAGGGCTGCGCCCGGTGGAACTCGTACGCGGCCCGCAGGTGGGCGTGGGTGTCCACGAACCCGGGGATGATCGTCTTCCCCGACACGTCCACGACGTCGGCCCCCGCGGGGATGGCCACCGAGCCGGCGGCGCCCACCGCCTCGATGCGGTTGTTCCGGATCACCACCACTCCGCTCTCGATGACCTCGTCGCCGTTCATCGTCACCACCCGGGCGCCGCGCAGCGCCAGGACGCCGGTGGGGATGTCGCGGGGGAAGGCCACCTCTACGCGGTGCTCTTCGGGGTGGTAGCGGTCGTCCTTCTTCCCGCCGGCTCCCGATACGCCCGTCCCGGCGTCGGCTCCCGCTCCGGCCGAATCGGCTGGAGGCGCCGCCGCCGAGTCCGCCGCCGCGCCACCCTCCCGGGCCTGCTCCCTCCGCGCCGCGGCCACGCTGTCCTCGAAGGCCTCGGCGGCATCGAGGTCGTACACCGCGTGAGCGTTCCCCACGGACCAGTGGACGCTCCGACCGTCGGCGCTCCAGGTGGGAAACTGTCCCCCGATGTCGGTGAGCTTCCGGGCCGGGAAGTCGGCTTTGTCGGGGTCGGCCACGCTCACCGTGGGGGTTTCCCCCCCCACATAGGGGACCGTGACCACGTACAGGTCGTTCACGACCTGCGCCAGCGCCTGGTCACCCCGGGGAGCCATGAGGATCGAAGACGCCATCTGCCCCTGCGTCCCCCCGGAAGCGCGGCGCCCCCGCACCTTCAGGTGCTCCTTCCGGTCCGTCCCGTCCCAGCGCATGGACACGAGCCCGTCGGAGGAGGAGTACGCCCAGATCCGCCCCGGGTCGTCGGTGAAGTGGAAGGAAGAGAGGTTTCCGGTGGGCATGATCAGCGTCACCTCTCCGCCGACCGCGGGGATCCACACCAGATCGGTGGGCTCGCCCAGGATCCCGCGGGCGATGGACTCCTCGTAGTCCCTTCCCGACGCCCGCTCGGCGAGGATGCGCGTTCCGTCGGGAGACCAGCGAGGCTCGCGGTACATCGCCGGTGTCGTGGTGAGACGCTCCGCCCGGCCCCGGCCGTCCGCCCGCACGCGGTAGAGATGCCCGCCCGCGGCGTCCGTCCACCCGGAGAAGGCGATCCAGCGCCCGTCCGGCGACCACGCAGGATGCTGCTGCACCACCGCCAGCGACCCGGCCAGCCGGGTGGGCGCTCCGCCCGGATAGTCCATCACGTACAGCTCGGAAAGCGCCGTGAACGCCAGGCGCGACCCGTCCGGAGAGGGGACGGCGCCGCGGATCTGCTTGGCGGTGAACGTCCCGGTATCCTCCACGCGGTAGGAGAAGTCCACCAGCGGTCCCATGGGGAGGTCCACCTCCACCCGGAAGGGCACGTCCACCGCAGCGCTCCCGTCCACGGGCACGCGCCAGATCTTCCCGCCGTACGACGCCACCACCTCACGGGAGTCGGGCGTGAAGCTCATCCCCGGGTAGACGTCGCGCTGCGCCGACGACTCCTGGTCGTCCCGCTGTACGGGCCACGCCAGCCAGCGCTCCTCCCCCGAAGCCAGGTCGCGGAGGCGGAGCCCGGTGTCGGCGATGTGCCGCGACGCGTACACGAGCCACCGTCCGTCGGGAGAGAGGGTGGGCCGCAGCCCCCCTCCCCACCGGTCGGTGCGCCCCGACACCTCGCCCGTGTCGCGGTCGTAGACGGCCACCTGGTAGAGGTTCAGCCCGTTGTTGTAGAGCGAGCCCTCCCGGCGGAACCCGCTGAACCAGATGTAGCGGTCGTCCGGCCCGAAGGCGGCGCCCACGGTCCGGAGGTTGGCCGGCTCGTCGATGAGCTGCGCGCCGCCGCCCCCCGTGCGGTGCCACATGTGGAGCTTGCTCCCCTTCGTGGCCACGACGTACTCGCCGTCGGGCGTCCACTCCGGGCTGACGTAGCTGTCGTGCTTCCCCTGGGTGATCTGCGTCGTGTCCGAGAGATCCGTGGCGATGATCCACAGGTTCTCGCCGCCGTCCCGGTCGGAGGTGAACACCACGTGCTTCCCGTCGGGGCTGAAGCGCGGCTGGGCGTCGAACCCCATCCCCCGGGTGAGGCGGGTGGCCGCCCCTCCGGTGATGGGCACGGTGAAGAGGTCGCCCAGGTGATCGAACACCAGCGTGCCTCCGTCGGGGCTCACGTCCACGCTCACCCACGAGCCCTCCGTGGCGGTGTAGCGGAGGTGCCGTCCCACCGCGAGGGGGAGGCCCTCCTGGTCGGGATCCTTCTCCTGGGCGCCGCCCTTCTCCTGCGCGGAGAGGGTGGCGGGGAGGATCAGGAGCACGGCGATGAGCCGGAACAGGTCACGGACGAGAGGCGGCATGATGAGGAAACTCCCGGTGGAAGCTACGAGCGCGGCGGAGCGGAGCCCGCCCCGACGAAGGCGGAACGAGCCGTCAAGTTGAGACGGAAACCCGGAATCGACCAGGGTCGCGCCATCCTCCGACCCCTTCCCGCTTGACACCGGGCCGGCCGGCCGGCCAGTTGTGGTCCTCATCGCGGGTCCGTGGACGCCCTCCCTTCCGGAGGGTGCGGCGCGCCCGCCCGGATCGTTGGGGAGAACCCTTGGTCATCTACGGTGTGGGTCTTCTGGCGGCTTGTTTCCTCGCGGGGATCTTCCTGGGCGATCTCCTGGGAGCGCTCATCGGGGTCCAGGCCAACGTGGGAGGCGTGGGGATCGCCATGCTCCTCCTCATCCTCTACTCCGACGCCCTGGTCAAGCGGGGCCGCCTCAAGGCGCCCACCCGCCAGGGCGTGATCTTCTGGAGCGCCATCTACATCCCCGTCATCGTCGCCATGGCGGCGAAACAGAACGTGGTGGCGGCCCTGAAGGGAGGGCCGGCCGCCTTCACGGCGGGGGCGCTGGCGGTGGTGGGATGCCTGGCCCTGGTCCCGGTGATCAGCCGCATCGGCGGCGCGGGAGAGCCCCTCCCCGAGGCCGGTGAGGAGGACGTCTGATGGAGATCATGGACACGCTGGCCAACGTGCTGGTGAAGAACGGGCTCATCACCGCCTTCGCCTTCGTGGGGATGGTGGTATGGCTCTCCTACCTCGTCTCCGACAAGCTCACCGCCGGGCGGATCCACGGCTCGGCCATCGCCATCTTCGTGGGGCTGGTCCTGGCGTGGGTGGGCGGGGTGGTCACGGAAGGGACCAACGGACTGGCCGACGTCACCGTGCTGAGCGGCGTGGGCGTCATGGGCGGCGCCATGCTGCGCGACTTCACCATCGTGGCCACAGCCTTCGGCGTGAACTTCGACGAGATCCGGCGGGCGGGGATCGGCGCGGTGATCTCCCTCCTGGTGGGCGTCCTGGGCTCCTTCGCCGTGGGCGCCGCGGTGGCCTACGCCTTCGGGTACACCGACGCGGTGAGCATGACCACCATCGGCGCCGGAGCCGCCACCTACATCGTCGGGCCGGTCACCGGGTCGGCCATCGGAGCCTCGTCGGAGGTGGTGGCGCTCTCCATCGCGGCGGGGTTGGTGAAGTCCATGATGGTCATGATCGGAACCCCCTTCGTGGCCAAGGCCATCGGGCTCGACAACGCCAAATCGGCCATGATCTTCGGCGGTCTCATGGGGACGACGTCGGGGGTGGCCGGCGGGCTGGCGGCCACGGACAAGCGGTTGGTTCCCTACGGCGCCATGACCGCCACCTTCTACACCGGGCTGGGATGCCTCCTGGGGCCGTCGGTGTTCTACTTCACCGTGCGGGCGCTGGTCGGGTAGGAGGAGGGCCCCGACCCGAGCCGACCACGGGGGAGCGCGACCATCCATGGCGCGCCCCCCTGGGTCTGCTCCCCGCGGGATCCCCTAGCGCGGCATCCATCCCAGGTGGAGGACGAGGGCCACGCCTCCGAAGGAGGAGCGCGGGTTCAGGTTCCCGAACGCCTGGATCCCGATCCCCATCACCTTCGACTGCAACGCCGCTTCGGCGAAGAGGGGGAGTCCGATGGTGACGCACCGGATCGCGGACCCGTCCGGGCACCCGTGGAACGTCACCGCCGCCGCCCCCGCCCCGATGGCGACGGACCCGAAGGAGTTGGCGGCGGACCGCCCGTACAAGAGGGCAAGCTCCGCAACCGAGTCATCGCTGCCACTGTCGGGGAAGCCCGTGAAGTCGAAGAGCCCGCCGGCTCGAATCGCCGCCCGGTGGGGTCCGCGCTGCCATACCGCGTTCACCGTGGGGCCGAAGCCCCCCCATTCCGTCGAGCCCCCCACGGCGAGACCCACCCCAAGCCAGATCCGCGTCGGTTCGGGAGCCTCCTGACCCACCAGCGGAGCCGCGGCCACGAACAGGGACAGCACAGGCAGCACCAGGAGACCGCGGGTGGCGGTGGCAAGATGAATCATGGCGTCGTGTCCTCGGTCCCAGACCCTCACGTGCTTCCATGCGGCACCTTGCGGCACGGAGGCGAACCGCACGGCCCACGTGGATGTCTCGCGCACCACGGGTCCCGACCGACCCGGGGAAGGCGTTCGATCGGGCACCGATGGGACACAGGGGCCTGACAGGTATCGACAGCCCGAGAAGTCCGCAAGCGTCCCTCCGGAGATACGCTCCGGCCATCCCGGCGCCGAGGTGGCCCCACGAGAACGGAACCAGACACCCGCACGCGTCACCCCTCGGCCCCATCCGCGGGCGCTTTCCACCTCGACGACAACCTCGAGAATTCGCCGCGACCCGTCCCCGTACATGACGCCGCACGGCCCTTCCGCGGCCCATCCCTCCTGCCCGCCGTGCCTGCGAATCCTCAAGTGTCCGCCTGCTACTGACGATTCTACACCCAAGACGACGGCAGTCCCGCTCACCGCGGGTCTCGCCGACCGCCCCATCAATGAAGCGCAAGAGGCACGACGGAACCGTGCCCCAAGGGTTGGAGCACGCCATGGACAAGGCATCACACCTCGCCGCAACGATCGCGACACTCGGACTCGTCCTGGCCACGCCCACGGCCGGACAACAGACGCGCATTCTGGAGTCCGTCGCCGCCGAGGTCGCGTACACGGGAGAGGTCATGACCAACGTCCGCGGCGGCGTCCGACGCGGAGCGCGATACCTCGACAACCTCGACGCCACTCTCGAGATGGACCTGGAACAGGCGTTCGGGTGGAGCGGAGCCACGATCTTCCTGTACGGGCTCGGGAACCATGGAGGGGAGCCGAGCGAACTCGTGGGAGAAGCGCAGACCGTGTCCAACATCGAGGCGCCGTCGGCTTGGCGCCTTTACGAGGCATGGATCGAGCAGTCCCTCGCGGGCGGGGTCGTATCGGTACGGGCCGGGTTGTACGATCTGAATTCCGAATTCGACGCCTTGGAGTCGTCGTCGCTGTTCATCAACAGCTCCCACGGAATCGGGCCGAATCTCTCACAGACGGGGAACAACGGCCCGTCCATATTTCCGTTGACCTCCTTGTCACTCCGCGTCCGGGTGGACATCTCGAACCGGGTTCACGCGCAGGCCGCGGTACTGGACGGTGTGCCCGGCGATCCCGACGATCCCACGTCCACCCGAATCCACCTGAGCCGGGAAGACGGCGCTTTGGTCGTGGGTGAGTTGGGCATCGACCTGGGTGACGAAGGTGACCCCGACGGCCGCATCGCCGTCGGCGCGTTCTACTACACCTCCGACTTCGAACACATCGACTCCGATCCCGCCGTCGTGGGAATGCACGGGGGGAACTCGGGCGCCTACGCACTCGCGGAACGCCGTGTGGAACACTCGGGCACCCGGGACACGTGGGCGTTCGTCCGCGGGGGGCGGACCGACCCCCACGTGAACCGCTTCACCTACTTCCTCGGCACCGGTGTGGTCTCGACCGGACTCATCGCGGCCCGTCCCGACGACAACGTCGGCCTGGGCGTGGCGATGGCGGTCAACGGGTCGGCTCACCGGGAGGCCACCATGGCCGCAGGAGCAACCGCGGACCGGGCAGAAACGGTCTTCGAACTCACATACCTGGCGTCGCTCCCGCGCGGGTTCTGGATTCAGCCGGACCTCCAGTACGTGATCAACCCCGACACGGACCCCTCCCGGGCCAACGCCCTGGTGATCGGTACGCGTGCCGGCTTCGCCTTCTAAAGAAAGGTCCCCGTCAGCCTGGTAGAGGATACGGAAATGGATATCATGAAAACGCTCGGAAACTTGAACATCCGCGGGAAGATCACCGCCGGTATGGTCACGGTGGCCGGGATGGTCGTGGTGGTGAGCCTGGTCGGCCTCTCCGCCGTGGGGAACATCTCCCGCGGGGAAGCGGCGGTCCGGGAGGCCACGCCCCTCGTGTCGGCGTCCCTGCGCATGCAGTACGCCGTGCAGGGTGACATGTGGCTCATCATGGAGTTTCTCGCTTCCGAGAATCAGGCCGAGCTCGACGAGTACTGG
>JAOUPR010000100.1 GCA_029879725.1 Gemmatimonadota bacterium | reverse complement strand
ATCTCCCTGGCGCTGGGGATCGGCGCGAACACGGCCATCTTCTCGCTCTTCGACCAGATGCTCCTGAGCCCGCTCCCCGCGGCGGAGCCCGAGCGCCTGGTCAACCTCTCGGCGCCGGGCCCCAAGCCCGGGTCACAGTCGTGTACATCCGCCGGAGACTGCGACGTGGTCTTCAGCTACCCCATGTTCCGGGATCTCGAGGTGGCGGAGACCGGGTTCTCGGGGGTGGCGGCGCACCGGACGTTCAGCGTGAACCTGGCGCTGGAAGGGAAGACGGTGAACGGCGAAGGGATGATGGTGTCGGGATCCTACTTCCCGGTGCTGGGGCTCCGCCCCGCGCTGGGCCGGCTCCTGGACCCCGGCGACGACGAACGCATCGGCGAGCACTTCGTCGCGGTCTTGAGCCATGCATACTGGACGAACCAACTCGGCGCCGACGCAGACGTGCTGAACCGGAGCATCATCGTGAACGGGATCGCCATGACCGTGGTCGGGGTGGGCCCGCGAGGGTTCGACGGAACCACCATGGGCTCCCGGGCCGACGTCTTCGTCCCCATCTCGATGCGCGGCGTCATGAACGCCGGTTGGGATCGGTTCGACGACCGACGCAACTACTGGGTATACCTCTTCGCGCGCCTCGCCCCCGGGGTGACCATGGAACAGGCGCGCACCTCCGCGCAGGCACGCTACCAGGCCATCATCAACGACGTGGAGGCGCCCCTCCAGGGAGGGATGAGCGCCCCCACGCTGGAGCGCTTCCGCGCCAAGGAGATCCTGGTCGAGGAGGGGCATCGCGGGCAGAGCAGGCTGCACCGCGAGGTTCGGATGCCCCTCATCCTCCTCTTCGCCATCACGGGCGTGGTGCTCCTCATCGCCTGCTCCAACATCGCCAACCTCCTCCTCGCGCGGGGAGCGCGCCGGAGCCAGGAGATGGCCATCCGTGGATCGCTGGGCGCCAGCCGCGCCCAACTCATGAAGCAGGTGTTGACCGAGTCGCTCATCCTGGCGGTCCTGGGCGGTGCGGCGAGCCTCCTCGTGGCCGAGTGGACGCTGGGCTTCATCGGCTCCATCCTCCCCGCGCAAGCCGCGTCGGCCATCACGCTCGAGCTCCGGCCCGGTGCGCTCCTGTTCGTGGCCCCGCTGGTTCTCGGCACGGGAGTCCTCTTCGGCGTCTACCCGGCCCTGCACAGCACGCGCCCCGACCTCATCACCCTCATCAAGGCGGACGCCGGCCAACCCTCGGGGGCACGCTCGGCCGCACGGTTTCGGAACGGGCTGGTGACCGCTCAGGTCGCCCTGTCCATGACCCTCCTGGTATTGGCGGGTCTCTTCGTGCGGAGCTTGATGAACGTGAGTCGGGTGGACCTGGGGATCACCACGGAGAACCTCATCACCTTCACCGTGGCGCCGGAGCTCAACGGTTATGAGCCGGAACGATCCGGCATCCTGTTCCAGGAGATCGAAGAGCAGCTCGCCGCCATCCCCGGCGTCACCGGCGTCAGCGGATCGCTGGTTCCCATCCTGAGCGGAGACAGTTGGGGAACGGACGTCCACGTGGAAGGATTCCAATCGGGGCCGGACATCGACTCCAACTCGAGACTCAACGAGATCGGCGCGGATTACTTCCGCACGCTGGGAATCCCCCTTCTGGCGGGCCGGGAATTCACACCGGGAGACGCCCGCGGGGCGCCCCGCGTAGCCATCGTGAACGAGGCCTTCACGCGCAAGTTCGGACTGGACGGCCGGAACGGCGTGGGAAAATGGATGTCGACCGGGAGGGACGACGACCTGGGAATCCAGATCGTGGGCGTGGTCCAGGACGCGAAGTACAATGAAGTGAAGGATCAGGTCCCACCCCTCTTCTTCACTCCCTACCGCCAGGACGAGACCCTGGGTTGGATGACGTTCTACCTGCGGACCGCCGTGGATCCGGGTCCGGTATTGCGTGCCGTCCCCGACGTGGTGAAGGGACTGGACGGGAATCTCCCGGTGGTCGACCTCAAGACCATGGAGCAGCAGGTCGAGGAGAACATCGTGATGGACCGCTTGATCAGCACGCTTTCGGCCGCCTTCGCGGTGCTGGCCACCCTCCTCGCGTCGGTGGGATTGTACGGCGTGCTCGCCTACAGCGTGGCACAGCGTACCCGCGAGATCGGTGTGCGGATGGCGTTGGGGGCCGACCCCGGCAGGGTCAAGGGGATGATCCTGGGTCAGGTCGGACGGATGGTCATCGTGGGATGCGTCACGGGAATCCTCGCCGCGCTGGGGCTGGGCAGAGCCGCCCGCTCCCTCCTCTTCGGGCTGGAGGGACACGACCCCGTGGTGGTGTCCACCGCCGCCGTGCTCCTCGCCGTGATCGCGCTCGTGGCGGGGTACCTTCCCGCCGCCCGGGCGTCGCGCATCCACCCCATGGAGGCGTTGCGGGACGGGTAGGGTTCCGGGGTTCCGGCCGAACCCGACGCCCCCCGGGCCCACCGCGGACGGGGGGCGCATCCCCGCCCCACCCCGTGGCGGGCCCCCAGCGCTCCGCGTACCTTGCCATCCACACGGGACGCCGCCGTGCCCCACGACCCATGGGGGGCATGGCCTCGACCGTCTGAGGTCTACCTGCCCTTGATCGGCCCCCGCCTCGGTGCGAACCGGGAGCCCTTCGTAAGACCTGGAGGTACCGTGGACGATGTCGTGGGTCGCATCACAGAGATCCTGCGACGGGGAGACCCGTCGGACCCGGGCCGGACGGACGAGTTGCTGGAACTCGTGTATGAGGATCTCCGTGCCCTGGCCACACGGTACATGAGGCGGGAGCACGGCCCCCGCACGCTGCAACCCACCGCTCTGGTCCACGAAGCCTACATGCGCCTCGCGGGAACGCGCCCACCGGACTGGGAGGGAAGGTCCCACTTCTTCCGTGTCGCGGGCCGCGCCATGCGCCAGGTGCTCGTGGACGAGGCCCGGCGGCGCGGGGCCGTCAAACGGGGGGGCGACGCGCGGCGGGTCACGCTCGACACCCAGCTCCTGGACGACTCGAGCCACGAGCGCGACTTCCTGGATCTCCACGATTCCCTGGAACGCCTCGGGCGCATGGATCCCCACCTGGAGAACCTGGTGGAGCTGCGCGTATTCAGCGGGCTCACCCTCGACGAGACCGCCTCGACCCTCGGGGTGTCCCGACGCAAGGTGGCCAAGGACTGGGCCGCCGCGCGACTCTGGCTGCATCGCGACCTCGCGGGATCCTGAGGTGGAGCCCCACCGTTTTCGCACCATGCTGGGGTTGGTGGGCGACGCCCTCGAACTCCCCGCGGACGCCCGGAAAGCATTCGTCGCGGAACGCTGCGGGGACGACGCGGAGATGCTCACCGAGGCCCTCTCCCTCCTCTCGCAGTCGTTCCTCTCCGACACGACGTCCATCACCGAGGGGCTCGACATCCGGGTGGGGAGAGCCGCCTCCTGGATCGCCACCGAAGAGGGGACGCACCCCGACCGGATCGGTCCGTACGTCATCCTCCAGGTACTCGGAGAGGGCGGGATGGGAATCGTGTACGGCGCGCACCAGGTGGAGCCGCTGGAGCGGGACGTGGCAGTCAAGGTGCTCCGCGGAGGGGCGCGCGTGTCCCACGTCATCGGGCGCTTCGAAACCGAACGCCGCGCCCTGGCCTCTCTGGACCACCCGCACATCGCCCACATCTTCGATGCCGGCGACACCGACACCGGGCTCCCGTACTTCGCCATGGAGTGGGTCCGGGGGGTCACCCTCATCCGGTACTGCGACGAGCATCGCCTGGCCCTCCGGGAACGCCTGGAATTGTTCCGGAAGGTCCTGGCGGCGGTCCACCATGCCCACCAGAACGGGATCATCCACTGTGACCTCAAGCCGTCGAACGTGTTGGTGGGCGAGTTGGAGGGCCGGCCCGTCCCCAAGGTCATCGACTTCGGGATCGCCCGCGTCGAGAAGGAGGCCGCGGACCTCGAAGGAGAGGGCTCGCTGCCGGGGCGGGCGGTGGGCACCCTCGAGTACATGAGCCCGGAACAGGCCCTCGCCCTTCCCGCCGGGCCGGGGACGCGATCCGACATCTACGCCCTGGGCGTGCTCCTCCACGAACTCCTCACGGGAGTCCTCCCCGTCGCCTCCGGGACCCTGCGGGCGGCGGACCGCGCCGGTCTCGAACGGCTCCTCCTCCACACCGACCCTCCAGCCCCCAGCCGCCGGGCCACCGAAGGGCCGTCCGCGGCGGTGGATCGCGCCGCCGTGCGCGGCACGAGCCCATCCGGCCTCTCCCGTGCGCTGCGCGGCGACCTGGATGCCATCGTGGCCCGGGCGACCCGGCCGGACCCCATGCACCGTTACGCGTCGGTGGCGCACCTCTCCGACGACATCGAGCGATACCTGGAACGCAGACCCGTGAAGGCCCGCCCCTCCACCTGGGCCTACCGCACCCGACGCTTCGTGGATCGACATCGTTGGAGCGCCGCGGGAACGGGCACGGGCGTGATGGTGATCCTGGGGATGGCGGGAGTCTTCACCCTCAGATTGGCGACGGAACGGGACCGAGCCCAACTGGAAGCGGACAAGGCCGTCCAGGTGGCCAGCTTCCTCCAGGACCTCTTCACCGTGCCCGACCCGGTGGCCTCCGCCACCACGGACGTCACGGCGCGGCAACTGCTGGACGAGGGCGCCGAACGGATCTCCACGGAACTGGAGGGCCAGCCCGCGCTTCAGGCTTCCCTCCTCTCCATCATGGCCAACACGTACCGCGGGCTGGGGTTGTACGGCGAGTCGGTGCTCCGCATGGAGGAAGCGCTGGGTCTGCAGCGCGATCTGTACGACGGCACCCACCCGGACATCGCCACCAACCTCCACACTCTGGGGCTGGTCCGCACCGAGCGAGGTGACCTGGCTCGGGCGGAAAGGAACCTGAGGGAAGCGCTGACGCTTCGACTGGCACTCCACGGCGACCACGATCCGGCCACCGCGAGCACCATGACGGCCCTCGCCATCACGCTGAGAGCGCGCGGGGCCTACGAAGAAGCGGAAGCGATGGCCCGAAACGGCCTGTCCATCCACCGCCTCGCCCTCGGACCCGTTCACCGGGATATCGCCTCCGACCTGCACACCTTGGCGCACATCCTCCGCTCCCGGGGAGCTCTGGAGGAGGCGGAGACGCTCAATCGCGAGGCACTCTCCATGCGGCGGCGGCTCCTGGACGCTTCCCACCCCGAGGTGCTCTCCTCCATGGGGAATCTCGCCATCGTGTTGGAGGCTCGGGGTACGTACGAAGAAGCGAATTCCCTCCTGCGGGAGGTATTCGAGCTCAGGAGAGCACGACTGGGCGCGGACCATCCGGGAACGCTCGCCTCCCTGAACAATCTCGCCTACATGCTCTGGAGGAGTGGCCGCCAGGCCCAGGCGGACACCCTCTTCTTCGACGCGGTGGTCACGGCCCGCCGGATCTTCCCGGCCGACCACCCCACGCTCGCCATCACGCTGAACAACCTGGGGGTCGCACGACGGACGCGCGGCGATTTCGCCCAGGCGGAATCACTCCATCGCGAAGCGCTGGCCATGGACCGGCGGCTCCTGGGCGACGAACACCCTCGGGTGGCCGGGGATCTGGACAACCTGGGGAAGACCCTCCTCGTCCGGGGCGACGCGGTGGCCGCCGAACGCGTGCACCGGGAGGCCCTCGCCATGCGCACCGCCACGCAGGGAGCGGACCACCCCGACCTCGCGGAGAGCCTCTCCGGAATCGCCCACGCCCGCCTCGCCCAGGGGGATACCGCATCCGCGGAGCCCTTGCTGCGCCGGGCCCTCACCGTGCGTACCGACCGACTGGGCGAGGACAACCCCCGGACCGCCACGAGCGCCCACGAACTCGGCGCCTTCCTGAGACAGGTCGGAAGGACCGACGAAGCGGAACGGTGGCTGAGGCAAGCCCTGGCGACCCGGCAGACGGCACTCGATTCCGGCCACCCCGACGTGTCGGCAACCCGCCGAGAGTTGACCCTGCTCCTCGGCGGCGACCCGCCCGCCACCTCCCCTTCTCCCGGTGGCTAACGCATCCGGACCACCCAGAGGCGCGGTGCCATCACCGAACTGAGCACCGTGTCCGCCGTCGTCCCCACGCGCAGCGCCAGCGACCCGTGGCTCGCCGGAGCCGACACCAGGGTGTAGCTCGTCCCGCCTCCCACCACCGTGGAAGAGCGCGCGAAGGAGAGAAAACCCACCGTGGGAGGTGTGAGGTTCTGGACGGCCGGGAGGCTTCCGTACACGCTCGCCAGGTTCCAGCTCTGGAACTGGAGGGCGGGAGCCGCCGCGGCGGACAGCCTTCCGTCCGTGTACACCGTCATGGCCCAGTCGACCATGATGTCGGAGAACGCCTGCCCCACCAGCGATTCCAGGACCGTCATGAGATCGGTCGACGGATCCAACCCGATGATCGCCTGCTGGAAGGCCCCCTCCCCCCCGGGATAGGTCGCGCCGAACCGGTCGGATAGATACCGGAGGAATCCCCACGCCATCCCGGGGGCGTACTCGGGGCGGCAAGACACCGAGAGCCCGCTGAAGCCGAAGAGCGAACACCTGTCGGGAGCGCCGGCGAGCTTCCCACCCCCGCCGTCCCATCCGAACAGATACGAGAGCCGGTCGAAGCGTGGCCGATACCACAGACCGAGGAGGTCGGTCGCGACCCCGACGGCTCCGTAGTCCATGCGCGGCTGAGCCCCGAGGATCGACATCCCCACGATCTCGACGGAGAGTTCAGCCTGCCCCTCCCCCACCCAGGCCGGTAGCGCGCCTCCCCCCGCCCCCAGGCGGCGGGCATGCTGGATGACGTGCGTCAGTTGATGTGCGAGCCCCGGAGGCGCTCCCTGGAGCAGGTCCGTCAACTCCGTCAACGTCGGAGCCGCCGGGATCGCCACGTAGATGACCTCTCCCTCGTCGCTCGACGGACAGGTGGTGGCCGGAACGTGGTCCACCACGCTCGTGAATCCCGGCACCCCCATCGCCTGGACCGCCGGAGAGAACACCACGGTGATGCGTTCGTTGAGATCGAGGTCCGTGGGGAAACCGAAGTAGGTGGTGGCCAGCGTGTAGATCTGGTCGCCGAATCCCTGGATGAGGGTGTTGAGCGCCGCCGTGACGGCCGCGGTGATCAACGGATCCGACGGGATCGAAGCGTCGGAGGCGATGACCACCCGAGGACCCACCGCGAGGACGCGTGCCGACACCGGGACGAACACGTTGCACGGATCCGATGTGATGTTCGGAACCCGTACGTCCAGGAAATCCCCGACCAGGGGTACGGCGGCCGCCACGGCTCCCGCACCCGCTCCCGCCGCGAGGGGCGACGCCGGACGGACGTCTCCCTCCATGAAGCGTTCCTCCCACTCGCGGAGAGCGAACTCCGCCGAACGAGCGTACCCCGCCCCGGCCCCGCCGCCCTCGACCGCGGCCGCGAATCCAGCCACGCCCGGCACCGGGTTCACCGGGTCGGACCCTCGCAGGGAGAAGGACATCTCGCCGTCGAGACGTCGGGTGGCCGTGAGGCCCACCAGGTACTCCTCGCTGCCCCCCGCGAGGAACTGGAGACAATATTCCTCCGGGTCGGAGATCACCCTGCGCTCGCCCACCGCGAGTTGGAGGGCGTTGGCGGGGTGGACCGGTGTGGTGACCGTGCCGGTCTCCGTCCCCCGCGTGACCGTGATCACACGGTCCCGTGCGGCCTCACACCCGAACGAGGGGACCAGGACGCTCAGGCTGGTCTGCGAGCCACCCATGACGGTGGCCGCCACCCCGTCCACGGAGACCACGTTTCCGGCGAGGTCGGGATCGAACCCCACGCCCTCGATGAGCATGGTCTGGCCCACAACCGGGGGCGCCGGAGTCACGCCCGCCACCGCGTAGGTGACCGCGGTCGAGGTGAACGAAACGGGAGACCCGGGAAGGCTCACGATGTCCCCCACGGTGGAGTCCGGCAGGATCGCCGTCGCCACGTAGACACCGAGAGTCGCGCCCAACGTCCACGTCGCTGCCGCGATCCCGTCGAGATCCGTCGGGACTTCAGTGAGATCCAGGACGTCGTCCGCCGCCACGCTGAACGTGATGGGCACGTCGGGGACACCGTTTCCGAAGGCGTCGACCAGCCGCACCCGGATGGGAGCCGGAAGGGTCCTGGTGACCAGTTCGATCTGCCCGTCGCCGTCCAGGAGCTCCATGACCACGGGGTCAGAGGCGAAGGCGGTGGCTTGAAGCAGCGCCGCCACGTCCGGAAGGCCGACCACGGCGGCGGTGATCTCGTGGGTTCCCGAGATCTCTCCGAGCGTCCATACGGTGCTCACGTGACCCAGCGCGTCGGCGACGCCCTGGGCGGGTACCGCCGATCCGCCACCCGCGGTGACGGAGAACGTCAGTTCCGCACCCTCCACCGGGCTTCCCAGCGCGTCGGACACCCGGACCGTGAGGATCGAGTCCAGCGGGAGGCCGACCGTGCCGCCCTGGAGGTCCCCCTCCACCGCCTCCACGACGGCCGCGACCTGGGCCACCGTGATGCCGGCGGTGCCCTTGAACCCGGATGCGCTGGCCGTGATCGTGGCGGAGCCGTTCCCTACGGCACTGACCAGCCCGTTCCCGTCCACGGTGGCAACGGAGGTGTCGTCGGAAGACCACGTGAAGACGATGCCGGCCATCGCGCCGCCCGTCCCGCTCCTCCCCGTGGCGCTGAGTTGGAGCGCTTCGCCCAGGGAGACCAGCGTTCCCGTCGTCGGCGAAACGTCGATGCCGACCAGTTCGTCGCCCTTGGGCTGGACGGGGTCTCCCCCGCACGTCACCACCCCGAGGAGGGCGGTGGCCAGGACGGCCCGCCCGGTGAGTCGGATGAAGTCGGTCATGGTTGCGCCTCCCGGAGAACACCGAAGATGTCAGGATGGATACCGCCACCGATCTCCGTGCCCGTCACCCAGACCAGGGCACCGACACGGCTCACCAGCCCGGGCGGCGGATCGACCAGGAGCACCGCGTCGTCACCCATGAGCCACACCCCGTCCGGACGCACCACCACGATCCCCACCCAGCGCGGGTCGGTGAGCGACGGCCGGAAGCCGTAGTGGTACACGTCGAGGGTGAGCCCGCTGAGCACGCCCCACACCCGCACGGTGGTCCCCGTGAGCTGGGCGATCTCTCCGAGCACCCCCCCTCTCAGCGCCACCGACGTCCCGTCATCGGCGCGGATGGACACGTCGGGGTTGGGCCACCCGGTGGACTCCACGATTCCCGTCACCGAGTCGATGGCCGCCGTGGTGCACTCCGCGGTGAAGTCCAGCGTCACCGGCGTCGCGCTCGCGTCCAGGGTGACCACGGAAGGATTCGGAGTGTTCGCGCGACAGTGCGGAGCGATCCCTCCCACCTGGATGACGGTGGGCACGGACGCCGGGATGCCCTCCACGCTCGCCGTCCCGGTGGGGCGCAGCGGGGCCCGTGAGATCCCATCCACGCGGACCTCGAACCCGTCCGGATCACTCCCTGTCCCACCCGTCACCGCGTTCACCGTCACCGTTCCCGGGCCCGGGACCGGCACCGGACAGTCGACCACGACGCTCGCCGCCACCGTCGTGCCCGCCGCCACGGTCACCGAGGTCGTAGTGGCCGTGCACGCCACGGGGACGTCGGTCACGCCGAACACCCGGGCACCGGCGGCCAGTCCATCGACGTGCAGCGTCTCGTTGGGACCGATGGGGATGCCCGCCACACCGTCGACGGTCGATCGATAGGGGAGGTCCGGCGGAGGACCGTTGGTGGTGACCGTCAGGTCCACCGCGCCCAGAGGCACGCTGGAGCTACAGTCCACGGTGAACTCCACGCGCTGGAGATTGTCCTGGCGGTTCAGGCTGTGATTGACCTGGAGGAGCCACACGTCGTTCCGGAGAACGCCGCCCTCCACCACGCAGTTCTCCGCCACGTCGGTGAGTTCGACGTTGTAGCGGGCGATCAGGAGATTGCACCGGCTGGTGATGGCGTACGTCGGAACGTTCACCCCCAGCGCGCGCAACCCGGCGAGCCCCAGGTAGAGCTGTCCCGACGGATCCAGGAACACCAGGACATCGGAGTAGTAGACGCCGCACGGCACCACCTGCGAAAACTCCACCGAGTCGGTGATCCCCACCATCCCGGACAGGGCGGTACCCCAGTCGCGCTCCTTCCCCACTCGTGTGGAGCCGCCGTCGATGATCACGGGAAGGGTGTCGAACCGGGACACGAGCACGGTGTACCCGTCCGGATCCGGAAAGCCCCCCGTGGTGTTGGTCACCACCTGCAGCCTTCCCGTCCCCCACAGGTCCATGACGGGAACCCTGCAGCACTCGATGACGTGTTCCCACTCCTTCAGAGATTTCGGAATCGCCCATCCCACCAGCGGAATGGTCAGCCCCGCCTTGAAGGTCACTTCCGTCAGCACGTCCACGTCGTAATGGTGGTTGTCGATGAGCGGATCGTCGGGATTCACCTGGCTCCGACTCCAGTTGATCTCCGCTCCGAAGAAGAGGTCTGCGCCGGCCTTCACCTTGATGGCCAATTCCGTGAGACCGAGGATCTCCGCGCCCCCGTCTACCGCCGTCATCGCCGTGGCGGGTGCTCCGCCCCCGGACGACTCCGCGGCCGACGCGGTGGCCGACGTGGTGTCGCTCCCCGCCTTGCAGGAGATCAACGCCGCGCACAACTCCGCCTCCACCGTGGCCAGGGCTCCCGCGCGTACCACGATGGAATCAGGGTTGTCGAAATACAGGAGTTGCGCGTTCCGGTCACTTTCGGTGAGATCGAAATTGCCGTCCCACCCCGCCGCTTCGGTCCAGGTCTGCGTCAGGACTCCGGTCTCGTCGAAGGTGACCAGGACCGTGCCGCCTCCGTTCTTGAGCGCCGCCCTCAGGTCCACGAACAGCCCGGCGGTGGCACTGGCGGCGAGGTGGTCACCCTTCCATCCGCCGGACCACCCCAGGCTGGGGATCGGGATCTTCACCCGGAGGGAGCCGTCGCCCTTGATGCGGATGGTCATCTCGCCCGTGACATGGGGACGGACCGTGTTGGAGGCGGTCTGTACCGTGGGAAGCACGATGTCGGGAAGTACCCCGACGTCGGTGATCGTGCACTTCTCGTACACGGGCGAGACCCAACGGGGAAGCCAT
The DNA here is from genome assembly GCA_029879725.1 of Gemmatimonadota bacterium. Classification (GTDB taxonomy): domain Bacteria; phylum Gemmatimonadota; class Gemmatimonadetes; order Longimicrobiales; family Gaopeijiaceae; genus JAOUPR01. The sequence goes on along the minus strand of JAOUPR010000100.1, from coordinate 1,151 downwards.
CCCGACCGATCCCAGTATCCCGCCCGCACGCGTACGGGTAGACCGGGAACACACACGCGAATGGAGGGGAGGGACGCCTCGGGAATCTGGGGAGCGTACTGGCGCAGGAAGTCGATGAGCGCGGCGCCGGTGGGGGTGTTGAAGCACCCGCGGTAGGCGGCGCGGTTGCACGGACTGAACGTGGGCGCCCGCCCACCGGTGATCCCGCCTCCGTCCACCTCCATGGCCAGGTCCAGGTCCCCTTCCATCGCCACATGACCTCCGAGCACGACCAGGGAGTCCACGGTCCCCTCCAGCGTGAGGGACACCCCCACGGAGAGATCCAGGCTCCTCGGCTTCCCGCACACCTGGGCATCGCTGATCAGAAGAGCGACCAGGTCGGAGAGCAGCCCGCACAGGTCGAGTTCGGGGAGATCCGTCTCCATGGGACCGAAGGGGAGACCCGTGAGCGGACCCACGGTGAAGGGAGCCAGCGTCACCCCGGCGAGGCTGCGCGCCACCCCGTCTCCCGAAGAGAGGGGAACCGTGACTCCGTACGTCCCGCTCTGGACGACGTCGCTCCAGAGCGCCGGTCCGGTCTCCAGGACCAACTCGTCGCCGACCCATTGGCTGCTCAGGACGAGGCGCACGAAGGGCTCGTCCGCCATCCCCACCACGAAGTCGTCCCGCCCCACTTCCGGCAACTCCGTCCCGTCGAGAGCCCGGTACCGGTACCGCCCCGCGTCCAGTTCCGTGCGGTTCGACCGCAACTCGAAGGAGGCCGGGTCCATGACACGGGCCCGATCCGAGTAGATGTGACCACCGGCCGGAGTCGGGGCACCGGACGTCTCGAGCGTCGCGATGTCCTCGGACCCTGGACTGCTCACGGAGGTCGGATCGTCTCCGCACGCCGTGAGGACGACCACGGCGATGAGGGCCCGGATCCCCCGCCACCGAGGGAAGCTCCCGCCGCCCGGGCCGCGCTGGCGCGCGCCGACCCCTTCACCCGGAATGAACCGTCGCATCATGGTAGATCCCCGCTCGAGCACGATGACCGACCCCGACCGATCGGCCGAGGTCACCTACATCTTCATGCGCGGGAATGGGGAAAAGAGTGCACGGGAGTCCCGGCCGGGAGTGGGGCCGGAGGGGGCCGGAGGGAGACCCGAACG
>JAOUPR010000030.1 GCA_029879725.1 Gemmatimonadota bacterium | reverse complement strand
GCCCCCAGCGTGAGGACGGGGCCCACGTCGGGGTCGCGTCGCGCCCCCACCAGGAACTCCGCCACCGGCTGCGCCAGCATGGGAGTCACCAGGACGCCCTCGATTCCCGGTGGAAGCCCACGGGACTCGAGGTACGCGCCGGTGCGCGCCACCATCTCGGTGAACACCCGCGCCCCCTCCTCCGGCCCGGTGATGCCCAGCGCGACGCCGCCGGCCTCGGTCTTATGCGCGATCTTCGGAGACACGACCTTGAGGGCCACCGCCGTCTCCATGGACGCCACCGCCTCCGCCACTTCGTCGGCGGTCCGGCAGAGCGAGGCCGGCGGAAAGGGCATCCCTGCCTCCTCCAGGAGGGCCCGGGCTTCCGGCTCGGTGAGGGCCTCGCGGCCGTCCCGCCGGGCCCGGGCGACGACCTCGTGCGCAGCAGCCCTCGGAATGGTGACCCCGGCGCCGGGAACGGCCACCCCCTCACCGCTGTCGGGCTCCCATCCGGGTCGGCCCAGGGTGTGCCCACGCCAGTGGACGGCGGCGACGCACCGGCAGGCCACGTCCAGTGACTCCACCACGGGAACTCCGGCCCGGGTCAGCACCCGCAGGGGCTCGCTCCGGTGGCCCGCGTACATGGAGTGGACCACGAGGGGCTTCCCCAGCTCCGCCATGGCGTCGGCCATGCGGCGGGCCCCCTTCATCTCACTCTCCACCAACTCGTCCGCGAAGCGGATCCCGTATCCGCCGAAGAGTCCCACCACCATCACGCCGCCCACCGCGGGGTCGGCGGCGAGAACCTCCAACGCCGCGCCGAACATCTCGGGATCGGCGTCGGCGGCACCGGCCAGATCGACGGGGTTCCGCGTGGCCGCGGCCGGGCCCAGGAGTTCCCGGAGCGCCGCCCGCGTTGCCTCCGCGGGTTTCGCCAGGGGAACGCCCAGGTCCGAGAGGGCATCGGAGGCCAGCGTACCCTGTCCACCGCCGTCGGAAAGGATGGCGATCCCGGCGCCGTCCCGCACCGCGGGTTGGTTGGCCAGCGTATCCGCGAGGTGGAGGATTTCATCCGTGCGCGTAACCTCCACGACTCCTGCCTGGATCAGCCCGGCGCGTAGCCGGTCGTATTCGCCCGACACGGCTCCCGTGTGGGAACGCGCCGCCTCGGCGCCGGCCCCCGAACGTCCCCCCTTGAGGAGGAGCACGGGCTTTTCCCGCACCACGCGTGCCGCCACCTGGAGGAACGCCCGCGCGTCCCGGAACCCCTCCACGTACACCACCACCGCGCGCGTTTCGTCGTGATGTCCCAGGAAGTCCAGGTACTCGTGGAACCCCAGGTCGAGCTCGTTCCCCACGCCCACGCAGATGCCGATCCCCCCGTCGGTGCGCGCCGTGACCTCGTTCATGAGGGCCAGCGCCATGTTCCCCGACTGGACCAGGAGGGAGAGGGATCCCGGGCGCACCCCCCGCGCCCCGATGAGGTTCAGCCCCAGGGGAAGATTGAGGATCCCCGAGGTGTTGGGGCCCACCACCCGGATCCCGGTGGAGCGGGCCGCGTCCAGCACGCGGGCCTCCAACGCGGCGCCTTCCTCTCCCGACTCCCGGAAGCCCACGGCGAGCACCACCGCCCCACCCACGCCCTTGCGGCCGCATGCCTCCACCACCCCGGGCACCGTGGACGCGGGGGTGCACACCAGCGCCAGGTCGGGCCTCCCCGGCACCTCGTCCACGGACGGAAACACCGGGAACCCCAGGATCTCCCCCCCGCGGGGATTCACCCCGTACACCTCGCCTTCGTACCCCGACTCCCTGAGCGCCCGCAGCACCTGATAGCCGCGCTTCTTCGGATCCGTGGACGCGCCCACCACCACCACCGAACGGGGGAGGAAGACGGCGTCCAGCGGATGCCCGACCCCGGACCCCTCACTCACCGGTATACTCCGGGTCCCGCTTCTCGTGGAAGGCGGCCACGCCCTCGGCCCAGTCCCGGGTACCCATGATCTCCTCCAGTGCCCGGGCCTCCAGGCGCAGGGCGCGGCGGCGCGGCATGGTGCCCGCCGTCCCGATGAGGCGTTTGGCGTGGGCCAGGGAGACGGGCGCGAGTCGGGACAGGCGCCCGGCCAGCTCCATGGCCGTGTCCAGGACCGAGCCCGAAGGGACCGACCGATAGGCGATCCCCATCTCCGCCGCCTCGTTCCCGCTGAAGAAGTCTCCCAGGTAGATCAACTCCCTCGCCTTCAGGGTGCCCACGCGTTCGGCGAGGGTGTACACCGTTCCTCCTCCCACGAAGGTGGCGATGGCGACCTCGGGAAAGCGGAGCTTGGCCTCCTCCGCCACCACCATGAAATCGGACGAGAGCGCCATCTCCAGCCCACCCCCGATGGCGTGGCCGTTCACCGCGGCCACCACGGGCTTCCGATTCATCTGGATGAGGTGGTTCACGCGTTGCGCGGTGCGCACGTACCGCCGGCGATCCTCTCCGGTGGGCGGACCCCCGCTGTGGGACTTCAGGTCGGCTCCCACGCAGAAGGCGCGCCCCTGGCCGGTGAGGATCACGCAGCGGACCTCCCGGTCTTCCTGGGCCGCGCGCAATTCCTGGAGGATCCCCTGGTACATGGGGAGGCTCACCGCGTTCAGCCGCTCGGGGCGGTTCAGGGTGACGACCAGGACGGGACCCTCTCGCCGGGAGAGGACCGGGGCCTCGTCGGCTCCCGGTGCTTCGGTGGACGTGGACATGGTTCCATGGCCGGAGGAACACGGACCGCCCCGGACCTCCGCAGCCCGGCACGCGTTCCGTCGATGAGTAAGAGGCGGACAAGATAACGCGCCGAGGCGGGGCCGACGACGGTACGATACCTTTCCTTCCGTACCGGACCGAACGGAGAAGCACGGTGAGGGACTCGCACGATCTCGCGGAAGCGCTCGTCCGCCTGGACGGCCGCGGATACAAGGCGTACAAGGACGTGGCCGGAGGATGGGACTTCGGCGACTTCGTGCTCCATTTCGACCACGTCCAGGGAGACCCGTACGCCGCGCCCAGCCGAGTGCGGGTGCTCCTTCCCGCGGACACCGCCCGGCTCCTCCCGGACGCCGTCACGCCCCCGGCGAGGGCGCTGGGCACGGCGGCCTTCCTCGCGCGAAGCTTCGCCGCTCGCGCCCGCCGGACCCCCGGCGTGGACGGAACCGGTCCCGCCGGAGAGATCCGGATGGAGTCGCCCGGGCAGCAGGTCCTCCCGCAGACCGCCGTCATGGTCCACCCGGACGGGACGGTGGAGGCCCGCTTCACGGTCTCCCTCCCGGCCCAGGGGCGCAGGATCCTGGGCCGGGCGGCGGCCAGGGTCGTCACCGACACCCTCCCCCGCATGGTTCGCGAGACCCTTCCGGGCACCGCCCACGACGCCGGCGATCTCGCCCTCCACGCCGACGTGAACGAAGACGCGGAGGCGCTCCGCCAGGAGCTCGACACCCTGGGACTGGTGGCCTTCGTGGCCGACGGCGCCCGCCTTCCCCGGAGAAGCGGGGTGGACGACCGGCCTCTGGAAGGCGAGGCCGTGCCCTTCGCGTCGCCTCCCTCCCTGCGGGTGTCCGTGGAGCTTCCCAACGCGGGCCGGATCACGGGGATGGGCGTTCCCCGGGGGATCACCCTCATCGTCGGCGGGGGATTCCACGGAAAGAGCACCCTCCTGCGGGCGCTGGAGACCGGCGTGTACAACCACCGCCCGGGGGACGGGCGCGAGCGGGTGGCCACCCGTTCCGACGCGGTGAAGGTCCGGGCCGAAGATGGGCGGGCGGTGACGGCGGTGGACATCTCCGGGTTCATCGACGACCTCCCATTGGAGCGGGACACCACCCGGTTCTCCACCGCCGACGCCTCCGGATCCACCAGCCAGGCCGCGGCCATCGTGGAGGCCCTGGAGGCCGGCGCCGGTGTACTCCTGGCCGACGAAGACACCTCCGCCACCAACTTCATGATCCGCGACCGGCGCATGCAGGAGCTCGTGCCCAAGAGCGGAGAGCCCATCACCCCGTTCATCGATCGGGCCCGGGAGCTGGCGGACCATCACGGGGTGAGCATCGTGCTCGTGTTGGGGGGGAGCGGAGACTACCTCGACATCGCGGACACCGTCGTGGTCATGAACGCGTACCTCCCCGCCGAGATCACCGAGGAGGCCCGCGCCGTCGCGAACCGACTCCCCACCGGGCGCATGGCCGAACGGCCGCGGCCCTTCGTGCCGGGAGCCCCCCGCCACCCGGTGCGTGCCTCCCTCGATCCCAGCCGGGGCCACCGCGCCGAGTCGATCAAGGTCCCCGACGACCGAACGATCCTCTATGGAGACGCCCGCATCGACCTCACCGCCCTCGAGCAGGTGGTGCACAGGGGCCAGATCCGGGCCCTGGGGAACGCCATGGCCCACTGTCACGCACGCCTTCTGTCCGGAGATCCCCCCCTGACCCTCCTCCTCGACACCGTGGACGGGATACTCCGCGCCGGAGGCCTGGACGCCATCCAGACCCGGCTCACCGGAGACCTGGTCGCCTTCCGGCGCTTCGAGCTGGCCGCCGCCATCAACCGCCTCAGGTCGCTGGCGGTGCACGCCGGCTCCCCCGGCGGGAGCAGGGAGTGATGCGTCCCCACGGTCCGTCCCACGGCGAGGAAGCGGGCCCCGAGCGGCGCGTTCCCCGACTCTTCCAGGACCACCCTCCGTTGGTCCTGGCGGACCAGGCCGCGAAGCGTCCCTTCTACGTCGAGGCCGGGGTGGTGCGGATCGGCGGACCCGAACGGGCGGACGTGGCGCGCATCCAGATCCACTCCCGCACCGTGGTCTCCGACGTCCACACGGGGGTCGGGGCGGCCGTGAATCTGGTCCTGGCCCCCGACGGCATCCGGCGCGAGCGTGTGGGCGCGGCGGGTACGGTCCTGGAGGCGGCCCTGGCCGTTCCGACACTCCCCATGGCGGTGCTCCAGTGGTCGGCTCCTCCGGGCGCGCCTCCCCTCCCGCCCATGAAGCTGTCGTGCACTCTCTGCCCCCACGTCTCGGATGCGGAGCACGAGGTGGCCGACGGCCGGATCCTGGTGAGGGACCCCGCACGCCCCGAGGAGGTGGTGGCCGTGGTCCTGGACCCCGTCCCGGAAGAAGTGGAGATCGCCCAGGCCTCCGGCGGTGGACTCGAGATGCGGGCCACGCTCTCCTCCACGGGGCCCCTCTCGCTGGTGGTTGTGGCCGGTCCGTCGGTTCGGCTCCCCACGCTACTGCGGGCCATCCCTCACCTGGGGAACCACGAACGGTCGGCCCACAACGCCGTCCACCGGCTCCGGAGCGAGCATCTGCATCTGGATACCGGGGTCGTCGCCCTGGACGATGGCGTGGAGTGGTGCAAGGCGAGAGTCGTGTCGGCCATCGAGCGCGTGTCCGAAGAACCGGACGTGGAGAACGCGGCGGCCTGGCTCGGCCTGGCCGCCCTGGCGATGGGCGACTTCGGCGGCGCCGAGAAGGCGCTGGCCGCCCTCCGGGAGCGCGCACCGGACACGCCCCTCCCCACCCTCCTGGCGGCCCGCGCGACGCTCGCGACCGGCAACCCGGGACCCGCCCTGCACGCCTTCCGCTCGCTGGAGGTGCGCCCGCCGGAAGACGCGCGCTGGAGCGGGGCGCTGGAGTTCCTGGCCGACGCCCTGAGGTACAATGCGTCGGAGGAGGAGACGGCTCGCCTGCGGACGCGGGCCGCGGCACTCCGCGCGTCGACGCGGGACGCGGAGTCGGGAGGGGTGAGACTCCCCATGGCCGGGAGCACCGGCCGGAGCCCCGGGGCCGGTGGATCCGGCCTCGTCGACGTCCTGGCCGAAGCCGGGCTCTCCGGATTGCGTGACCCGCGCCCGGCCGCGGTGGAGTCCTGGGTCACCGCCGTCCGGGGGGACACCCTCGCCGCCTTCGCGGACTGGCGTTCGGAGCTCCAGCGTGCGTTCCTCCCGGACGGGAGCGGGCCCCGGGGACACTGGCACGTCCCCTCCGACGACCCCGACGGCCTGGCTCCCGCCGTCACCGCTGCGCGCCTGATCTGCGCCCTGGTCCATGGAATCCTGGGATGGGAGCCCGACGCTCCGTCCGGTCGAGGCGTTCTCGCTCCCCGCCTACCCGCCCACCTCGCCTCCTGGACCGTCCATTCCCTCTCCTTGGGCGACGTACGGCTCTCCATGGAGTACGCACGCGGCGGGAACTCCGGCGCCTTCACCCTCACCCCCACCACCGGGAGCGTACCGCCCATCGTCGTGCTCCGACCTACCCTTCCATGGACCACCGTGTCCCGCGCCGAGGTGGACGGAGCCGACGCCGAACTGGACGTCCACCCGGTGCCGCGGGGGTGCGAATTGAGGATCCAGCTTCCCCTCGACGCGCCCCGGCGCCTGGTGGTGGAAGGGGGGTGAAGACAGGGAGCCGGGTGACCCCTCGGGGTCACCCGGCTCCGCCGTCTTCACACCTTGGAACGCCGCGAGGACCGAACTTCACTTCCCCTCGACGTACCCATACTCCACGAGCAACGCCTTCAAGCGCGCGCCGCGCTCCGGAAGGGACGTCCGGCTCACCTCCCGGGCGAGCTTGATCCGATCGGCGTCCGGCACCTTGTCCAGCACCGAGATCGGAGCCCCGTATCGAAGCAGAATGCGCTTGGCGTCCACGGCTACAGAATCGTTCACTCTCCCCCCCCTGGATCTGTAGGCTGCAGCGGGCCAAACCGCTGGATCCACGAAAGATAGAGGAAGGGAAGCCCGGGTTCCAACTCCGTCAGTTCGGTTCCTCGAAATCCGGGTCGTCCGTCAGCGGCACCAGCGGCGCCTGCAGGGGAAAGCGCGGCACCTCGACCCTGAAGTGGGCTCCGTCGGGATCCGAGAAGGTGTAATACCCCTCCATGTATCCCGCCGGGGAACGGAGCACGCAGTAGCTGCGGTATTCGTGGGAACCCCCGGGATCGAGAAGCGGTTGCTCGCCCACCACCCCTTCTCCGTCGACCTCCGAGTCCTCCCCCACGAAGTCCCGGATGTGCCAATGGCGATACAGGAGGCGCGCCGGCCTCTCGCCCTCGTTGGCCATGCGGATCTCGTAGGAGAACACGAACGTGCCGTCTTCGGGATCCGAGTCCGCCAGGGAATACAGAGGCTCGACCTGTACCCGTATTCCATGCGTCGCCTTTTCGTACGCCATACCCTTCGACTCCCCGTCGTCCGGTGGTGCGCGATCCGCTCCACTACCCCATCATAAGACACCGTTCCCGGTCCTGACAGGCCACGGCGGGGGCCCGCGCCGGCCGACGCGCGATCCCCCGTCTCGACTCCCCCGGGCGCGCCGAGTACCTTCCCCTCATGACCGACACGGCACCCTCTCTCTCCCGCTCCACCGAGGACTACCTCAAGGTCATCTATTCCATCCTGGAACGGGGGGACACGGCCACCACCAGCGCCATCGCCTCCGTGCTCTCCGTTCAGCCCGCGTCGGTGACGGGGATGGTCAAGCGCCTGGCGGAGTCCGGGCTCCTCGAGCACGTCCCCTACAAGGGTGTCGAGCTCACCTCCGAGGGTACCGTCGAGGCGCTCAGGGTTCTGCGCCGCCACCGGATCATCGAGACCTACCTCTGTGAACGACTCGGGTTTTCCTGGGATGACGTCCACGACGAAGCCGAGCGGATGGAGCACGCCGTTTCCGACGTCCTCATCGAGCGCATGGCCGTGGCCCTCGAACACCCCAGTCACGACCCCCACGGATCTCCCATCCCCACCCGGTCCGGCGAGATCGAGACCACCGACCACGTGACCCTCGCCGGACTCCCGCCCGGCACGAAAGCGACGATCCGGGCCGTGCGCGACGAGGATCCCGCGGACCTCCGGTCCATGCGGGAACGTGGACTCGTGCCGGGCGCGCGCCTCCGCGTGGGGGAGCGCAGCGGAGCGTCCACCGTGGTCTTCCTCACCGTGGACGACCAGGAGCGACGGGAGGACGTCGATCCCGACATCGCCGAACGGATCTACGTGACCCGGAGCCGCCCGTGACCGCCGCCGTTCTCGAACACAGGCCGCTGATCCTCGGCGTCGCGGGCGGAAGCGGGTCGGGAAAGTCCACCGTGGTGAAGGAACTGGTGCGGATCCTCGGGCCCGAGCGGACCCAGGTGATCCACCACGACAGCTACTATCGGGACCTGGCCCACGTCCCGTTTCCCGAGCGGGTGGCCACCAACTTCGATCACCCCGACAGCCTCGAGACGGCGTTGATCGTGGACCACGTCACCATGCTTCGTCGAGGCCAGGCGGTGGAGATCCCGTCCTACGACTTCCCCACCCACACCCGGGCGGCCACGACCCGCGTCGTCTCGCCGGCGCCGGTCCTGGTGCTCGACGGGATCCTGGTCCTCCAGGATCATCGTCTGCGTTCCCTCATGGATCTCAAGGTGTACGTCCACACCGACCACGAAACCCGGCTCCAACGGCGCATCGCCCGCGACGTGGCGGAACGGGGGCGTACACCGGAGTCCGTGCGAGCCCAGTTCGAGACCTCGGTCCTTCCCATGCACCTCGAGTTCGTCGAGCCGTGCAGAGCCCACGCCGACATCGTCATCGAGGAGGGCGGATACAACGAGGACGGAATCCTCCTGGTGGTGGAACGGACCCGGAAACTCCTGGCCCGCCTCAGGGACGCTTCGGCCGGATCGGGGCTCAGCGCCCCGGCTCGATGATGGCCTTGGTCACGCGGAGCGCGGCCACGTCCTCCAACGCCCGACCGGTCTCCTCCAGACCGTAGCGCTCCCCGATGAGCTTCCGGAACGGGAGCCGGTCGCGGTGCCGGGCGAAGAGCGTCAACGCCCTCGCCAGATGGTGGAAATCCGTCCCCCACTGACCGCGGATGTCCACGTGCTTGCGGTTGATGTCCGTGTGGGGATTGATGGCGGTCTCGCCCGCGTCCGTGTAGTGCCCCACGACCACGTAGGTGCCCCCGTCCCGGACGAGCCGGAGCGCCTCCCCGATGGTGGAGGGGTGACCGGCCGCCTCGATGACCACGTCGGGTCCCCGTCCACCCGTGAGCGCCAGGATCTCCTCGCGTCGCTCGTCCTCGGTGGTGCGCGTGACGTCCCACGAGGCGTCCGCCCCCAACTCGCGGCTCAGCGCCAGGCGGGCGTCGGGCGCTCCGATGACCAGAACCCGGGCCGCGCCGCTCAGCGAGGCGAAGGCGGCCGCCGAGAGCCCCACCGGACCCGATCCCTGCACCAGGACCGTGTCGCCCATGCGGATCCCCGCCCGATCCGCGGCCGCGAATCCGGTGAAGAGGCCGCACCCCCCGCCGATGACGTCGTCGGCATCGAGGCCTCCCGTGAGCTTCAGCACCCGCACTCCGGGCTGGAGGTAGATCCTCTCCGCCCACCCGCCGAAGGGACCGTCGTGGGCCGAATAGGTGATCCCGTACACCTTGCGGCTGGGGCAGCGGTTGGGCTGGCGGGCCACGAGGCAGTGCCAGCACGCGTTGCACACTTCGTGGACGTCGAGGAAGGTGACCACGTCGCCTTCGGCCAGCGGCTCTCCCAGCGCGTCGCGCTCGACCCCCGGCGCCTCGAGGACCCGCCCAACGCTCACGTGCCCGGGGATGATGGGAAACGGGACCCCGGCGAGCCGGCCGTGGAGGAGGTGCACGTCGGTGCCGCACACTTCGCTGGCCACGGTCTCCAGGAGGACTCCTCCAGGCTCCACCACCGGGTCGTCCAGCGTCCAGGTCTCCATGGGTGCATGCGGAGCGGTCATGACGGAAGCGCGGATGGGCATCGGACCTGTTCCTTCAGGGCGTGGAGGGGCACGGCGGAGACGAAGCCCAAGGATGGGCCGGATCCACCTCCACCGCTATCCCCAGACGGCGCAGGACCACCGCGCCGAAGACGCCCGTACCCGCACCGGTGATGCTGGGAAGACGCACCTGGCCGGACGGATTGAAGTTCCCGCCCCGGACCCAGTTGACCCAGTTCCGGTCCGCCGCCGCGATGCTCACGTCGGCCTCGGTGAGCGGGGGCAACCCCGACTGGAGCGCCGTGGCCAGATCCCGCTCCAACTCGAAGCGGTTGAACACCCCGAACTCCCCCGGGAAGATGATGGACGTGTCCGCCTCGGAGATGGACACGCCCAGGAGGTGCAGGGGATCCTCCGTGACCTGGATCCCCCGCAGCGCCATGGCGTCGGGGAGGCCCCGGATGGCCGCCTCGTTCACGTACGCCCACGCCCCCGCGGCGACGTCCCAGCGCAGGTCGAAGGAGGTGTCCGCCGGCAGCGTGCACGCCCCGCCCGGCGGAACACCGTGCAAGGCGAACGCCCCCGGAACCGTGGTCGCGCCGCGCATGACCGCCCCGCCGGGCAGCTCGATGTACAGCTCGATTCCGTCTCCCGGCCGGAAGCCCGCCGCCACCATGGGCGTGGTCCAGTAGCAGCTCCCGTCGGCCAGCTCCGGCAGCGTGGCGACGCAGTAGCTGATGTCGCGCTCCGCGAGCTCCACCGACGCGCCGGAAGTCTTGGACACGATGATCCGCGCGCCCGGAACCGGCTCCGACGTCCCGCCCGCTCCCACCGTGCGGTGGACGAAGGCCGTGAGTCGGCTCTCGTCACCCGGGTCCTGCGCCACCTGGAGGATCACCTCGGCGACGACCACGTCGGTGGGATCCACCAACGTCACCTCGTCGAGGTCGCACCCTCCCACGGCGACCAGCACCAGAACCACGCCCCGGCGGATACGCCGCCCCACCCCGACCGCCATCAGAACTTCACCTCCACGCCCACCGTGGGGAGGAGGGGGAACATGGAGACTCCGGAGCGGACCGGCGGGGCCTGGTCGAACTCGAAGAAGTAGAAGAGGACGTTCCGTCGGTTGTACGCGTTCACGACGTTCAGATACGGTGAGATGGTGCCCCACGACTTGCGGATGGACTTTCGCGCGCTCATGTCCAGGCGGTGGTATACCGGGTACCGTTCCCCGTTGCGGGGTCCGAGCACGACGGCGTATCCGCCCAACTCGTCCAAGTCGTCGCGGGCGCCCGCCCACTCCAGCCGCCCATCGTTCTGGACGAACCGTGGCGAATAGTACGCGTAGCTCCCCAGCGGCCGGGTGAAGGGGATTCCCGTGCCGACGTTCCAGCGCACTCCTCCCTCCCATCCCCAGGGGAGTGGATGGCGAAGCACCACGTCCACGTCCATGCGCCGGTCGAAGATGGGAGGGTACCGGATCTCCGGTGCGGGCACCACCGGCGAAAGGAGGTCGGGGAAGGTGCGTTCGGCCTTGAGGAAGGAGGCGGCGATCCACCCGGTGACGACGCCCTCGTCCCGGCGGATCAGGAGGTCCACGCCGTACGACCGTCCCCGCCCGGACACGATGTCGTCCAGGGGGTCGTTGGGATCGTCCGCGGTGTTGTACGCCACCACGCCGTCGAAATTCCGGTAGTACGCTTCCGCGGAAAGGAACCACTCCTCCCCCCGGTACCCCTCCACCCCGACCTGCAGCTGGTCCGACACCACGTGAGGCGCCTCCTCGCCGGCCAGGATCCACGCGTCGAGCCCCAGCGGGAGCTCCTCGTCGCGGAGGGAGTGCAGGAACTGCGTGTACCGCCCGGCCGACACCTTCACCGCACCGTCGCCCCCGGCGAAGAAGCGCTTCACGGCCAGGCGCGGCGCGGGCTCCACGGCGGCCTCCCCCGCCCCCGGGTACCACGCGTCGACCCGGAACCCCGCCTCCACCAACCACTCCCGCGGGCGGCTCCACGTCGCCTGGCCGTATCCACCGAGAAGCCAGCCGTCGCCGTCGCCGCCCCCGAACTCGGTCCCGCCCGTGGCGATGACGTTGTCGTAGGCCATCCGGCGCACCAGTCCACCCTGCTTGAAGCGCCAGCTTCCCGAACGCGCCGTCTCGAAGTCCAGCTGCCCCCCCACCTGCTGGATGGCCGTGCTGAAGTCGGTGTCCCCGAAGTCCGGAAAGCCCAGTCCGCTCCCGTACCGCGACGCATTGAAGCGGACGTCCAGCACCCCTCCCCCCGGACGCGGCCGCGTCCAGCGGATCCCGGCCAGATCGTTCCCCCAGTCCCAGAAGATGCGCAGCGGAAAGTCGTCGGGATCGATCCCGCGCAGGTCGAGCACGTCGGCGCCCGAGTACGCCGTGACCATCACCCGGTCGCCGCCCGTGGTCCACCCCTCCAGGACACCCTGGAGATCGGTGAGGTGATAGGGGAAGTCGAAGAAGGGCTTCAGGAGCACGTCGAAGTAGGATCGGCGGGCCGACACGCGCCAGCGTGCGTTGGCGTGACCCAGACGGTGGGCGACTCCCTTGGGAAGCCCCCCACCCACCGCCACCCGCGACGCCAGCAGAGACACTCCGGCATCCACCCGCAGGCTCCCGTCGCCGGGGTCGGTCTCCATGGACAGGACCGACGAGACACGTCCGCCGTGCTCGGCGGGGAAACCACCGGACTGGAGCTCCGCCCGATCCAGCATGTCCGTGTTGAACACGGAGAACAGCCCGCCGAGGTGGAAGGGACTGAACACCGGCACGCCGTCCAGGAGGATGAGGTTCTGGTCCTGCGACCCGCCGCGCACGTGGAACGATGCCGAGAAGTCGGAGGTGGACACGACTCCGGGAAGCACCTCCACCGCCCGCAGCGGATCGGCCTCGGCCACGCCCGGAACACGCTTGAGGTCCACGATGTCCAGCTCCCTCACCGTGGCCCCGCCGATCTCCTCGAACCGGATCCGCTCCCGGCTCCGCTCCGCCTCCACCGAGATGTCGCCGAGACGAATGGCCTCGCGCACCAGGACCACCCGGACCTCGGTGTCCAGGCCGGCCACCACCGTCACCGAGCCGTTGAAGGCCGCGTAGCCGAAGCTCGTGGCGACCACGTCGTAGACGCCGGGAGTCAGGCCCGCGACGCGGAAGAATCCGAGGCGATCGGACTCGGCCGTTCCACCCCGCCCCGCCGCGTCCACGACCCGTACCGTGGCCGCGAAGATGGCCGAGCCCTCGTCGTCCCGGACGCGCCCCTGCACGGCACCGGTGGCCTGACCCCCGGCCGCGTCGGGCACCGACGCGAAGCCGGCGGCGAAGAGGAGGACCACTCCGGCGTCACGCCGGAGGCGGTCCCATCTGGAAAGGCGTTTGGTGGCAGGGTGCATGGACGATGATCCGCGCTCCCGCCCCTCCCGGAACGGAAACGATCCCTTACTGTTGAAGTCGGTAGCGTGAAACGAGCCGTCAGCCACGGGACCCCGACGCGAGTGAAGGCATTCTACACGGACCGGTTCGCCCTTCCCCTTCCGGAGGGGCACCGATTCCCCATGGAAAAGTACACCCGCCTGAGGGAACGCGTGGAGGGCGCCGGACGATGTGTGCTGGTCGAGCCCGACGCGGCGTCCGATACGGAGTTGTCGCTGGCGCACCGTCCGTCGTACATCCGGAAGGTCGTGGAAGGTTCCCTTTCCCGCGACGAAGTCCGCCGCATGGGCTTCCCCTGGTCTCCCGAACTGGTGGAGCGGTCGCGGCGCTCCGTGGGCGGGACCATCGGCGCGGCCCGGGCCGCCCTGGCCGAAGGGGTGTCCGTCAATCTGGCAGGAGGAACCCATCATGCGTTCCCGGACCGGGGGAGCGGCTTCTGCGTCTTCAACGACGTGGCCGTGGCCGTGCGGGTGCTCCAGGCCGCACGCCTGATCCATCGCATGGGCGTCGTCGACCTGGACGTCCACCAGGGAGACGGTACCGCCGCCATCTTCCGTGACTCCCCCGAGGTGTTCACCGCGTCGGTCCACGGAGCCAACAACTTCCCCTTCCGCAAGGAAGCCGGCGACCTGGACATCGATCTCCCCGACGGCGCCTCCGACGATACCTATCTGGACGCCGTGATCCGGGCGGTGGACGCCGTGTTGGCGTCGTCTCCGGAGCTGATCTTCTATGTAGCGGGCGCGGACGCGTTCGAGAGCGACCGCCTGGGACGCCTGAGCGTCAGCAAGGAAGGGCTCTCCCGGCGGGACGCGCTGGTGTTCGACGCCGCCCGGGCCGCGTCCGTCCCCGTGGCCATGGTCATGGGGGGAGGATACGCCGAAACCGTGGACGACACGGTGGACATCCATTATCTGTCCGTAGACACGGCTCGGGAGTCCCACGCCAGATGGAGCAGGAGATGAGTGTAGGGTCCGCCATGGAGCGCCTCAGGCGCGTCGAACGTTCGAGGTTGGCGAATCTTCCCACGCCGCTGGTGCCGTCGCCCAACCTCGCCGCCCACCTCTCCGACCGTCCTCTGGATCTCAGCATCAAGATGGACGCGGAAACCGGGTTCGCCCTGGGGGGAAACAAGGTGAGGAAGCTCGAGTTCGAGCTCGCGCCCTCCCGTCTCGAGGGGGTCACCTGCCTCATCACCGCCGGGGGTCCCCAGTCGAATCACTGCCGCGTCACGGCCGCCGCGGCCGCCCTCCTGGGGCGACGTTGCGTCCTCGTGCTGAACGGGCCGGAGCCCCGGAATCCCACCGGAAACGCCCTCCTCCATCGCCTCTTCGGCGCGGAGATCCGAACGGTGTCGGACCGCAGTCTGAGGGAGGAGTTCATGAACCGGGAGGCTCGTGAGGAGGCGGACCGGGGCGGGAAGGCGCTGGTGGTCCCCATCGGCGCCAGCACCGCGCTGGGCTCCCTCGGCTACGCCCTGGCCATGGAGGAACTCCTCTCCCAGCTCGGTACCGGCGCTCCGGGGTACTGGATCTTCACCTCCAGCTCCTCGGGAGGCACCCTGGCCGGACTCACGCTGGGACTCTCCATGAGCGGCCGCTACGACGTGCACGTGGTCGCGGTGAGCGCCGACACAAAAGCCGGTGAGATGAAGGACCACGCCCTGGATCTGGCGCGCCAGGGAGCCGCCCTCGTGGGGTGGAGCGGAGATCTTCCGGAAGACCGGATCATCACGACGGACGCCTTCGTGGGCGAGGGGTACGGCAAGCCCACGCCCGAGTCCAGCGAGGCCATCGAGGTCTTCGCCCGCCACCAGGGGGTGGTCCTCGACCCCGTCTACACGGGGAAGGCCGCCGCAGGGATGATCCACTGGATCCGCACCGGGATGATCCCCGACGGCCAGAAGGTGGTGTTCCTCCACACGGGCGGGCACCCGGCGCTCCTGGGCTGACCCGCCCCGCGGATCAGCTCCGCATGCGCGCGAACAACTCCCGGTGGCCACGGACGATCCGCTCCGTCGTCTCCGGATCGGGGCGGCGGTTGGAGACGCCGCGCTCGAACGAGCCGCCCAGAAGGATCCCGTCCGACCGTGGGAACATGTACGAAACGCCCGTGCCGCCCCCCACGGTGAGGTAGTCCAACGCCGGGTCCGGAGGGAGGAAGGCGAGCTGTCCCCGGATGGGTACCAGCGTCTGGTCGCCGAAGAGCGCTCCGGCTCCGAGCCCCGCACAGTTCATCACCACGGGCTGGGGAAGGGACAGGACCTCGGACCGGTGCCGGAATTCCCGCACCTCCAGGACGCCGCCGGCTTCGCGGAAGTCGCTCAGAAGGCGGGTGAGGAAGACCATGGGCTCGACCATCATGGTCACCATGCGCCGCACGTGGCGCACCGGAAACGGGTGCTCACCGGGACGAAGATCCTCCACCGACGGGAAGAGCTCCGGCATGTGCCGGAGGTAGTACGGGACACCCAGGGGGGCGTCGCCCAACGAGTAGTTCTCGATCCAGCGCACCCCGTACCCCGCTCCCACCAGCGCCTGGAAGGCATGGTGCGAGCGGCGGACCGCCTCGCGGAACTGCGCCTCGAACTCCGGCGTGAGGGCCTCGTCGTCGAAGACCGTGGTGGGCGCCCACTGACCTCCCGCCACCGCGGAGGTCGTGTGGCGGGGCAGGTCCTTGGTGTACAGGGTGACCCGCCACCCCCGGTCCTGGAGGAGACGCGCGGTGGTCAGACCCATGACCCCACCCCCCACCACCGCCGCGACCCGCTCCTCCGTACGGGCGGCCTCGCGCACGGCCAGCGCCGACGACCCCCACGACAGGGTGACCCCACCCCCCCCATGGCCGTAGTTGTGCACCACGACCTTCTCTCCCATCCGCTCACCCCTCACCAGAAAGCCCGCCGGCCGGAAGGGCCGCAGCCCCACGATGGACCGGATCACCCGGTCGGCGGTCACGCGGGGGACGGCGAAGGGGCGCCGCGAGAGAGGCCGAGCCCAGCGCTCCCACCCCGCACCCGCGCCGGTGGCGCACCCACCCAGGGCCGCGCCGGCCAGCGCCGACCCGGTGACCGCCAACCAGCGCCGTCGCGAGAACCCATGTGACTCCACGCCCCACCTCCCTGTAGCGGAAACCCGAGGCCGGCCTCTCCAACCCTCGCCGGAAGGGCACTTCCGGGACGGCCGGCAACGGTGAAGGGGGCGCCTCCCCGTGCGGTGAGACGCCCCCCCTTTGTACTTCAGATCATCCTGACGACTTCCCGAAGCGTCACCGCACCCCGCCCATGAGCTTCTTCACCTGCGGGCTCAGGAGGAGCGCGACGATGCCCGCCGCACCGATGATCATGGCCACCTGCTGGAAGAGCGTGGAGGGAGTCGTCGAGTCGAGCCGTCCCGCCACGAGTCCCGCGAAGAGATTCCCCATGGCTGCGCCCACGAACCAGATCCCCATCATCTGCCCCACACGGCGCTCCGGCGAGAGCTTGGTGATGGCCGACAGGCCCACGGGCGAGATGGTCAGCTCACCGCACGTATGCAGGAAGTAGGTCACGATGAGCCACGCCGGCGACACCAGGTTGTCGGCCGTCGCGTTGGCCGCCCCCCATGCCAGCACGAAGAAGCCCATGGAGAGGCCGAGGAGCCCCATCCCCGCCTTGGCCGGGATGGACGGATCGGCGTTGCGCTTCTCCAGCCAGACCCAGAGCATCCCGAACACCGGCGCCAGAAGGATGATGAACATGGGGTTCACCGACTGGAACCACCCTGCCGGCATCTGGATGCCGAAGAGGCTCCGCTCGGTGAGGCCCTGGGCGAAGAGGTTCAACGACGACCCCGCCTGTTCGAACCCGGACCAGAAGATGGCGATGAGGATGAAGAGCCAGAAGATCACACCCATCTTCTTGTTCTCTTCCACGGTGTGCCCGCCCAGCGTCCAGATGTAGATGAAGAAGAGGGCGACCATGATAAGCACGCCGTAACCCATGTACTCGGCGATCTGCGTGATGGTGAGATCGATGGTACCGATGGACACGAGGTATCCGAAGGCCACCGTGGCCGCCACGATGCCGAAGAAGGACCCGAAGAAGATGCGGGACTTTCGGCTGATCTCCTCCGGCGAATCGGTGCTCTTCAGCTTCCCGGCATCTCCCAGGTAGCCGGCGCCCATCTTGTACTGGATCAGTCCCAGCACCATCCCGACGCCGGCGGCGCCGAAGCCCCAGTGCCAGTTGTAGTTCTCACCCAGCGTGTTGGTGATGAGCGGACCCAACCAGGCCCCGATGTTGATTCCCATGTAGAAGATGGAGAAGCCGGCGTCGCGTCGCGCGCCTCCCTCGGGGTAGAGCTCGCCCACCACGGTGCTCACGTTGGGCTTGAGGAGCCCCGTCCCCATGATGATGAACACCATCCCCAGGAAGAAGGTGAAATCGGTCCCCACGGCCATGGTGAAGTGCCCCGCCGCGATGATCGACCCTCCCACGAAGACGGCCTTCTGCTGTCCCCACAGGTTGTCCGCCACCCACCCGCCGGGGAGCGCCAGGATGTACACCAGAGCCGTGTACATTCCGTAGATGGCGGCGGCGGTGGCCACGTCGAGCCCCATCCCGGGGTTGTCCCCCATGGTGGTGGCGGTCATGAAGAGGATGAGGAGGGCGCGCATCCCGTAGTACGAGAACCGCTCCCACATCTCCGTGAAGAAGAGGGTGGAGAGGCCTCGCGGATGGCCGAAGAAGGTCTTGCCGCCCGGTGACGCCGTGGTGGTGGTCAAGGTCGAGACTCCCGTTCGAGTTCCATGGCCGGCCCCTTCACCCGAGGCGGCCCTGACGGGGGTGATTTCGGTGGAAACGCCTCCGGGCGCAAGGGTTGCGGCTTCCGGAGAGGTCGCGGGAAGGAGGTCCGGGTTGGCCCGCACGCCCCCGGGCCATGTACATTTCCGGGATGGAAATCACACCGACCTCCCCCCCCAGGATGCAGGCGTGAACGGCGTCCCGAGCTTCTTCCTGGAGAACCCGATCCTCCTGGTGCCGGTGCTGCTGATCCTCGCCATGTGGATCTACGCCATCGCGAAGAGACTCCTCAAGCTCTCGGCCATCCTCCTCATCGCCGTGGCCCTCTATTTCATTCTCGTGGAGTACGTCAACGCCACGGGGTGAACCCACCCGGATCCGCCCCGACGGAGCGGGAACCCCGCCCTACCGCTCCCCTTCCCCGTACCCCAGGAGCACCGTCGTCCCATCGCCGTCCCGGGTCGCGACCACGAACACCACCCGGTCGTCGCGCTCGTGGCGGGCCCACAGGGACGCGCTGTCGCTACCGCGGTCGCGCAGGCGGTGGGCGGCCCTCAACTCGTAGCCCCGATCCTCCAGGGCGGCCTGGTAGAACGCGAGGACCTCTTCGGGGGAATCGTCTCCCTCCCACGCCACCGCCCCCATGAACCCGTCTTCGGTGCTGAGCGAGTACACGCCGCGAGGCGCGTCCGGCATCCCGTCGAAGCGGGGAACCCAACGGCGGATGCCCTCGGCGTCGTCTCCCACGGCCAGCCGGACCTCCCCCTCGTCACTCCGGACGAGAAGCCGGCCACCCGCCTCGCCGCGAGTCAGGTCGAAGCGCACGTCGCCGTCGTCGGAATCGATGGTGAGATGGCCGCCGTCGTCCGTCTTGACGAGGTCGACCCTCACCTGGCCGTCTTCCGAATCGATGGTCAGAAAGCCGCCGTCGTCGGTTCGCCGCAGGTCGATGCGGACCTGATCCTCGGCGGACCCGATGATCAGGAACCCGCCGTCCTCGTCCGCGTCGGCTTCGAAGCGGAGCTGGTCCCCATCGGAGCCGTCGGCGCGCGACGGCCGGTCCCGGGGCTGCTCCACGATCTGCGAAAGATCTTCGCCGGCGAAATCGAAGGCCCCTCCCAGCAGCTTCTCCATGAGCGCCCCGGAGGGGTCGCCGGTGTCGAGATCCTCGAGAAAGACCAGCCCCGCCCCGGGGTCCGCCGAGATCAGGGAGGCGTGGGATGCCAGCGAGGAGCGCACCCGGGTCGCCGCCACCGAGGGGACCCCATCCAGACGCCGGGCGAACTCCTCGACCCGGTCGGCCGCCGAAACGTAGACCCGATGGACGGCGAATCCGACGCCGACCACGCCCACGCACGTCACGAGCCCGGCGACGACGAGAAACCAACCGAGTGGTGACAGCTTCTTCTCCGGCTGCCCCGTGAATGCGCGTTCGAACTCGTCGTACATGGCCCCTCTCCCATATTCTCGTGTCGGCTCGACCGGTCTCCGGCCGGGCGCCCTGACCGTGCCTACGAGAGCCGGAGGGAAAGAGTTTTACGGAAGCGGAGCGCCTCGACGCGCCCACGAGCCATTTTCCACCGCGGTTCATCCAGATTTCTCCCCATGCGGCCGATACTACGATCATGACGTCATACACCCCCCCGGGATAACAAACGGGACACGGAAGTATGTCCGCGATGTCCACGCCCGACACCGGAAACGCCGCCATCCGGCGCTTCGACATGAGCGACGAGGCCCCCATCGGCCTCGTGGCGATATCGGGTCGTGGCCGGATACTTCAGGCGAACCGGGCACTGGCGTCCATCCTGGGGTGCGAGAGCGTCGAGATGTTGAAGGACATCCCGCTCAGCAACTTCCATGCATTCCCGGAGCTGGCGCTCGAACTCCTCCTGGAAGCGGTGGAGACCCGATCCAACGCGGGGGTGGAGATGAACTTCCTCCGCCTCGACGGGAACGAGGTCACGGTACGGGTGAACGCGGCCGTGGTCCGGCGGGAGGACGGCGAGCAGATCATCGTGGCATCCGCCGAGGACGTGACCGATCTGCGAGGAGAGGAGGCAGGTACCCGCCAGTCCCAGACCATGGACGCCGTGGCGCGCCTGGCGGCCGGGATCTCCCACGACTACAACAACCTCATCACCGCCATCCTGGGGGAAGCGACCCACCTCGCGGACACACTGGATCCCGGATCCGGCGCACACGAGGCGGCCCTGTCCATCATGCAGAGCGCCCGGCGGGCCGCCAGGATCACGCGCCGCCTTCTCACGTTGAGCCAGGCGGAGGTGGCTGCGGGAAGCCTCGTCGACCTGGGAAGCGCGGTCGGTGAGGTGATCCAGCGGCTCACGGAGTCGACGGAGCCGGACGTCGAACTGGACGTTCAGGTCCTCCCGGGGAACGGGACGGTGCGGCTCGCCCCCTCCCACCTCCACGAGATCCTGACGAACCTCATCGCGAACAGCCAGGAAGCCATGCCTTCCGGCGGCCCCATCCGGGTCGAGGTCGCGCCGGTCTCCATCCTCGACGAGACGTACGGATCCGAATACCAGCCGCCGGCCCCCCCGGGGGAGTACCAGTCGGTCGCGGTGGGCGACGCCGGAATCGGGATGAACGAAGAGACGCGGCAGCGCGTCTTCGAACCGTTCTTCACCACGAAGGGGTTGGGCGACGGAGCCGGACTGGGGCTCACCACCGTCTTCAGTCTGGTGCGGGCGAGCCGGGGACACATCTCCGTCATGAGCGAGCCGGCGTACGGAACCCTGGTGCGGATCCTCTTCCCGTGCCACGAGGGAGAGGCCCCCCTCCCCACCCCCGCGCCTCCGCCCGAGAAGCCATCCGCGAGCCCGGACCATCGTGGAACCGTGCTCCTGGTGGACGACGAGGAGCCCGTGCGGAGGGTCATGCGCAAGGCGCTCACCGCCATGGGATTCGAGATCGTGGAAGCCCCCGATGGCGCGGTGGCGCTGGACATGGTGCGGGACCCGGATACGCCGTTGTCCCTCCTGGTCACCGACGTCATGATGCCCCGCATGAAGGGCACCGAGCTCGCCCGGCACCTCCTCGAGTCCCGTCCCGGCCTTCCCGTGTTGCTGGTCTCCGGATACACCGACAGCCCCGAAGTGCAGGAGTGGGTGGACGTGGACCCGGACATCTTCCTGGCGAAGCCCTTCGAGCTCCCCGACTTCATGGCTCGGGTCTCCGCGCGGATGGAGAGCCAGCCCCTCCGGTAGCGCCCTCCGCTGGCGGGAGCCGATGAGGCGGGCCACTTTCGAGTGGTAACCCTGCCACGAATCCGCTCCGGAGAACATCGTGTCGCTCATGCCGCCTCTCGGGTCCGCTCGTGCCGTCGCGCCGGCCGTGCTCCTCTTCGCCGTCACCGCGTGCACGCCGGATCCCGCGCCCACCGACCTCCCCCTCATCCCCCACCCCGCCGAAGTCGTGGAGGGGGCGGGCGAATGGACCATGGGTCCGGAGACCGTGCTGGCGGTGTCGGGCGGCGACGACGCGACCCGGGTCGTGGATGCGTGGGCCGGCTCCGTGCGCGGCGCCACCGGTTGGGCCCTGGACATCGTGAGCGGGACCGAGGCGCCGGCACGGGCCATCCAGGTCTCCCTCACCGGAGGGGACGACGACCCCGAGGGATATCGTCTCGACGTCTCCCCCGGGGGCGTCGTCCTCTCGGCCGCCACACCGGCGGGGATCTTCTACGGGCTGCAGACCCTCTCGCAGCTCCTTCCCGACGCGGGGGGCGGCGCCACCCTGGCCCTCCCCGCGGTGGAGATCCGTGACCGTCCCCGCTTCCCCTACCGGGGGATGCACCTCGACGTGGGGCGCCATTTCTTCGGCCCCGAGTTCGTGAAGCGCTATATCGACCTCCTGGCCCGCTACAAGATCAACCGCTTCCACTGGCACCTCACCGAAGACCAGGGGTGGCGGATCGAGATCGATCGGTATCCTCGCCTCACCGAGGTGGCGGCCTATCGGGCGGAGACCATGGTGGAGAAGCACTTCGACCCGTACGTGGGGGACGGCCGGCCATATGGCGGCTACTACACCCAGGAAGAGATCCGCGACGTCGTGGCGTACGCCCGGGACCGCTTCGTGACCATCGTCCCGGAGATCGAGCTCCCCGGCCACTCCAGCGCCGCCGTCGCGGCCTACCCGGAGCTGGGGTGCACGGACGACCCCGTGGAGGTGGCCACCACGTGGGGGGTCTTCGACGACATCTACTGCCCGAAGGAAGAGACGTTCACCTTCCTCGAGAACGTCCTCACCGAAGTCATGGAGCTCTTCCCCGGAGAGTACGTCCACATCGGGGGGGACGAGGCGCCCAAGACCCGGTGGAAGGAGAGCCCCCTGGCCCAGGAGGTCATGGCGCGGGAAGGACTCGCCGACGAGCACGAGTTGCAGAGCTGGTTCATCCGACGGATCGAGGGGTTCCTCAACGAACACGGCCGCCGCCTCATCGGCTGGGACGAGATCCTCGAGGGCGGGCTGGCCGAAACCGCCACGGTCATGTCGTGGCGAGGCACGTCCGGCGGGATCGAGGCGGCTCGACTGGGGCGCGACGTGATCATGACCCCGTACTCCCATCTCTACTTCGACTACTACCAGGGCGATCCCGAGGACGAGCCCCTGGCCATCGGCGGATACCTCCCGCTGGAAACGGTCTACGGGTTCGAGCCCATCCCCGACGAGCTGGATGAGGCCGAAGCGCGGCACATCCTGGGAGCCCAGGCCAACGTCTGGACGGAGTACATCCCCACCGAGGAGCACGTGGAGTACATGGCTTTCCCCCGGGCCCTGGCGCTGGCGGAGATGGTGTGGTCCCCCGCGGGCCTGCGCACCTGGGACGGCTTCGCGGCGCGGCTCCCACGACGGCTGGCCGAACTCGACCGTCTCGGAGTGAACTACCGCATCCCCGACGTCTTCGGCGTGGGTCCGGACCGGGTGGCCGACTCGGCCACGGAGATCCTCGAGGTGGGGTCTCCCGCGCCCGGGGCCGTGCACTACACGCTGGACGGGTCCGACCCCACCGGAGCGAGTCCCACCGCCGGAACGACGCCCGGGAACGGCACGGCGAGCATCACGGTGTCGGTGAACCCGGAAACGGTGCGGGTGGCGGCGCGCGCCATCCTCCCCGACGGGCGCATGGGGCCGGTGAGCCGGGCCACCCTGTATCCACTCACGGCCCTGGCGGAGGGCCCGCGCGTGGACTCGGCGGCGTTGGAGCCCGGACTCGAGCTGGTGGTGCGGCGTGGACGCGTCGCTTCAACGCACGCCGCCGCCCCCGACGGGAACGGTGACGCGGGGAGCGACGGCGGCGAACGCCACCGGAGCGGAAGCCTCACCGGCGACGCCGTGTTCGACGGAACCACCACGGAGATCGGGCTCCCCGGTGACGCCCCGGACACCGACTTCACGGCCCTCTTCCAGGGGTTCATCCGCGTCCCCGAAGACGGCGCGTACTCCTTCCGTCTCACCTCCGACGACGGCGCGGTGCTCCGCGTCGGCGGCGAGGTTGTGGTGGACCACGACGGCGTGCACTACGCCTCGCAGCGCCAGGGTTCCGTGGCCCTCCGCGCGGGACTGCACCCCTTCGAGCTCCGCTACTTCCAGGTGGCGGGGCGGCGGCGGCTGTCCCTCTCGGTATCACGGGAGGGCGCGCCCCATGGGCCCGTGCCGCCCGAGTGGCTCTTCCGGGAACGCGGCCAGAGCCAGCCCTGATCGGGGGGCCGGCGTGGAGCCCGCCCGTTTCCGGGCGGGCTCCGGCGCACGGTCATTCCGCTACGACACCATGCGGGGACGGTTCACCATGATGTGCGCCCGGTCCCCGAGCTTTTCGTTCAACTCGCGGATGGTGGTGTCCAGGATCACGTTCAGGGCGTCCACGGCCTCACGCACCTCGCCGCGGATCTGCTCGAGACGGCGCTCCTGGGGAACCGTGATGGGCGCCTCCACCCCTCCGATGGCACCCATGAGCGACCGCAATTCCTCGCTGACGCGAGGGCGCTGACGGTACCCCATGCGGGGCGGAGGACGTCGCAGGTACTCGTCGCTCACGCCCTGGACCTCTCCCTCGGCGGCCTCGATCTCCGACACCAGGGCGGCGTCCTCGCCCAACGTGGCGAGGGTGCCCGCCAGGTCCCGGAGCTGCTTCATGACGCTCTCCGCCGTCCCGATGGACTGGTTGACCTGCGTGGTGAGATCACGGAGCGCCATCACCGCCTCGAACTGGGCGCGGTACTGTGCCTCGCCCATCTCCACCCGCGGGTCGCCGCGGACCTCGAAGGTGCGGCTCCTGGCCCAACCGCCTCCTTCCAGGGTGGCGGTGTAGACGCCCGGCACGACCTTCGGCCCGCCGGAGAATCCCCGGAACCCACCGCCTCCCCCGGACGTCTCGCCGGGGATGGCCGCCGGCCCCTCGTGGCGGAGATCCCACTCCGCCTCGTTCACGCCCGCGCCCGCGCCGCGTAGCCGCAGCGTACGCACCGTCTGGCCGCGCATGTCCGTGATGGTCATCTTCAGCGGTGCCGCCGGGGCCTCCGAGAGGTAGTACCGGAGGATGGCCCCCTGGGCCGGGTTCTCCCCTCTGAACACCCGCTGGCCCTGGTTGGAGTCGCGGTTGGCGATCTGCCAGCGGGTAGCCCTGCGCACGGTGAAGAGGTACGCGCCGTCCGGATCGGCCATGGCGTCGCCCAGTTCCTGGAACGACGAGAGGTCGTCCAGGACGTACGCGCCGCGTCCGTGCGTTCCCACCACCAGGTCGTTGTATTCCTGCTGGACCTTGATGTCGCGCACCGAGACCGGGGGGATGTTCCCCCGGATGCTCACCCAGCTCTTCCCGGCGTCCCACGAAGCGAACATCCCCCGCTCCATTCCCAGATAGAGGAGGTTCGCGTTGCGCGGGTCCTCCCGGACCACCTTCACGTAGTCGTCCTGCGGGAGCCCGCCGGAGAGGTCCTCCCACGTGGCACCGTAGTCGCGGGTCACGTAGACATGGGGAGTGAAATCGTCGAGGCGATGGTTGTCCACCGCCACGTATGCCGTCCCCGCGTCGTGCCACGAGGCGTCGATCTTGGCGATCCACGTCTCGGCGGGAAGGCCCCGCACGTTCCCCGCCACGTTGGTCCAGGTCCCGCCGCCGTCCTGGGTGATCTGGATGTTCCCGTCGTCGGTGCCCACCCAGATCACGCCGGGCTGCACCGGCGACTCGGCGATGGTGATGATGGTGGTGTGGAACTCCGCCGCGGTGTTGTCCGTGTAGATGTCGCCCCCCGAGGACTGCTGCTTGGCCGGGTCGTCGGTGGTGAGGTCCGCGCTGATCTCCTCCCAGCTCGTGCCGAAGTCGGTGCTCTTGAACAGGACGTTGCCGCCGAAGTACACCGTGGCCGGGTCGTGGGGGGAGATGTGGATGGGCGCGTCCCAGTTGAAGCGGTAGCGGTGATCCACCAGGGCGTCGCCCGCCGATCCCACGATGCGCGGATACGGGTGGACACGGCGCTGCGCCCCCGTGCGCGTGTCGGTGAGGATGATGTTCCCCCCCTGGCTGGCGGAGTAGATCAGCCACGGCATCCCCGGCACGGGCACGGCGTAGAAGCCGTCGCCGCCGGCGGTGGTGAACCACTCGTCCGCCAGGATCCCCGCCGACATGAGGGAGTTGGAGGGGCCACACCAGTGGCCGTTGTCCTGGAGGCCACCGCAGATCCAGTACGGATCCTGGTCGTCGGTGAAGATCTGGTAGTACTGGGAGAGGGTCAGGTTGCGGAGGATGTCGAAGTTCTCCGCCGCGTCGAAGGAGAGCTGCACGCCGCCGTCGGAGCCACTGATCACGCGGTCGGAGTCGAGCGGATCGATCCAGAAGGACTGGTGGTCACCATGGACGTCCCGAGCGATGCGCTCGAAGGTCCGGCCCCCGTCGGTGGACTTGCTCAGCCCACCGGAGAGGGCGTACAGGACCTCGGGGTTGTCCGGAGCCACCCGGATGTCGGAGTAGTAGAAGGGGCGGAAGTTGATGTTGGGGTCGGTGTTCACCACCCGCCACGTCGCGCCCCGGTCGTCCGAGCGCCAGAGCGAGCCCTTCATGTCCGGGATCTCGGAGAGTACGTATACCGTGCGCGGGTCGCTCTGGGCCACGGCCACGCCGATGCGGGCCATGGGGGCGTCGCTCACGGCGAGCTTCTCCCAGGTGTCCCCACCGTCCATGGAACGGTACACCGCCGTCTCCTTCCCGCCGTCCTGGAAGTGCCACGGACGGCGGCGGTGGGTCCACATCCCCGCGAACAGGATGCGCGGGTTGGACAGGTCCATGTCCAGGTCGGAGCACCCGGTGTCCTGGTCGACGTAGAGGACCTTGGTCCACGTGGCGCCGCCGTCCCGCGTCCGGAACACGCCCCGCTCCTCGTTGGGACCCCACGCGTGACCCAGGGCGCACACGTACGCCACGTCCGCGTCGCGGGGGTCCACGGCGATGCGCTTGATCCGCTCGCTGTCCGGAAGTCCGACGTGCATCCAGGTCTCCCCTCCGTTGAGGGAGCGGTACACCCCGTTCCCGTAGGAGGTGGAGTTGCGCGGGTCGCCTTCCCCCGTCCCCACCCAGAGCACGTTGGGGTCCGACGGAGCCACGTGGAGCGCCCCGATGGAGTAGAACGGCTGGTCGTTGAAGATCTCGGTGAAGGTGGTGCCGCCGTTGGTGGATTTGAAGATCCCCCCGTCGGCCCCGGATACGTACAGGACTCTCGGATCGCCCGGAACGCCGTCCACGTCGGACACGCGGCCGCCCATGTTCACCGGGCCGATGGAGCGGAATTGGAGGCGGGCGAGTGCCCGGCCGGGATCCTGGGCGGAGAGCGGCGCGGGGAGCGACAGAGCCGCCAGGGTCGCCAGGACACCGAGGGCCGCGAGCGAAGTGTGGACCGAACGGGACATGGATTTCCTCCTGAGGGGTTCATGGCGGGGAGGACAGAGTGGGGCGGTGCCGGGAATCCGACAAGACGTCCCCCCCTCCCCCCCGGCGACCGGCGCCTTATCTTCCTTGAATCCCCGAACCCAGGCCCGGAGAATACCATGCGTCCCTCCCCGTTTCTCGCCGCGTTCACGGCGGCCGCCCTCGTCACTCCCGCCCTCCACGCCCAGACCGGCTGGTCCGACCTCGGACCCGAGGCCCAGATCGCCCTGGCGGTCCAGGCCGCGCCCGCCGATCTCCGTGGCGGCGCCCTGGTGCAGGGGTACGACGAGGCCGGTTCCTTCGTGACGCTGCGCGAGGGCTCCAACGACCTCGTCTGCATGGCGCCCAACCCCGAGGCGGAGCGCTTCGAGGTGTCGTGTCACCATGCGGGGCTCGAGGCGTTCTTCGCCCGGGGCCGCGAGCTCCTGGCGGAGGGCGTGACCGGCCAGGATCGGATACGCGCCCGCTGGGAGGAGTACGAAGCGGGAAAGCTCGACATCCCCTACGGGTCCATCAACTACATCCTCACCGGGACCGGAGTCGACGCCGCCACCGGCGAGATCGAGGGCGCCTACCTGCGCTGGACCATCTACACCCCGTGGGCCACCTCCGCGACCACGGGGATCTCGGGACAGCCCTCCCAGGGCGGGCCGTGGCTCATGCTCCCGGGCACGCCGGGATCGCACATCATGATCACGCCTCCGGCCGGGGGGGCGTGACCCTGGAGGTGACCATCCGCCCGTAGCCCATCGCCTCTGGCAAACATCTTGCACGTCACGGGATCAGGCAGGCCCCGCGGCGTGCGCGGGGGGAGCCGATCCTTCCGGGCAGAGGGGGGGGTATGTGGAAGACGACGGTGGTGGCGGTGATGGTGGTCTCGTTCACGGGGTGCGCGGGGGGACCACACGCAGGGATGATGGCGGCGGAGCCGGGGAGCCCGGCGGGAGTGGCAGGACAACCCGCCGACCGGCTCGTATCCACGCGGGCCTCCATGCGCATGGAGTCGGAGGACCCCTCCGCGGTGGCGGAGCGCGCCCGAGACGCGGTGGACGCGGCCGCGGGGTACGTGGATCAGTCCGATCTCGCGTCCAATGGACGCCTGACCATGGTTCTGCGCGTGCCGGCGCGGGAACTCGACACGACGCTGGAGGCACTGGAGGCCTTCGCCCGCCTGAAGGAACGCCGGATCGCGTCGCGGGACCACACCTCCGAGACCGTCGACCTGGAGGCACGGATCCACAACCTCATCGCGGTCCGGGACCGGCTACGCACCTACGTCGAGAGAGCCGAGGACGTCGGAGAGGTGATCCAGATGGAGCGGGAGTTGATGCGCGTGCAGGAACAGATCGAAGTGCTCACCGCGCGGCTCGACTTCCTGCGGACCAGCGTGCAGATGGCGGAGATCTCCATGCGGGTCGACCGCCCCCGCAGGCTCGGCCCTCTGGGCCACGTGGGCTCGGGCCTGGGTTGGGTGGTGAAGTCCCTGTTCGTGATCGGGTAGGGCTTTCCGGCCGGCGAAGTCGGTGTAGATATTGCGGGACCCCTCCCGAGAGAGTCTTCCCCTCGCCTCGTACCCTGCCTGCCCCCGCCGGGCCGGCTCCGGTTCTGGAGAAGGTGTGCTCGGATTCGTTCTGTTCGTCGTGTGGGTCGCGCTGGCGGGAGCTTCGCTCCTCTGGGGCCTGGATTACTATCTGTTGCCGGTCCCGGAACGGGCGTTTTCCCCTCTGGCCGACCAGTTCGCCCCCACGGGGTTCATCGGCCACGGGTACGGGATCGTGGGCACGATGCTGGTGGTCATCGGCGTCATCGGGTACGCCGCCCGCAAGCGGATGACGTCCCTGACGAAGCTCGGCTCCCTGAGCGCCTGGCTCCAGGTGCACATCTTCCTCTGCACGCTGGGACCCTTCCTGGTGCTCCTCCACACCTCCTTCAAGTTCGGGGGGATCGTGGCCATCTCCTTCTGGTCCATGGCGGTGGTGGTGGCCAGCGGAGTGTTCGGGCGCTACGTGTACGTGCGCATCCCCAAAGCGGTGAACGGACGATTCCTCGAGGCGGCGGCGGTGCGCGCCCGCACCGATGAGCTTGCGAGGGAGATCGAGGCACGGACGGGGATCTCCGGAGGACGTCTGTCGGAGATCCTGTCCCCCCGCTCGGGGTCGGTCGCCCGTCCGGGCCTCCTCCGGTCCCTCGTCATGGCCGTGACCGCCGACCTGTCCCGCCGCCGCCGCATCGGAGCGTTGCGGCGCGCCCTCCGCACGGAAGGCGTGTCGGATCATCTTCATCAGGGGATCCTGACCCTGGCCGGAGAAGAGGCCCGCCTTCACCAGCAGGCGCTCCTCCTCCATCCCTTCCAGCGGCTGTTCCGGTACTGGCACGTGCTCCACCTCCCCCTGGCGGCGGTGATGTTCATCATCCTGGGGGTTCACGTGGCCGTGGCCATCCTCTTCGGGTACACATGGGTGTTCTGACGAGGCGCATGGAGGGCCGGGCCGGGTGGGCCGTGGGGCTGGCGCTGTGTCTCTTCACGGGGGCACGGCCCGGGGCGGCGGACGGGCAGATCATCTCTCCCGGAAAGCTGTCCGGCGCACACGCCGAGTGGGACGGGATACGCTCGTGCACCCGGTGTCACGAACTGCGCAAGCCGGGCGTGTCCAACACCCTCTGCCTGGAATGCCATACTCCCCTGCGGACGCGGATCGCGGCTCGGCGGGGGTACCACGCCACGGTGGCGGATCAGGGGTGCGCCGAGTGCCACAAGGATCACTTCGGAGAGGACTTCGCCCTCGTGCGCCTCGACACCCTCGCGTTCGATCATTCGGACACCGGGTACGATCTGGAGGGCGCCCACGAATCGACGGGATGCCGCTCCTGCCACGTGCCGGAGCGGGTCGCGGACGTCGACGTCGTGGAGTTCAAGGAGCCCCGCGGCGCGCTTTCCCACACGTTCCTGGGGCTTCCCACCACCTGCGAGGCGTGTCACGCCCAGGACGATCCCCACGGAAGCCAGTTCGAGGGGCGCGAGTGCACCGAGTGCCACGACACCTCCGGCTGGGAGGAGGCCGGCGGCTTCGACCACTCCCGCACCCGCTATCCGCTCACCGGGCTCCACGTCCAGGTGACGTGCGAGGAGTGTCACGCGCCGGCCCGGCCCGGCGGCCAGGGTGCGGGCCGGGGGGCCCTGGTCTTCAAGCCGTTGAGCTTCGGCACCTGCCAGGCCTGCCACGCCGATCCGCACCGGGGAGCCATGGAGGGTGCCTGTACGCGATGCCACTCCACCGCGGGATGGAAGAGGGTGGACCCGTCGGCGGTGGAAGGGCGATTCAATCACCGCTCCACGGGATTCGACCTGGTGGGACGGCACGCCTCGGCCCCGTGCGCCTCCTGTCACGACGCCCGGGCCCGCACCCGCCCCGCCGGGATCCACCTCGCCTTCGACCGCAGCACACTCGGCGACCCCTTCCCCCGCCCGGAAGCGGGAAGCTGCCTCGCCTGCCACGACGACGCCCACGCCGGCGAGTTCCACGAGGCCGGCCGCGCCTCCGATTGCCTGGAATGTCACGACCAGACGCTCTGGGTTCCCTCGGCGTACGGGATCACGCGGCACAACCAGGACTCCCCCTTCGTTCTGGACGGAGCCCACCTGGTGGTGGAATGCTCCGGGTGCCACACGACCCCCGAACGGCCCCGGACCTTCGTGGTGGACCACTCCTCGTGCGCCTCCTGCCACGCGGAGACGGATCCCCACGGCGAGCAGTTCTCCGGGCGCGCCTGCGACGAATGCCACACCACCTCGAGCTTCTCGATCCGCACCTTCGACCACGCCACCACCGCCTATCCGCTGGACGGCGCCCACGCCACCGTGGAGTGCGGCGCGTGTCACACATCCGCCATCGTCCCCGACGGACGGACCGTGGTCCGGTACCGTCCCCTGGGGATGGAATGCAGGGATTGCCACGGAGCGCGCCCATGACTCGTACCGGACCGGTCCTCCTGATCACCGTGCTCCTCCTGACCCTTCCCGGATCCCACGCGCGGGGACAGGAGCGGCCCCTCGACGTGCATGGCCCCCTCCCGGAGTCCCTGGACTGCGGGTCCTGCCACACGCCCCGGTCGTGGACCCACCTGCGGGATCCCCTGGACTTCCGGCACGACTCGGACACGGAGTTCCCCCTGGAGGGGGCGCACCGGACCCTCGTGTGCCGGGGATGCCATCTCGATCTTCGTTTCGACGAGCCCCAGGCGTCCCCCTCGGACTGCATGGCGTGCCACCTGGACATCCACCAGGGTCGGATGTCCGACACGTGCACCGCGTGCCACACCACGACGTCGTTCCTCCACCTGGACGGCGAGTTCCTCCACGCCGCCTCCTCGTTCCCTCTGACGGGGGCGCACCGGCAGATCGACTGCGAACAGTGCCACGCGGACGACCGGGGAGGAGCCTATTCGCCCCTCCCCACCGAGTGCATCGCCTGCCACCAGGCCGAGTATCTGGCCACCACCACCATCGACCACGTGGCCGCCGGATACACCACCGATTGCACCCGTTGCCACAGCGAAGTGGCCTTCGGGTACGCGCCGCGGTTCGACCACGTCGCCGCGTCGGGCTACCCCCTGGTGGAGGTCCACGCCGAGCTTCCCTGCGCGACCTGCCACACACCCGGAACCATGGCGCTCACGGTGCCGCTTCCGGCCTCGCCCGACGATTGCGTCACGTGCCACCAATCCGACTACGATGCCGCCCACGCCGGGTGGGGGTTCGCCACCACCTGCCTGGACTGCCATGGGCAGACCCGTTGGGACGACGTGGACTTCGACCACTCCTTCCCGATCTATTCGGGTGCCCACAAGGGGAAGTGGGACGGGTGTGCCACCTGCCACGTCACGCCGGGCGACTTCACGTCCTTCACCTGCTTCTCGTGCCACGAGCACGCCCAGTCGAGCACCGACTCGGACCATCGGGAAGTATCCGGATACGTCTACGACAGCGCGTCGTGCGTCTCCTGCCACCCCGACGGGAAGCACTGATCATGGGACGCCTCCTCCTGTTGCTGACGGCACTCGCCACCACGGCGGTGAGCCCGCGCGCCGTGACGGCGCAGCACGTCTTCGACGCCACCGTCCGTCAGGTCGCGGGGAGCAACGTGTACATCGACCGGGGCGCCTCCGACGGCGTCGCGGCCGGCGAC
This sequence comes from Gemmatimonadota bacterium, assembly GCA_029879725.1. Classification (GTDB taxonomy): domain Bacteria; phylum Gemmatimonadota; class Gemmatimonadetes; order Longimicrobiales; family Gaopeijiaceae; genus JAOUPR01. The sequence continues at coordinate 7,180 of JAOUPR010000030.1, read as the reverse complement.
ACGCTGGTGGTGCTCCGCGGCCCGGACGGTCCGGTGCTGGGTACCCTGGTGGTGGTGGCGGCCACGGCCGACCGTTCGGTCCTCGCCTTCGCGGGAGCCGTCTTCCCGGTCACCAGGGGGCAGGTGCTCACCGTGCGGAGTCCGGGCGGTGCCGTCCCCGCGGCCACCCCCGGCGACACGGGCCCGGGCCGCCCCGGTGCCCGACCCGCGGAGCCGGCCCGACCGGCGCGGCCGCGCGCCTACGGCCGGATCGGCGCGGAGTTGAGCCACGACCGATCCGTGACCACGTTCGGCGGGAGCGCCTCCAACGACGTCTCCCGGGAGTTCACCAGTCCGGCCCTGCGCCTGGACCTCACCGTGCCGGACGTGGGGGCCGGGATCCGGTTCCGTACCGGGATGCGGGTGTCCTACCGCAACGCCGGGCCCACGCCGTTGGCGCCGGAGTCGTCGGTGCGGGTGTACTCCGCCTACCTGGAAAAGGAGTTCGGCACGGCGCCCTTCCGCGTCACGCTGGGGCGCTTCGCCAGCCCCGCCGAGTCGTACAGCGGATACTGGGACGGCCTCCTCCTCCGGGCCGGCGGAAGGAACCACGGCGGCGGCGTGATCGTGGGATTCGAGCCGGACCGCTGGAACGAGCGCCCCTCCCTGGAGGTGCCCAAGGCCACCGTGTTCCTCGAGACTCGCCATCGGGGAGCCGGATGGCGATGGGACGGGGAGGCCTCCGCGCACGCGGTACGTCCCACCGACTCCCTCCCGGACCACACCTTCGCGGGATTCAGTCAGCATCTGGGCGTGGGGGCCTTCCGCCTGAGCCAGGATCTCCAGGTGGACGAGGACCCGGTGGCCGGCGGATGGCGGGTCTCGCGGATCCAACTGCGCGGCGACGTGGTGCTGTCTCCCGGGTGGCTCGTGCGGGCGAGCGCCGCGCGGAGGGAGAGCTACCTCCCCTGGTACCTGGAAGACCTCTTCGCGCCGCGACACGAGCGGGTCGGGCTCGGGCTCGCGTACCATGGCTCGGGAGGGTCGTTGGGACTGGACGGCTACGGCACACGGCGGGTCGGGGCCACCGACGGGCGAGCCGCCTCGGCGTCCTTCTCGCTGGCCCGACTCCCCCGGCTCGATGGGGTGGGGCTGGCGGGGATGGCCTCCTACTGGAAGGACGACATCACCCGCACGGTGACGGCCGCGCCCTCCTTCGTCATCGGGCGAGGCGACGTTCGCGGACGCCTCGGGTATCGTCTCCACCGCTGGGAGGCGGCTCAGGAAGTCCGCCTGACCCACGGGGGTGAGGCCGGCGTGGATGTCATGCTCCCCTCGGGGCTGCGGGGCTCCCTGCGTGTCTTCGCGCAGCGTGGGGGCGGGCTCCGTCGCGAGTCCGTGCGCTTCAGCCTGGTGAGGGTGTTCTGACCATGAGCACGGACCAGCTGATCATCTGGGGGACCGGACTCCTCCTCACGCTCGTGGTGGTGCTCCCCGTCTTCCTCCGTCAGAGGAAGGTGGAGAGGGAAACGGACGAAGCCGAGATCGAGGCGCTCCGCTACGGTCTCCATGAGCCCGTCTCCCTGCACCCCGTGGTGGACCCCGACCGCTGCATCGGGATCGGGAACTGCGTGGAGATGTGCCCGGAGGGCGTGCTGGGGATCCGCCACGGGCAGGGTATCGCGGTGCGGCCCGCTCGCTGTATCGGGCATGGCCTCTGCGAGCGCGTGTGTCCCATGGAGGCCATCAAGCTGGTCTTCGGAACCGAGTCCCGGGGAGTGGACCTTCCGCGGGTCAAGGAGGACTTCGAGACCAACGTTCCCGGACTCTACATCGTGGGGGAGCTGGGCGGGATGGGGCTGGTGGCCAACGCCTTCGAGCAGGGCCGCCAGTGCGTGGAGGGGATCGTGAAGGCGAAGAACCGGGGGATCGGAGCCGACGGCCCATCCGGTCTCCTCGACGTCATCGTGGTCGGGTGCGGGCCGGCCGGGCTCTCCGCCTCCCTCGCCGCCCGTCACGCGGGATTGACCTGCCTCACGCTGGAGCGCGAGGACGTGGGCGGCACGGTGCGCCACTATCCGCGCAAGAAGCTCGTGATGACGCGTCCGGTCACCGTCCCCGGGTACGGGAGGCTCCCCGTGCGGGACATCCTCAAGGAGGACCTCATCGACCTCTGGGAGGAGGTGACGCGTTCCACCGGGCTCGAGGTCCGGACCGGGTCCACGGTGTCGGGGATCCGGCGCCTCGGGCCGCACCACTTCCAGGTGACGTCCACCGGAGGGACGTTCGAGGCGCGACGGGTGATCCTGGCCATCGGCCGGCGCGGCGTGCCCCGCAAGCTGGGCGTGCCGGGGGAGCACGCGCCCCACGTGGCCTACTCCCTCCGCGAGCCGGAGGCGTACAGCGGAGACCGGATCCTGGTGGTGGGCGGCGGAGACTCCGCGGTGGAGGCCGCCCTCGCGCTGGCCGACGACTCCACCAACGAGGTCCGCATCTCCTACCGCAAATCCACCTTCGGCCGCATCAAACCCAAGAACCACGAGCGCATCGGAGACGCCATCGCGTCGGGACGGGTGGAGCCACTCTGGGAGACCACTCCGGCGGAGATCCACCCGGAGTACGTCTCGCTCACCGGCACCACCCGCGGCGACCTGGTGACCGTGCCGTCCAGCCAGGTGTTCGTGTTCATCGGTGGAGAGCTCCCCACGCCCTTCCTGCGGAGTTGCGGGATCGAGATCGAAACCAAGTTCGGCACGCCGTAGGAGCGAGGACACCCGCCGCGCGCGAACGGAACACCCTGGCGGGAACTCGGGCATCGCTCTACGGTATGGCTGTGATCCCTCTGCAGAGTTCCTCCAATCAGAGAAGGCACCATGCGACGACTTCATGCGCTGGCGCTCGTCACGGGATTGATCGCCATGGGGCTCCCGGCCGAAGGCCGGGCCCAGGAGGCGGCGTCCGGGCTCCTCGCCGTAGGTGAGCCGGCTCCGGACTTCGCGCTCCCCGGCGCCACCCGCTACGGGCTGCTGGCGGAACCCCTACGCCTCAGCGACTATCGCGGCGAGACCGTGGTCCTGGCGTTCTTCTACCGCGTCAGGACGCCTGGCTGAACAGTCCAGATGACAGCGTACCGTGATCAGTACGCAAGCCTGTTCAACGAAGGACGCAACGTGGTCCTCATCGGCATCTCCAACGATCCCGTGGAGGAGTTGGGGTCGTGGCTGAAGGACGCGGACTTCCCCTTCGTGTTCGCCAGCGACGCCGCCAACGAGGGCGCCACCTACACCCTCTTCGGGGGGAAGCGGCGTGACAACAACATGGTGGAGAACCGCTCGGTGATCGTGGTGGGCCCCGACGGAAACATCGCGGGGGTGATCCCCCAGTTCCGTCAGGTCGATCCGCAGGCCTACGAGGAGTTGGCCGAGATCATCGACCGGGTGACGCCGGACCCGGAGGGCGAAGGGTAACCGCAACCCGCCCGATGCGAGGGACGGCCCGGTACGCGAAGTCGCGTGCCGGGCCTTTTCGCGCCCACCTGCCACGTGCGGAGGGCGGAACGCCGTCCCGCGGTGGGAGCCACGTCCGGGCTACGTAGCCGCGCCCGCGCCCCTCACCTCATGTCACCTCGGTGTCGGGTCCACCGGGACGGAGTCACGCAGGACGAGTCTCCGGGGGCGCTTGGATGGGAATGGCTTCGCGGACGTTCATGGGAGGAGGTCCCGGGGAGTGGGAGGCGCCGCCGCGCCGAAGACACCTCCACCCTCGTCGGAGCGTCGCCTCGGCCGTCCCGGCGCCACGCCGTCCCACAACGTCCGCACCATCATCCGCACCACCTCGTCCTCGAACCGCCCTCCGTGTGCACCCAGGCGCTCCATGAAGGCGAGGCTGTGCATCGTGGTGAAGAGCGTCAGCGCCGTCATGTTGGGATCCCCGTCCATCTCACCGGCGGTGACCCGCGCGGCGACGGCGTCGCGGAGCTCGAAGCGGAGGCGGTTGAGAGGAGACCGTGGGTGGCGGGCGGCGAACTCCTCGAAGTCGAAGTCGGGGTGGGACACCAGAGGGACGAGGATGGCGTCGAGGCGCCGGAAGTAGTCGAGGAGCGCCAGCGCGATCGTCTCGAGGTGCTCGAGCGCGTCGCCGTCCGCGGTCGCCAGGAGTCCCTCCACGTCGAGGGCCGGGGGGACCATGGCGGCGAAGAAGAGCTCCGCCTTCGTCCGGAATCTCTGATAGAGGACCCCTTCGGACACACCGGCCTCTTGGGCCACCACACGGGTGGACGCACCGATTCCCCGCGCCACGAACACCCGCCTCGCCGCGTCGAGGATCTCTTCGTCGGTGATCAGCTTGTGACGGCCCATGGCGTCCCCGTGGATGGGTGGGAGACGTCCCTCAAGGAGCGGGAACGTGTCCGATGGTGACGGCGACCCCACTCCCGGCGGTCTGTTCCTCGACTCCGTCACACCCGGCTTCCACGAGCCCCTCCCGCACCTCGACCAGCGCGCGGCTCGGCCCCCGCCCGCGCACGCCGTGGAGGAGGGCCGCCGGCGCCAAAACGCCCGAGACCGACGCCGGCCGGGCCAACTCCATCACCACGAGCCGCCCCCCGGGACGCGCCACCCGCCGCATTTCACGGAGCGCTTCCCGGCGCATCTCCGGCGGAATGTGATGGAGCACCAATGTGCAGAAGACGACGTCGAAAGAGGCATCGGCGAAGGGGAGCGAGTCGGCGGCCCCTTCCAGGAGCGTCACCTCCACCCCACGGGCCTTCGCCTTGCGCCGGGCATGCGCCAGCATCTCGGGAGAGGGCTCGACGCCATGGAGGCTTCCGGCGGCGCCCACGCGGGCCGCCGCGCCCACGAGGAGTGTCCCCGTTCCGCACCCCACGTCCAGCACCGCGTCCCCCGGCCTCAGCCCGGCCAACTCCAGGGTCCGCGCCCGCATCCGCCCCTCCCGCCCCAGCGTCATCACGCCCACCACCCCGTCGTACACGCGGGGCCAGCGGATCAGGGTTCCCACCGCCGTGCGGCGCACCATCCCGGACACCACGAAGGCGACGGCACCCACCGCCGCCAGGTGAAACGCCACCGCTCCCGCCGGGACGTACCACCACCCCTCCCTGGAGCCGAGGAAGAGGAGGAGGGTGACGACGCCGCCGAGGGCGACGACGAGGACCAGGTGGCGGTGCCGCGGGGCGGCGTGGGAAGAGTGGTGGAACATGGGAGGCCGTCCTGTTTGTATGTGAGTGCTCGCTTATTTATAAATGCACGAACGCCCCCCGTCAAGAATGTCCGGAATCGCCCTTCCCCTGGCCCTACCTCAATTCCCGTCCAGCACCCCGCGCAGAGCCCCCAGGAGGTCCTGCGCCCCGCCGGACCCGGTGTACGCTACCTTCCCCTCTCCATCGAGGATGATGACCACCGAGGTGGTGGGCGCCCGGTACGCACGCACCGCCGCACCTGTGGCATCCCACAGGAAGGGGTATCCGGGGTCGTGCTCCTCCAGGTGCCGCTTCACCCGGCGCACCGACTGGGACACGGCCACCGCCACGGCCACCACCTGCACCCGGTCTCCGTATTCGGAGTGGATGCGGTCCATCTGGGGCTGGAGCGCCTCGCAGTTCTCGCACCAGCTCGCCCAGAACTCGATGACGGCGGGGCGTCCCGCCACCACGTCCAGGAGTTCCACCGCGTTCCCGTCCAGGTCCTGGACCGCCGCCGCCGGCGCCACCGTCCCCACGGGGAGGGCCACGTCCTGGGCGCCGGCGCCCACGGGGGCCCACACCAGTGCGGCGCCCACGGCGCACGCGCGTGCGCCCCGACGGATGAGGACCCGTCCGAACTCCACGGGCGTCGCTACCCTCGAAACCCCCGGCTCCGCCCCCTTCAGGAAGCTCATCACAGGTTGTATCCCGCCTTCACGAAATAGTACTGGGCCACCCCCAGCATGATGACCGCCGCCGCCCGTTTCGTCCACACCATCCAACGTCCCGACCGGGGAAGGACGGCCACCGTGCCCGAGAAGATCCCCACCGCCACCAGGACGGCGCTCATCCCCAGGGAGAACACGAAGAGGTAGACGAACCCCATGAGCCCGGCGCCGCTGGCCGCCACCCAGGTGAGCACCGCGGCGAATGCCGGCGCCCCGCACGGAGCCGCCACCACCCCCGAGGCCGCCCCCATGACGAACACCGCCCCGTACGACCCCCCTCCCCGTGACCCCGCCCACTGCATCAGGGCGCGGGGGACAGGAACCGGGAGGACGTCCAGCATGACCAGGGCGAAGAGGAGGAGGAGGTTCCCCACGCCCAGGAGCATCCACGGACTCGCGCCGACGGACCCGAAGAGCGTCCCCGACACCCCGGCCACGGCGCCCAGGATCGCGTACAGGAGCGCCATCCCCACCACGTAGGTGAGGGTGAGCCCCACCGTCCTCGACTTCGCCTGCCCCTCGGAACACGTCCCGGCGATGACCGACGCCGTGATGGGGACGAGCGGGTACACGCAGGGCGTGAGGCTGGTGAGGACCCCCGCCCCGAAGAGGACGGCCAGGGCGGTGAGCGGGCTCGCCGACAGGGCGGCCGCCAGCCCGCCGGCGGGCTCGATCTGCGGGAAGATGGTCAGGAGCATGGGGCAGAGGTTCCGGTGGGAGTCGGTCCCTTCCAACCCCCGGGGGGCGGGAGGGGTTCCGGAACGCTCCCCCTCCGGTTGCGCCCCCCCCGGCGAGGCACCTACTCTGCGCCCGACAGGAAGTCCCTCTCGGCTCCGCACCCGAGGTGAGTCATGGCCCGCCTGAAGTCGTTCCTCCTCGTCCCCGCATCGGCCCTCGTCCTGGCCCTCCCCCACACGGCCGCCGCACAACTCGACACCGCCAGCGTGCCCGCGGACCTGGTGGTGGCGCTGTTCTCGTCTCCCGGAATGGACGGCGGAACCAGTGTCTTCGTCGGTGATCTCCCGTCGGAACTGGACGGGAAGATTTCCCTGGGGAGCCGGTCTCGGTTGGTGGGCGGAATCGTGCGGGGCTCCCGAACCATGGTGGTGGCGGAGATGGGCGGATCGGAGAGGGAAGCGACGGAGGCCTACGATACGGTCCTGGAGGAAGCGGGATGGAGGAAGTTGACCCGTACACAGCGCCCCTCGAGTGGCTTCCAGACCACCACGGCTCCCTCCTTTCCCGACATGTGGTGCCGCGACGACCGGGTCGT
>JAOUPR010000099.1 GCA_029879725.1 Gemmatimonadota bacterium | reverse complement strand
CGAGCTTATTGACAACCAGGGTAGAGAGAGAAGAAGAAGAGCCTTAGGCGGCGATGCGCGCGAGCGTGTTGCTGAGCCGAGGTGTGTTGGAAGGCTTTTGGAATGACTGGCGGAGAAGAGAAGTTGGTCAAGCGGATAAGTGCACAGGGTGGATGCCTAGGCACGAGCCGGCGAAGAAGGACGTGGCAAGCTGCGAAAAGCCTCGGGGAGCTGCAAGCGAGCAAAGATCCGGGGGTGTCCGAATGGGGAAACCCGGCGCGGGTGAAACTGCGTCACCGCGAGAGCGGAGCCAACCCAGGGAACTGAAACATCTAAGTACCTGGAGGAAGAGAAATCAAAAGAGATTCCCTGAGTAGCGGCGAGCGAAAGGGGAAGAGCCTAAACCGGTGGGAGTAAAATCCTGTCGGGGTTGTGGGGCCCTAGGGGATTGAACCGAAACGCTAGCGGAAGGCGCCTGGAACGGCGGACCGTAGAGGGTGAGAGTCCCGTAAGCGAAAGCGGAGTAGGGGAGAGCTAGGGTACCCGAGTAGGCCGGGACACGAGGAATCCCGGTTGAATCAGGGGGGACCATCCTCCAAGGCTAAATACGAGCTCGTGACCGATAGTGGAGAGTACCGTGAGGGAAAGGTGAAAAGAACGCCTGACGGCGAGTGAAATAGAACCTGAAACCGTGTGCATACAAGCGGTAGGAGCCTGGGTTCAGCTACGGCTGGATCGCGGGTGACTGCGTGCCTTTTGCATTATGATCCGGCGAGTTGCTCCTCGCGTGCGAGGTTAAGGCCTTCAGGGCCGGAGCCGAAGCGAAAGCGAGTCTGAAGAGGGCGTGAGAGTACGCGGGGGCAGACCCGAAACCGAAGCGATCTATCCATGGCCAGGGTGAAGCCGGGGTAACACCTGGTGGAGGCCCGAACCGGTGTGGGTTGAAAACTACTCGGATGAGTTGTGGATAGGGGTGAAAGGCCAATCAAGCTCGGAGATAGCTGGTTCTCCCCGAAATATATTTTGGTATAGCCTCAGGAGATATCTGCGGGAGGTAGAGCACTGAATGGGCTAGGGGCCTTACCCGGTTACCGACCCCAATCAAACTCCGAATGCCCGACAGAGGGACCCTGGGAGTCAGTGGGCGAGCGATAATGTCCGTCCGCGAGAGGGAAACAGCCCAGACCGTCAGCTAAGGCCCCAAAGTACAAGCTAAGTGAGAAAGGATGTGAATTTGCAGAGACAACTAGGAGGTTGGCTTAGAAGCAGCCATGCCTTTAAAGAGTGCGTAATAGCTCACTAGTCAAGTGGATTTGCGCCGATAATGGTCGGGACTGAAGCTTGTCGCCGAAGCTACGGATGCGAGCCTTTTTCGGAAGGTGAGCATGGTAGGGGAGCATTCCCTGGGCGTAGAAGCAGACTCGGGAGAGCATCTGTGGAGCGCAGGGAAGAGAGTATGCCGGAATGAGTACGCGATAAACGAAGTGAGAATCTTCGTCACCGAAAGCCTAAGGGTTCCGGAGCCAGGCTGATCCGCTCCGGGTTAGTCGGTCCCTAAGCCGAGGCCGAAAGGCGTAGGCGATGGGAAACAGGTGAATATTCCTGTACCGTAGAGTAAGCGTTTGACCCTGAGGGGGGACGCAGGAGTGAAAGAACCGTCGGGTGGTGGAATATCCGATGTAAGGTGGTAGGCGATGGAGGGTAGGCAAATCCGCCCTTTTAGCCGAGCGCCGATGCCGAAGAGGTCCTAGACCTCGCAAAGGGTTCCTAATCATACTGCCGAGAAAAGCCTCGCAGGGGAGTTTGCAATGCGACCGTACCGTAAACGGACACACGTAGGCGAGGCGAGAAGCCTAAGGTGCTCGAGTGAATTGCGGAGAAGGAACTCGGCAAAATGTCCCCGTAACTTCGGGAGAAGGGGAGCCCGTGGTAGGTGAACCTGGATGCCAGGGGAGCTGAAGCGGGCCGCAGAGAATCGGCCCAGGCGACTGTTTAGCAAAAACACAGGTGTCTGCAAAGTCGTCAAGACGACGTATAGGCACTGACGCCTGCCCGGTGCCGGAAGGTTAAAAGGAGGGGTTAGGGGTAACCCGAAGCTCTGAATTGAAGCCCCGGTAAACGGCGGCCGTAACTATAACGGTCCTAAGGTAGCGAAATTCCTTGTCGGGTAAGTTCCGACCTGCACGAATGGCGTAACGATCTGGGCGCTGTCTCCTCCGCAAGCTCGGCGAAATTGGAGTCTCGGTGAGGATACCGAGTACCCGCGACAGGACAAAAAGACCCCGTGCACCTTTACTATAACCTGCTATTGGGTCTTGGCACCGCATGTGTAGCATAGGTGGGAGGCTATGAACCAGGGGCGCCAGCCTTTGGGGAGCCACAGGTGAAATACCACCCTTGTGATGTTGAGGCTCTAACCCAGGGGAGTGAATCCTCCTCGGGGACCGTGGCAGGCGGGTAGTTTGACTGGGGCGGTCGCCTCCCAAAGAGTAACGGAGGCGCGCAAAGGTTCCCTCAGTGCGGTCGGTAATCGCACGAAGAGTGTAAAGGCAGAAGGGAGCTTGACTGCGAGATCGACGGATCGAGCAGGAACGAAAGTTGGCCTTAGTGATCCGGTGGTTCCGAATGGAAGGGCCATCGCTCAACGGATAAAAGGTACGCCGGGGATAACAGGCTTATCGCCCCCGAGAGTTCATATCGACGGGGCGGTTTGGCACCTCGATGTCGGCTTATCGCATCCTGGGGCTGGAGAAGGTCCCAAGGGTCGGGCTGTTCGCCCGTTAAAGCGGTACATGAGCTGGGTTCAGAACGTCGTGAGACAGTTCGGTCTGTATCCGTCGTGGGCGTCGGAGTGTTGAGGAGAGCCATCCCTAGTACGAGAGGACCGGGATGGACCGACCACTAGTGTACCGGTTGTTCCGCCAGGGGCATCGCCGGGTAGCTACGTCGGGACGGGATAACCGCTGAAAGCATCTAAGTGGGAAGCCCCCTCCAAGATGAACGCTCCCAGGACGCAAGTCCTCTGAAGGGCCGTACGAGACGAGTACGTTGATAGGCGGCAGGTGGAAGCGTGGCAACACGTGAAGCCGAGCCGTACTAATCGCCCGTGAGGCTTGACCGACTCCTTCACGCCATCATTCCAGACAAGCAGCACAGCACGAATATCTTCCCACACCTCGGAAGGCTCGACGTCGACTCTCTCTACCCTGGTTCGTTGTTTTACACCGGGAGCGTACAGTCCAGGCAGCACCGGACGCCCACGCTCCCACCCTGTACGAAGGAGCGTTCAGCTCGAGTGCAGGAGTAGGCGGGCGCGGAGGCCGAGTGAGGAGTACCGAAAGGTACTTCGCAGGGAGGCCCCCACAGCCCAACGACCTCCTGCGCCGAGATCGACGCTCCGGCACGAAAAAGTGTTGGTGGCTATAGCGTGGGGGACACACCCGTTCCCATCCCGAACACGGCCGTTAAGCCCCACAGCGCGGATGGTACTGCCGGGGCAGCCCGGTGGGAGAGTACGTCGCCGCCAACGCCTCCTCCGCGAGGCCCCGACCCACTCCCGGTTCGGGGCCTCGCTTCGTCTACTCCCCCACCAACCTCCCCTTTCCCTCGGGGCCGGGTGGGCTTTGCACAGTGCGTCCAACCGTGTAGCCTTCTCGAATGCAGAGCCAGAAGAAGAGCGCGTCGAACGGGGCGGATCCGGAGTCCGCCCGGCCGGTGGAGGCGGAATTTAGGCGCCTCCAGGACGATTCCACGTCCGCCGCGCTCGGTCTGGCGGCGCCCGTCCTTACCGTTCTGTATCTCCTCTTCGCGGTTTCACATCCCCTCGTCCTGGGCGCACGCATCGCGACCATTCTGTCTCCGCTGGCGGCGCTCACGGCGGCGTGGATGGGCTGGATGTGGATCCTGCTTCGCAAAGAGGCGCGGCCCCGTGCGCCGCACATGCGTGCGGGGCTCATGGCCCTGGCGGTGCTGGTCAACTCCGCCGTCACACTCTGGGTGACGCGGGATCCTCTCCAGACCACGAATCTCATCCTTCTGGTCGTCTCCGTGGGGATCGTCCTCTCTTCGACTCCCTGGTTCGTGGGGATGGTGGCGACGTGTGTCCTGGTCTGGTCGCCCGTCGCATTCGTCGGAGATCCCCGGCTGTCGCCTTCGGCGGTCCACTTCGGTTTCGGATTCCTTTCCGCCGCCGGAATCGGTTCGATCCTGTTCGTCGGAAAGCGCAGGCTCCTGCGTCACCTCGCCGTGGCCCAGGTGGAGGAACGACGGCAGTCCGAGGAGCTGGCGTGGAGTGAGAACCGGTACCGGGAACTCTTCGAGAAGAGTCCGGGCATGCTCTGCCTGCACGACGCCCACGGAGTACTGCTCGCAGTGAACGAGGCGGGCGCGGAGGCGTTGGGGTACGACCAGGACGCCCTCATCGGGCGAAACCTGGGAGACTTCATCGAGGATTCGGCGGGGGTTCCACCCCTCGAGTATCTCCACCGGGTCACGCAGTCCGGGCACGCGGAGGGCACCGTGCGCATCCGCACCGCCGGAGGGGAGGTTCGCCTCTGGTCGTTCCGGAACACGGTGTTCGGGCTGGATTCCGGTGAACTGCGCGTGGTCGGATCCGCCACGGACGTGACCGATGCCACCAGGGCCCAGATCGCCCTCGAAGACGCCAAGGAGCAGTTGGAGCGCCGTGTCGCCGAACGTACCCGGGAACTGGAGGACGCCAATCGACACCTGGCGCAGGAACTGGAGATGCGGGCGGCCACGGCGAGGGAGTTGCGTCACCTCGGCGAGCAATATGCGGCCATTCTCGATGCCTTCCCGGATCTCACGATGCTGGTGGACGGGGCGGGGAACATCCGTTCGTTCCATGCCGGTCCGCACCACGACGTGATTCCGGTTCCCAACGATCCCGAGTCCGCCACCGTACGCGACGTATTCTCCATGGACGTCGCGCGTCGCATCGAGGAGTGCGTGACCCGGACCCTGGCGGCGGGAGCCAGCGAAGAGTTGGAGTTCCGCGTGCATGAGCACGGGTGGACCTACCACTTCGAGGCCCGCTTCGTTCGCGGTGGCGAGGACGAGGTCGTGGTTCTCGTACGCAACGTGTCCGACCGGGTGAGGGCCCAGTCCGAGAAGGAGAGTCTACAGGCGCAGCTTCGGCAGTCGCAGAAGCTCGAGGCACTGGGGTTGCTGGCCGGGGGTATCGCGCACGACTTCAACAACATCCTCATGTCGATCCTCGGGTTCGCCGAGTTGAGTCAGGATGGGCTGCCCGAGGATTCCGGTCTCCGGGAGAGCATGGAATACATCATTTCCGGAGCGCTCCGGGGAAGGGACCTCATCCAACAGATCCTGGTCTTCAGCAGGGCCGAGTCCCGACCGATGATGGCGGTGGACATCCCCCTGGCTCTGGAGGAGGCCGCCCGGTTCCTGCGGGCGAGCCTCCCCGCCTCCATCACCATCGAGGTCGATACGGCGCCGGATTCCGGAACGGTGCTGGGCGACGCCACCCAGATCCAACAGGTTCTCATCAATCTCGGGACGAACGCGGGACATGCCATGAAGGACGGGGGTGGACGCCTCGCGTTGCGGTGCGCTCCCGGGGTGTTCCGCGGTGGTGATGACGGGGAAGAATCGCCCGCAGTAGTCATCCAGGTGGAGGACACAGGAGTGGGAATGACCCAGGACACGCTGGAGCGCCTGTTCGATCCGTTCTTTTCGACGAAGCCCTCGGGGGAAGGGACGGGTCTGGGGCTTTCCGTGGTTCACGGAATCGTGTCCGGCCATGGCGGCCACATCAACGTGTCGAGCCAACTCGGGGACGGCACGACGGTCACCGTGGTACTTCCCCAGGGGATCACGGAGGTGGTGGCAGACGTCGTTCCCGACGAGGAGGTGAACAGGGAAGACGGATCCGGCCGGATCATGATCGTGGACGACGAGGAATTCATCGTGGAGCTTCTCTCGACGCACCTGACCGATCTGGGCTACCAGTCCATCGTGTTCAACTCCCCCGTCCAAGCCCTCGAATTCGCGCGAGAGGACCCGGTGGATCTCCTCCTCACCGACTTCGCCATGCCGGGAATGACCGGCCTCGACCTGGCGGAGCGCCTCAGGGAGGCCGCGCCCCGTCTCCCCGTGATCCTCATGACCGGGTACGGAGCGGATCTCCACCCTGACCGGATTCATGCCCTCGGAGTCCATCGGGTGCTCCACAAGCCGTTTCGGCTTCCCACGCTGGCGGCGGCGGTACGGCAGGCTCTCGGCGACGCAGGGGGCGAATGATGGTGGATGGGACCGTACCGGTCACGAGAGCCGGATACGTGGCCCTGGTGGGTAGACCGAACGCCGGAAAGTCCTCGTTGCTGAACCAGATGGTCGGTCAGCACCTCTCCATCGTGACGCCCAAGGCCCAGACCACCTGGCAGCGGGTCACGGGAATCCTCACCCGGGAAGACGCCCAGGTCATATTCCTGGACACGCCCGGGCTCCTCGTGGCGAAGGATCTCTTTCAGCGCTCCATGCTCGGAGCCGCCCTGGAGGCGCTCCAGGAGGGGGACGTGGTCCTCGTGGTCGTGGACGCCGGGTACCCGCCGTCCTCACAGGATCGGTCCCGACTGGAGTCGGCGTTGTCCGACGTCGGCGCGCCGATCCACATCGCGTTGAACAAGATGGACGTGGCGCCGCCCGAGGCCGTGGCCGCATGGGAGGCGTGGGCCGAGAGAATCCCCGGGGCCCGTGTTCACCGCGTATCGGCGGTCACCGGCGAGGGGATCGCCGATCTCATGGAGGCGCTCGTCGCGGGCCTTCCCGAGAGTCCGTTCCTGTACCCGGAAGACGACGTGGCGTCCGCTCCGGTTCGATTCTTCGTGGCGGAGCTCGTGCGCGAGACCGTATTCGAGCTCTACGAGCAGGAGATCCCCTACTCCGTGATCTGCGGAGTGGAGGAGTTCCGCGAAGGGAGCGACCCTCTGTACATCCAGGTCAACGTGTTCGTCGAGCGCCAGTCGCAGAAGGGGATCGTGATCGGAGCCGGAGGCGCGGCGGTGCGGGAGTTGGGGAAGGCGGCGCGTGCCAAGATCGAGCACTTTCTCGATCAGCGCGTGTATCTTGATCTCTGGGTCAAGCCCTTGAAGGGGTGGCGTAAGAATCGGGGGCATCTCGGCCGTCTCGGTTTTCGCGTTCCCGAGGATGATGACACGGATGGTACGTAGAGTTCTCGCTGTTTGGGTCCTCGGATGGAGCCTGGCCGTACCGGTGCGGGCCCAACAAGCGAGTTCCACGGAAGGGGCCCTCTTCCTCCTCCTCCCCGTCGGAGCGCGGGGGGTGTCCATGGGACGGGCCGTGACGGCACTGGATGGGCCGGAATCGGCTTTCTGGAACCCGGCGGGCCTGACCGGCGTGTCCAGACATTCGGCGGTGTTCTTCAGGGGCGGGCAGTCCATCGGTGGCGAGACCACGGCCTTCAGCCTGGTGCTTCCCAAGGCGGGGGTCGGTGCCATGGGGATGTCCTACCTCCTCCATGACCTGGGCGACCAGGAGTTGACGGACGCCAACGGCAACTATCGGGGCACGATCTCCGTTCGGAACCACGTCGGTGCGATGTCTCTGGCCGGGGCCGTCATGGCAAGTCTTTCGGCGGGGATGAACCTGAAGATGGTCCGTTCCCGCTACGACTGCAGGGGCAACTGCGACAACCCCGGTACCACGGCCACCACCTACGCCCTGGATGCTGGGCTCCAGTTGCGTCCCGCTCCGGATCGCCCCCTCAAGCTGGGGTTCATGGTGGCACACCTCGGTCCGGCTCTCCAGGTGCAGGACATTGCCCAGGCGGATCCCATCCCAGGCAGG
Organism: Gemmatimonadota bacterium; assembly: GCA_029879725.1. GTDB lineage: Bacteria > Gemmatimonadota > Gemmatimonadetes > Longimicrobiales > Gaopeijiaceae > JAOUPR01. The sequence goes on along the minus strand of JAOUPR010000099.1, from coordinate 4,706 downwards.
ATCCGCCTCGCGGCATCGTACGACGTGCTCACGTTGATCGACGACAATCCGCTCTTTCAAGGGTGGCTTTCGTTCGAGGTGCAGCAACGCTTGCGAGACCGCGGGCCCACCGCCTTCTACTTCGGCTCGGAGTTCCGCGCTGGTGAGGCGGACGGGGAGGACATGCTCATGCTCCGGGCCGGGGCCGTGCTGCACGGGGACGTCGGCCAGGCCAGCGGGAACGTGGGTCTGGGCATCCGGTACGAGCGGTTCGAACTCTCCGTGGCGCGGGGGTGGGTGGTGTCGGGTCTCGAAGAGTCTCCCCCGATCCATGTGACGCTGGCGTTGACGTTCTGATGCGTGTCCCCTCCCTGGTGGTCGCCGTGGCCCTCTCGAGCGTGGTCGCGCTTCCTGCGGCCGCGCGGGCGCAAGCGGTGGCTTCTCCCGCGTCGTGGAGCGGATCGGTCGGGGTCCTTGCCGACACGTCCGGAACCGCCGCACTCCTTCCGCCCCTCCTGTCCCTCATGGTGCCCGGGGCCGGGCAATACCGTCTGGGGCAGTCCCGCGCCTGGGGATACGCCCTGGCCGAGGTCGTTTCCTGGGCAGTGTATCTGGAGCGAAGGGGAGCCGGGGCGCGGGCCACCCGGGCGTACGTGGATTTCGCGTGGTCCGAGGCGCGGTTGCAGACCGGTCCCCGCCAGGACGGTGAGTTCGCCTACTATGAGACCATGGCCCACTGGCTCCGCTCCGGGGCATGGGATCGGGACTCCGGGGTCGCGGGCGTGCAGCCCGAGACGGACGGGACCACCTACAACGGCATGCTCTGGAACCGCGCCATGGCCCTCTATGGTTCCGACGGAGTGATGGGCGGTGCCGGGTATGATGAGGCCCTCCGGTATTACCGGGAGCGGGCCATCTCGGAAGGATTCCTGTTCGATTGGTCGGCTCGCCCCGAACTCCAGGACGTCTACGTGGGTCTCATCCATGACAGCAATCAGCGATACCGCGAAGCCACGCTCGTGCTCGGTGCGGTCTTCCTGAATCACGTCGTGAGCGCCGCCGACGCCTTCGTATCCTCGCGGGTGGGTCGGGCGGGGGATCCGTCCCATCTGTCGGTATCTCCGGATCGAGCGTTTCCGGGCCGCTGGGTCGTCGCGATGACCGTGCCGGTCGGACCATGAAGACCGGGAAGCAGGACGCGATGGTGCGCCGTGTGCTGGATGCGCTTTCGTCTTCTCGCAGCGGCCCTCTCAATCCCAAGGATCTCGCTCGGGCCGCGTCCATCTCGACTCCGGAGTATCGCTCCTTCCGGAGTGCGCTGTCCGCCCTCGAGCACGACGGTCGCATCTATCGCGTGAAGGGGAATCGGTACGGGCTTCCCCGATCGCTGGATCTGGCCACGGGCCACCTGTCCGTGACGGGAAAAAGGGATGCGTTTCTCCGTCGCGACGACGCGGAAGGCGATGTCTTCGTGAGTGGCGCGGACCTGAATACGGCCATGGACGGAGACCGCGTGGTGGTGCGGATCGAGCATCGGCCCCGCCATCGGAGCCCGGTCGGGACGGTGATCAAGATCCTCGAGCGGTCCCATACCGTGGTGGTCGGCACCTTCCACCGCGGGCGCCGGCTGGCGTACGTGAGTCCATTGAACCGGAGGCTCTTCCAGGACGTGGTGATCCCCGCCGGAGAAGAAGGGGATGCCGGGGACGGAGACGTGGTGGTCGTACGGATCGTCTCGTACGGCGAGCACAACGTGGGGCCGGTCGGCGAGGTCGAGCGGGTGCTGGGGGCCCTGGACGATCCCGGAGTGGACGTTCTGGCGGTCGCCGTGGGGTACGGTCTTTCCCTGGAGTTCTCCCCGGAATTGGAGCGTGTGGCATGGGAGGTGGCGGCCCGTGCCGAGGCGGAGCCCGGCCCCGGCCGGGTGGACCGCACCGATCTCCTGGTCGTGACCATCGACCCCGCCGACGCGAAGGACCACGACGATGCGCTCTCGGTGCGGAGCCTGGAGGGCGAACGGTGGGAGGTGGGAGTCCACATCGCGGACGTGGCCCACTTCGTCGTCGCCGGTGGACCCATCGACATGGAGGCGCGCGACCGCGGCACCAGCGTCTACCTGGTGGACCGGGTGATCCCCATGCTTCCGCACCATCTGTCGGGGAACGCGTGCTCCCTCCGCCCCGACGTGGATCGGTTCGCGGTATCCGCGTTCCTGACGCTGGACGCCGGGGGCCGCGTGTTGGAACGGAGGTATGAGCGGACCGTGGTGCGGAGTCGTCACCGACTGTCGTACGAGCAGGTCCAGGAAGTCCTCGACGGGCGGGGGAGCATCGACGTCGAGACCGACGCGGCGCTCAGGGCGCTCGACGACCTCGCTCGGACGATCCGGGCGACCCGGAAGGCGCGTGGAGCGCTCGATCTCGACCTCCCCGAGGCGAAGGTGATCCTCGACGCCGAGGGCCTGCCGGTGGACATCCGCCGCGTGAACCGCCTCGAGAGTCATCGTCTCATCGAGGATTTCATGATCCTCGCCAACGAGATGGTGGCGGAGGACTGTGAGGCGAAAGGGCTCCCGGTGTTGTTCCGGGTCCACGAGTCGCCGACGCCGGAACGGGTGGACGAGCTACGGGAGTTCCTTTCCAGGCTCGGGCACAGACTTCCGAAGCGCGGTGCCATCCGACCTTCCGACGTTCAGCGTCTTCTCGAGTCCACGCGGGGAAAGCCGGAGGAGACATTGGTCTCCACGGTGGTGCTTCGCTCCATGAAGAGGGCCCGGTACGAAGGCGAAAATCTGGGACACTTCGGCCTCGCCTCGGAGTCGTACCTGCACTTCACGTCTCCCATCCGGCGGTATCCCGACCTGGTCGTGCATCGCATGGTGGTACGCGGCCTCATCGACGGGATGAAGGTGGGGGAGGGGGATCAGGAGGAACTCGATGCCCTGGGGGAGCTCTGTAGTGCCCGGGAGGAGGCGGCGGACGGCGCGGAGCGCGACTCCATCGCACTGAAGAAGGTCGAGTTCATGGAGCGGCATCTCGGCGAGGAGTTCGACGGGGTCATTTCCGGCGTGACCGCGTTCGGCTTCTTCGTGACCCTGGATCGGTATTTTGTCGACGGACTGGTTCATGTGAACACACTTCGTGACGATTTTTATAGGTTTGAGGAAGGATCCTACCAATTGGTGGGTGACCGGGGGCGCCGCAGGTATCGCCTGGGGGACGGCGTCCGTGTGCAGGTGAGTCGTGTGAACAAGGAGGAGCGGCATGTGGACCTCCTCCTTGTCCGACACCCCTTGCGGAGGCGAGTTTGACACTTTCGCCGCAACGGGCATAACGTGGCATCCATCGTTTTCATACGGTGATCGTGTATGGCTGCTGACAAGACCATTCTCTATCTGGGATCGGCGGGGGTACCGCCGTCGCCTACCGTAGTTCGCTTCGGCGAGCACCGGGGAATGGTACTGTTGTGCACCGACCGTCCCGAAGAGGTTGAACTCCTCCTGACTCGGACCTATCCGGCATGCGTCATTGTCGGGGCGGACTTCGCGCCCGAGAGGGTCATCGAGCTCACCCGCGCCATCAAATCGGATGCCTTCACCGCCATCGTGCCCATAGCGGTGCTGCTCGGGGCGGACGCCGACCACACCGCCTCGCGCCATCTGGAGGCCGGAGCCGACGAGGTTTGCGTGTCGAGCCTGTCCGAGGAGGAGCGCATCCTCCGGTTGGAACACGTGATCAGCCGGGCCGACCGGGACGTGAGCGTTCACCCCACCACGCGTCTTCCCGGAACGAACCAGATCGAGCGGGACATCGGCCGGCGCCTCGCGGCGGGGGACCGCTTCGCGGTGTGCTACGCGGACCTCGATCATTTCAAGGAGTTCAACGATCGCTACGGGTACAACAACGGCGATCGGGTGATCCTCCTCCTTTCGCGGATCCTGCACGATCTGGTCCGTGCGCTGGCTCCCGGGGGGTTCGTGGGCCACATCGGAGGGGACGACTTCATCTACATCCTTCCGTTGGAGTACGTGGAGGTGTGCTGTGACGAGATCATCCAGACCTTCGACGAGTTGATCCCGTACCAGTATTCCGTCGAGGACCGCAGGGCGGGGTTCTTCCTGGGGAAGGATCGCCGGGGGAGCATCCACCGGATCCCCCTCATGTCCCTTTCCGTGGGGATCGTCACCAACCAGTTCCAGTCGTTCGATCACACCACCCAGGTGAGTGAGTTGGCCGCCGAGATGAAGGGCTACGCCAAGAGCCTTCCGGGATCGGTGTACGTGGTGGACCGAAGGCACCACTCCGGATTCGCAGAGACGGCCACGGCGGACGCCGAGGAGGTTCTCGCCATGGTATCTTCCGGCGCCGTGGGCGCACAGTCCAACCCCTGAGGTCACGCGAAGCGCATTATGGTCATCACCGTTCATTGTCCTTCCTGCGATGCGTCCTTTCCCGTGGATCCCGCGAAGATCCCCGAAGGGGGGGTGAGCACACGCTGCAGCGCGTGTCGCACCGTCTTCCGGGTGGAGAGGCCGGAGCCGGAGGTCGAGGCCCCGCCGCCTCCTCCGGTGGAGGCTTCGGATAGCGGGCCGTCCACGTCGCTGAGGGTTCCCGGGCGCACGGACCCTCTGGCGGACGCCATCGCCCCGTACCTCGTGAAGGACCGCCGCGAGCCCGAACCCGAGCCCGAGCCGCAGTTCGTCCCCGAGCCGGAGCCCGAGCCCGAAC
>JAOUPR010000098.1 GCA_029879725.1 Gemmatimonadota bacterium | reverse complement strand
CTTCCGATCTGGGGGCGGGTACCATGGAGGCCATGGATTCGACCTGGCCTCCCAGCCCCCTGGGCCGCCGCGGAGAGGCGCTGGCCGCCGCGTACCTCGAAGAAGACGGATGGTCCATCCTGGTGCGGAACTTCCGCTTCGGGCGCAGGGAGGTGGACCTGGTCGTGCGACGGGGAGACATCCTCGCGTTCGTCGAGGTCAAGGCGCGCACGGGATCGCGTTTCGGCTCTCCGGAAGAAGCCGTGACCTGGCGCAAGCGACGCGAGATCGAGGCCGTGGCCGCGTATTTCCTCGCCGTTCATGGGGCGGGCGAGGTGGCCGTGCGCTTCGACGTGGTGTCGGTGTTCATCCCGGGGAGGGGCCCCCCGACCGTGCGCCACATCGAAGACGCGTGGCGTCCGGGATGGCGTTGACCTCCCCACGGACCCCCGGTAGCTTCCGAGGTGCCCCAGGTCCGCAGGGCGTGAGCTCATGAACTCCGTCAGGACCCCGCAGGTAGCAGCGGTAAGTGTGGTAATCGTTGCTGCGGTTCGCCTGGGGCACTTTTTTTTCAACCGGACCGTCTGTCACCCAGCCCTTGACCCATACCGCACTCGCCCGGAAATACAGGCCTCGCCGATTCGGTGACGTGGCCGTGCAGGAGCACGTTTCCGAGACGCTCAAACGCGCCGTATCCGGGGGGCGCGTGGGGCACGCGTACCTCTTCTGTGGACCCAGGGGGGTGGGAAAGACCACTCTCGCCCGTGTCCTGGCCATGGCGCTCAACTGTCCCGCTCGGGGGGACGACGGTGAGCCGTGCGGGGAGTGCGAAAGCTGCCGCAGGATCTGGGGAGGGCACACGGCCCTCGACGTGGTGGAGATCGATGCCGCCTCGAATCGCGGCGTCGACGATGCCCGCGATCTCCGCGAGCGGGCCATGTACGCGCCTTCCGAGGAGGGCCGCTACAAGATCTACATCGTCGATGAGGCGCACATGCTCACCCGGGAGGCGTGGAACGCCCTCCTGAAGATCCTGGAAGAGCCGCCGCCCCGGGTGATCTTCGTATTCGCCACCACGGAGCCCCAGAAGATCCAACAGGCCGCGGCGCCCATCCTGTCCCGGTGTCAGCGGTTCGACTTCCGTCGGATCGGGGTGGCCGACATCGTCACCCGCCTGCGCTCGGTCCTGGAGTCCGAGGCCATCGCGGCACCGGAAGACGCGCTGCGTACCATCGCGCGGAAGGCCGATGGTGGGATGCGCGACGCCTTGTCCCTGCTGGACCAGGTCATCGCTCTGGCGGGGGGGGAGTTGGGTCAGGACACCGTCCGCCGGGTCCTGGGCCTCGTGGAGGATGAACGGTATCTGGAGATCCTGGACATCATCGGCGAGAGCCGGCACGCGGACGTCTTCCGCGTCGTCGAGGAGCTTCTGGACGACGGCTACGACCTGGTGGAGTTCCACCAGGGCCTTCTTGAAGTGCTGCGCACCCTCCTCCGGCTCCGGCTGTCGCCCGAGGTGGAGTTGGATCTCCGTCCGGATCTGCGCGACGCCTTCGCCCAACGGGCGATGGTGTTCCAGGTGGCGGACCTGGTGCGGATGCTCTCGGCGGCGGCGGAGGTGGAGGGCTCGGGGAGCTTGAGGAAGAGCGCCAATCCGCGGGTACTGGTGGAGATGCTCCTGCTGCGGCTCAGCTATCTCGACAGGACCGTGAGTCTCGAGGATCTCGTCCGGCGTCTCGGCGGGGCACCTCCTGCGAGAGGCGGCGCGGCCGGGGAGCGGCCTGCCGCGAGTGCCGGAGGCGCGCTCACCTCCGGGAAGGACGGACCGGGAGGCGGCGAGGCCGGCGATCCCCTCGGCGCCGTGGCCCAGGATGCTCTCCTGGAGCCACCCGACCCGCCCGCCGCTCTCCGCTCGGCGCTTTCCGTCGAGGAGGCATGGGCGGCGTGGCTGGACGAGGGGAAGGGGGTTCCCGCCGGGATGTCCTCGTTTCTCCGTCTGTCGGCGGTGGAGAGCGCCGGAGAAGGGGTCGTGCGGGTGAAGGCTCCTCCCGGACCCGCGCACGAGCGCCTGGCGGATCCGAACGTCGTGTCCGGGATCGCCGATGGCCTCGCGGCGTATCTGGGGATGCGTCCGGAGATCCAGGTGGCGGACGGAGTGGAGGGTCGGGAAGCGGCCTCGCGCATCACGGAGGAGGAGGTGCGCGACGATACCTTGAAGGCCCTGTATCGCAAGGAACCACGTCTGGAGCAGGCGGTAGAAGAACTGGACCTCGAGCTGCTCGATTGATGGCTTCGAGGGACGGTGTGAAATCAAGGATCTGAATGAATAATCTCGGTCAACTCATGCAGCTCGGTCAGCAGCTGCAGAGCCGGATGTCCAAACTCCAGGAGAACCTGGAGTCGCACGAGGTCACCACCTCCGCGGGTGGGGGGATGGTGACGGTACGGGCGGACGGGAAGGGTACGGTCAAGGCGATTCGCATCGACCCGACGTGTGTCGATCCGGCCGACGTGGAGATGTTGGAGGATCTGGTTCTGGCGGCCGTCTCCGAGGCTCAGCAGCAGGCTCGGGCGGTGCAGGAGGAAGAGATGCGCAAGGCGACGGGCGGCCTTCCCATGAACCTGCCGGGCCTGCCGGGCCTCTTCTGAGCGGCGTGTCGGCCATCCAACAGCTCACGGAAGCCTTCTCCCGACTTCCGGGAGTTGGTCCCAAGACCGCCTCTCGGTTGGTGTACCATCTCATGAAAGGGTCGAAGGACGAAGTCCGTCGTCTGTCCAGGGCGCTGGTGGACCTCGCCGACCGGATTCGCCCCTGTGGTGTGTGCGGCAACTTCTCCGAAGACGACGTCTGCGGGATCTGCGCCAACCCGAAACGGGATCATACGCTGGTGTGCGTGGTCGAGGAGGCGTTCGAGGTGGGAGCCATCGAGCGCGCCGGACACTTCGGGGGTGTATTCCACGTCCTCGGCGGTAGACTGTCGCCCCTCGACGGGATCGGCCCGGAAGAATTGAATATCGCCTCGCTCCTTCAGCGGATCACCGACGCGGCCGATCCTGTTCGAGAGGTGATCGTGGCCACCAACGCCAGTGTGGAGGGTGAGGCCACTGCTGTATATCTTGAACAACGGTTGCGGCCTTTCGAAGTGCGGATCACCCGCCTGGCGCGGGGTATTCCGGTGGGTAGCGACCTGGAGTACGTGGACGGAACCACCATCGCCGAGGCGATATCCGGCCGACGGGAAATGTGATCATGGCGAAGAAGATCAAGACGATGGCAATCACGGTGCTGGCCGCAGCCGCGGCGGGCGCAGTGGCGGCGCTCATCATCCGAGACCAGATTTCCCGCCATCAACGGAATCTGTTCAGCGCCCGGCCCATCCGGCGACTGGCGGCGTTGGGACACATGAGCAGGGAGCGCGCTTCCGTGGATCACATCCGACTCCTCCACGACTTCATCGCGTGGGAGCCCATCAAGCTCCTTCGTCGCAGGGCCCAGGTGATCCTCGATCGTATGGAGCATGAGGTCGCGGAGCACCGGCTGGATGCGGGGCCCGAGGCCGCTTGAGCCTTGCCCCGAGCCGACACCTGTCCGACCTTACACAGACTTTGTATTCCAGCGGTTCACGTGTGGCGGAAGGGTATGCAGGGTATGCCACATCGTGGGCCGGGTTGCGTTCGCGTGGAACGCAACCCGAACGACGCCTCACGCCACCGCATCGTAAGGTAGAGTCACAGTGCCGATGGATGTTCTCAACACTCGATCCGGGAGCTAGTATCGACCCATGTCGATGATCAACTATGCATCCCGTGAGATCAACTGTAAGATCGTCTATTACGGGACCGGTCTCGGGGGGAAGACGACGAACCTCGAGTACATCTACTCCCGTGTGAATCCCGACACCAAGGGGAAGATGATCTCGTTGGCGACCGAGACGGAGCGGACGCTCTTCTTCGACTTCCTTCCCATCGACCTGGGGGAAATCCGGGGGTTCAAGACGCGGTTCCATCTCTACACGGTGCCGGGACAGGTCTACTACAACGCCAGTCGACGCCTCATTCTGAAGGGCGTGGACGGGATCGTGTTCGTGGCCGATTCCCAGGCTACCCGGGCCGAGGCCAACATCGAGTCGATGCACAATCTCTACGAGAACCTGGGGACGTATGGTTACGACCTCCAGGAACTCCCCTTCGCGATCCAGTACAACAAGCGGGACATGCCGAACGCGCTCTCCGTAGAAGAACTGAGGAGCCAGATCAATCCCATGGGAGTTCCGGATTTCGAAGGTGTGGCCATCGAAGGGAAGGGCGTCTTCGAGACGCTCTCCGCCGTGAGCAAGCTGGTCATCAAGTCTCTCAGCTGAGCGTCGCGTGTCCGGGAGCCGCCTGACCGTACCGAACGTCATCACCGTGGCGAGGATCGCGGTTTGCCCCGTCGTCTTCTGGCTGGCCCTGGAGCCCGGGGTCTCCGCCCGGTTCGGGGCCTTCGCATTGTTCCTGGTGGCGGCCCTCTCCGACGTGTGGGACGGGTACCTCGCGCGGAAGCATGACTGGATCACCGATATCGGGAAGCTCCTCGATCCCATCGCGGACAAACTCCTTCTGGCGTCCACGTTCATCCCGTTCTACCTGATCTCCCACCGGGGCGAAGCTTCCGGAGAAGTCCCGGGATGGGGGCCACTTCCTCTCTGGGTGGTCCTGGTCATCTTCGGTCGTGAGATCCTGATCACCGTGTTCCGGAGCTACGCGGTACGCAGGGGCGTGGTCATCGCGGCGGGAAAATCGGGGAAGCACAAGGCGTTGGTGCAGAACCTGTTCTCGGGAGGGCTGCTCCTGTGGTACCCTCTGCGCGACCTGGTGCGGGCGGAGGGATGGGATACCGGGCCCTGGTTCGCCTGGGAGGCCTTCCACGGGGTCTGGATCACCGTGACACTGGGTCTCGCCGTGGTCCTCACGGTCTACTCCATGTTGGACTACCTGTGGCGCTATCGTTCGGTGGTGAACCTGGAAGTCTGATCCCTTCGTGACGGTCATCATGGGCACACCTCCCGTCGGCTCCTCCCCGCAGGCGGCCATCGTCACCGTGGGGGACGAGTTGCTCCTCGGTGATACCGTGGACACCAACGCCGCCTGGCTGGGTCGGTACCTCGCCGGTCTCGGAATTCCCGTGGCGCGCCGTTTCACGGTGGGGGATGTTCGGGAGCACATCCAGGTTGCCGTGTCGGCCGCGACGGACGTCGCGGATCTCGTTCTGGTGAGCGGCGGACTCGGTCCGACGCCCGACGACATCACCCGCGAGGCCGTGGCCGGGCTGCTGGGCCTGGCCACCCGCGAGGATCCGGAACTCGTGGAAGCGCTCCGCGCTCGGTTTCGGGCCTTCGGTATCGGGGAGTTTCCGGAGTCGAATCGGGCGCAGGCGATGGTCCCGGACGGAGCGCGCGTCCTGGACAATCCCCGAGGGTCGGCTCCCGGGCTGGCCATGACGCGGGGCGACACGCTCATCGTCCTCCTCCCGGGCGTTCCGAGGGAACTGCGGTCCATCATGGAAGGGTCGTTTCGCGCCGCCCTGGGGGATTGGCTTCCGCGTTCCCTCGATCCGGTTGGGATGCGGACCCTCCATACCACGGGGATCGCCGAGTCGGTCCTGTCGGAGCGGGTGGCGAACCACCTGGCCGGGTACACGGGTCCGGTGACCATGGCGTTCCTTCCGGACCTTCGTGGCGTGGACATTCGCTTGACGGTGACTGGACTCCCGCCGGAGGACGCGGAGCGGAGCCTGGACGAGGCAGAGCGCCTCTTGTCTCCTGCGGTGGATCGGTGGCGCTTCATCTCCGAAGGGGGTGATCTGGGTGAGGCGGTCATCGCGGAGCTGGAGCGCCTGGGGCTGGATCTCGCGGTGGCCGAGAGTTGCACGGGGGGGTTGATCCAGAAGAGGCTCACGGACCTCCCCGGCGCGTCGCGCGTGTTCATGGGAGGCGTGGTCGCCTACGCCGACTCCGTGAAGGCCGGCCTCCTCGGGGTACCCGCCGACCTCGTCGGAACCCATGGAGCGGTATCCCAGGAGGTGGCGCTGGCCATGGCCCGGGGAGTCCGCGACCGGCTCGGAACTCGCGCCGGCATCGGGATCACCGGTGTGGCCGGTCCCGGTGGGGGAAGCGAGGAGAAGCCGGTGGGCACCGTGTGGTATGCCGCCGTGGCCGACGGGAGGCACGTGGTGACCATGGGACTCTTTCCCGGTGACCGGGAAGCCGTGCGGGAGCGGGCCGCGCAGGCGGCCATGGCGCAACTCTTCCGGCTCCTTCGCTCCCCGGAAGAGTGATTTCGGGTATCTTAGGAAAAACAATTGTCACCCTGCATCCGTATCGAACAGGGAGTTGGTGGAGATGAGTGATCAGTCCAGGGAGGAGACGGACGACATGGCGTCGGAGATGGACATGGACACGGAAGTGGAAGTCGTGGAGGAGTCTCAGGAAGAGGGCGCCGGCGCGGTTGAGATGGAGTTGGCCGATCTCCACGCCGAGTTCGAGAGCCTCAACGATCGTCATCTTCGCCTCGCCGCCGAGTTCAACAACTTCCGGCGGAGGGTCGAGGCCGAGCGCGTGGACGCGTGGGGGAGAGCCCAGGCGGACCTGCTCGCTCGCTTCCTCGACGTCCTGGACGACCTCCAGCGGGTGGCACAGCTCGATCTCTCCAACGCCACCGTGGAGGCGATCATGGAGGGTGTGGATCTCGTGGAGAGGAAGTTCGTGCGTGCCCTGGAGGACGCGGGTGTCGAGATGATCGATCCCGGGGGCGAGGTCTTCGATCCGGAGATCATGGAGGCCATGATGCGCTTGACCGCGGAGGTTCCCGAGGACGACGAGCGTGTGGCGCAGGTCTTCCAGAAAGGCTACACCATCAAGGGTCAGCTCGTCCGTCCGGCTCGCGTGAGCGTCTTCAAGGCCGACTGACCGGTACCCCGCCATGGCTGCTCCCAACAAGGACTACTACCAGGTCCTGGGCGTGTCGGAGAAGGCGAGTGCCGACGAGATCAAGAAGGCCTATCGCAAGCTGGCCAAACAGTACCATCCCGACGCGAACCGCGACGACCCGCGCGCCGCCGAGCGCTTCAAGGAGATCGGTGGGGCGTACGCCGTGCTCTCCGACGACGCCAAGCGGAAGCAGTACGATCAGATGCGGAAGCTGGGGGCCTTCGGATTCGGACCTGGACGAACGGCGCCCGGAGGGCCGGCCGGCCGGCCGTCTCGTGGCGAAGGTGCCGACCACGGATTCTCCTTCGAGGATCTCGGAGGCGGTTTCGGAAACATCTCCGATCTCTTCAGTTCCCTCTTCGATCTGGGCAAGAAGGGTCCCGAGGCGCGGAAGAAGGGACCCCAGAAGGGTCCCGACGTCGAGTACGTGGTGGAGGTCCCCTTTCTCACCGCGGTCCGGGGCGGCAAGGTGTCCGTGGACGTGGCCATCACGGAGGATTGCGCCACCTGCGGCGGGAGCGGCGCGAAGCCCGGTACGAACCTGAAGCGGTGTGAAGAGTGTGGAGGGGTGGGGAGCGTGGCGTTCGGGCAGGGTGGGTTCGCGGTGACCCGCCCGTGCCCCATGTGCTTCGGGAGGGGAAAGGTTCCCGAAGCTGCGTGTGCGTCGTGCGACGGGCGCGGAAGTGTCCGGCAGCGTCGCAAGATCCAGATCAACGTTCCGGTGGGCGTCGACACGGGGTCCAAGGTTCGCTTGTCCGGCCAAGGTGAGCGGGGCAAGGGGGGAGGCCCCGCGGGGGACCTCATCGTGACGTTCCGGGTGCTCCCTCACCGATTCTTCCGGCGGGAGGGGTTGGACATCCACGTCACCGTGCCCATCAACGTGGTTCAAGCCACGTTGGGATCCCGGGTCCGCGTAAGCACGATCTCCGGAAAGAAGGTCGTGCTCAAGGTCCCCCCGGGGACCCAGGCCGGGACGCGCTTTCGCATCCGAGGCCAGGGAGTCACGAAGGAGGACCGGGTGGGGGACCAGTACGTGGAGGTGAAGGTCGAGGTCCCGGAGAAGCTCTCCGAGGAGGAGCGGAAGCGGATGGAGGAGTTCGCGGAGGCGTCAGGACTGAAGCACTGACCGAGGGGCGTTGCGGCGGGCGTCCATGATCCTGCCTCCTCCCAGTACCCGTTCGTCGGCGAAGACGACCGCGGATTGCCCCGGCGTCACGGCGGCCACCTCCTCTTGGAGTCGGAGGTCCAGCGTCTCCCCACATCCGGTGACGACCGCGGGAACGTCGGCGGCGCGATACCGGAGTTGCACCCGTACCGTGGTTCCTTCCGGCGGCGGATCCGTCAGCCAGCTCACCTCGCGCACCTCCAGGGCATCGCTGAAGAGCTCCTCTCTCGTGCCCACCACCACCGTGCGGGTGTCCGGTTGGATCTCCAGCACGAACATGGGCTCGGAAAACCCGCCACCGAAACCCTTTCTCTGTCCTACGGTGAAGCCGGCGTATCCGGGGTGCTCGCCCAGAATCGATCCCGTGCGGTCCACCACGGGGCCCGGTTCGAGCGCGGGGTGGGTGGACCCCAGACGGGTGCGGAGCAGATCTCTGTAGTCTCCCGTCGGGACGAAGCAGATCTCCTGGGACTCGGGCTTCTCCGCCGTGGCCAGGGACAACGCCCGGGCTCGTTCCCTCACTTCGGCCTTGGTGAGGGATCCGAGGGGGAAATGAAGGAGGGGGAGCATGTCCCGTGGCAGTCCCCAGAGGAAGTACGACTGGTCCTTGCGTCGGTCCAGCCCCCTGAGGAGCGCCGGCTCGGGTCCGGACCGGTCCATGCGGACATAGTGACCCGAGGCGATGGCGTCGCACCCCAGAGCACGGCCGCGGCGGAGGAGATCCTGGAACTTCGTGAAGCTGTTGCACCGTACGCAGGGATTGGGGGTTCGGCCCCTGGCGTATTCGGCCACGAAGTCGTCGATGACGTCGCGGGTGAAGTCGGCTTCCACGTCGAAGACGTAGTGGGGGATTCCCAGTCCCACGGCCACTCGACGCGCATCGGCGATCCCATCGAGCCCGCAGCAGGTCTTCCCGTGGTCGCCGGTGCCCGTATAGCAGAAGGTCTTCATCGTCACGCCGATCACGTCGTGCCCCTCTTCCACCAGGAGCGCCGCCGCCACCGAGGAGTCGACGCCTCCCGACATGGCTACGAGGACTCGGCTCACCGGTCCACTCCTCCGCTCCGGATCCGCTCCACGACCCGCGCGACCACCTGGGCGGCTCGATCGACGTCCGCTTCGGTGGTGGCGCGCCCCAAGGAGAGCCGGAGCGCCGCCAGGGGATCAGCCTGTCCGTAGAGGGCCGTGAGGACATGGCTCGCCTTCGCGGCGCCGCTGTCGCAGGCCGATCCACCCGACGCTCCGACCCCCTCCAGGTCCAGGGCGCCGAGGAGGATGCCTCCGTCCACGTCCGGAATTCCCAGGGAAGAGATGTGCGGAGCACGGGGAGCGTCTCCCGCGTTGACGCGGAGTCCGGGCACCAGCGTGCCCAGCCGTGACTCCAGCCCGTCGCGGAGGGCGGCGAGCCGCGTCCGCTCCGCCTCCTGCTCGAGGACGGCGAGCTGGAGCGCCTCCGCCATCCCCACGGCGCCCGCCACGTCCTCGGTGCCCGGACGCAATCCTCGCTCCTGGCCTCCCCCATGGACCAGGGGAGCCACCTCCACCCCGGTGCGAACGAACAGCACGCCGGTTCCCCGGGGACCGTAGATCTTGTGACCCGTGACCGTGAGTAGATCGACGGGGACCTGGTCCACCCGCACGGGGATCTTTCCCACCGCCTGGACCGCGTCGGTGTGGAAGGTGGACCCCGAACCCGACACCCGGGCCGCGATCTCCGGAACCGGGAGGATCATCCCGGTTTCGTTGTTGACCCACATCACGGACACCACGCACGGGCCGCGCGCCAGGACGTCCGCGAGGGCGTCGTGGTCCACGGATCCGTCCACGCCCACCCGAAGGGTCGCCGGTACGCCGTCGCTCCCGTGCAGGGCGGCGTCCGCCGCCGCGAGGACGGCCTTGTGCTCCACGCTGCTCACCACGACCCGCGGTGGGTGCCCATCCACGACGAGTCTGCGGGTGCGGCCGAGTACCGCGAGGTTGTCCGACTCGGTGCCCCCGCGTACGAAGAAGATCTCGCCCGGCGTGGCTCCCAGGGCCTCGGCCACCCGGGCCCGTGCGCCGTCCAGGGCCGCCGCGGCCTCCCTCCCCCAGCGATGGATGCTGGACGGGTTGCCGAAGTTCCCGTGGAGGCACGGTTCCATCGCGGCCCTCACCTCGTCGCGCAGGGGCGTGGTGGCGGCGTGGTCGAAGTAGAGTGAACTCATCGCGCGGTGGTCAGAACGTGCTCACGGTGAGGGATTCGAGGGTGTCTACCTCGAGAGCCTCGTCCACCCGGAACGGCTCCCCGTACGGAACCCTGATCAAGGAGCCGTAGTGGGCCATCTGCGCGCGCAGTTGGTCCACGACGGGACGGTCACCCCCCGGATACACCTCTCCGAGCTGGGACCGCCCTTCGAGCTGGGTTCCATAACACGCGAGTGCCTCCAACTTGCGCTCCATGGCCTCGGTGACGTCGACGACGAAGTCGGGTGGTCCCGCGTCTTCACGAAAGGCGGTGGCGTAGACCAGGGTCTGAGGGCGGAACGGGTCGCCCGGCGCGTCGAGCTTCTTCAGGCCGGAGAGGAAGCAGGCGTCGCGCACCATCTCCGACGCGACGCGATGGTCCCGGTGCCGTCCCACCTTCCAGTGGGTCACGACCACCCTGGGCCGGAACTCCCGGACCACGGAAGCCACGGCCTTGCGTGCCTCCGAAGAGTTCTCCAACTCCGCGTCGGGGAGACCGAGACAACGCCGCTCCACCACCCCCATCAACTCCGCGGAGTCGGCTGCCTCCTGGGCCCGCTCCCTCCTGGAGCCCTGACTGCCCATCTCCCCGGCCGTGAGGTCCACGATCCCCACCCGCCGGCCGCGGAAGGCGCTCTTGATCAGAGCGCCGCCGCAGAGAAGCTCCGCGTCGTCGGGGTGGGCCATGATGGCCAGGATGTCCAGAGGGTGCCGCATGGGGCCTTCGCCGTGGGTCGGGAGGTTGCCTGGGATACGCCACGAGGGGTACCCGGAGCCCCGGGGCGAGATCCAGGCGTTCGTGCCGCTATTCGAAGCGGAGGGCCTCCACCGGGTCCATGCGGCTTCCGCGGTAGGCGGGGAGGAGACCGAAGAGCATCCCCGTGAGGACCGCCATGGAGAGCGCCGCGAAGACCGCCCAGAGCGGGATCCGGGAGGGGATGGGCGTGATGCTCGCGACGATCTCGGAGAGTCCCCATCCCCCCATCATCCCGATGCCGGCACCGAGGAAGGTGAGAACCGACGCCTCCACCAGGAACTGCCAGAGGATCTCCCGCCGGGTGGCGCCCACCGCCTTGCGGATCCCGATCTCCCGGGTCCGCTCCGTGACGCTGATGAGCATGATGCCGATCACGCCCACGCCCCCCACCAGGAGCCCGGCCGAGGAGAGCGCGAGCATCACCAGGAAGAACACTGCCGTGAGCCTGTTGAACATGTCCAGGAGCTGGGCCGACGCGAGAAGGGCGAAGTTGTTCTCCTCGCGGGGACCCAGCCCGCGGGCCCCCCTGAGCGCCGCGATGACCTGGTCCTGGGCCTCCTCCATGGACACCGAGTCGTGCGGGACGATGAGGATGTTGGCCTGCCAGTCCGACATCCTCAGTCGCCGGGACGCGGCGGTGTGCGGGACGATGGCGAAGTGGTCGGCCAGGGGGGAGAAGATGTTCTCCGTCAGTTCGAACACCCCCACCACCCGGAAGGACTCCTGGGTACCGCGGAAGGGCGAGCCGATCTTGACGATCCGCCCGATGGGGTCCCGCTGGCCGAAGAGATCCTCCGCCAGCCCCACGGAGATGACCACGAGGGCGCGGTTCTGGCGCACCTCGGCGGGAGTGAAATCCCTCCCCGCCACGAAGAGCCCGTCGGTGTACGCGGGCCACCCCGAGGAGTACCCGGACGTGCTCACGCCGGACACGCGCTCGTTCTCGAACTGGAAGTTGGCGGAGAAGTCGAAGTTGAAGAGGGCGTGGTCCACCGCTTCCAGGCGCCCGAGGACCTCCGCCTCCCGCGTGGTCAGCTCGGGCTTGTCCCACCACGGAGGCCGTCCGCTTCCGTCGTCGACGAGGCGCACGGAGGTGAAGTCGAAGCGGGTCACGAAGAAGTTGTTGGGGCCGGCGGACTCGAAGCTCGACATGACCGAGGTGCGGATGCCGGTGATGAGCGCCGCCACCAACACCACCACCGCGACGCCGACCGAGACGCCGAGGATCGTGAGGGAGGAGCGGATCTTGTTCGCGCGGATGGCATCCAACGCGATCCCGAGCCCCTCCGTCAGCGTCTGGAGACCGCCGAGGCGGTTCGTGTCCGGTTGCCCCCGGCTATTCATACCGCAGCGCGTCCACGGGATCGAGGCCGGCGGCCCGCCACGCCGGGTAGACCCCGGCCACCACTCCCACGGTGATTCCGAGTCCAACGCCCAGACTCACCCATACCGCCGAGACCGCCGCCGGGAGGGGAGACAGCGCGGCCACCACGCCGGCCAGCCCGACGCCCGCGGCCACGCCGATGGCGGCGCCCACCGCGGAGAGGGTGGCCGACTCGATGA
>JAOUPR010000097.1 GCA_029879725.1 Gemmatimonadota bacterium | reverse complement strand
CATGCGCCGGAGGAGTTCGGGGGGGTGGAACGCCTCGGAGTCCAGCGTCTCGTGGAGGTATTCGGCGATCCCGAGGCGGACGTCCAGCCCCACCAGGTCGGTGAGCTTGAGGGGGCCCATGGGGTGGCGGTATCCCAGCTCCATGGCCTTGTCGATGTCCTGGGGCGTGGCCACGCCCTCTTCCACCATGCGGATGGCCTCCATCCCCAGGACGATCCCCAGGCGGGAGGAGGCGAACCCGGGGGAGTCCTTCACCACCACCGGCTCCTTCCCCAGCCGGCGCACGAAGTCCACGGCCGCGTCGAGGGTGGCGTCGGTGGTGGCCGGTCCCCACACCACCTCCACCAGGGCCATGATGTGGACGGGGTTGAAGAAGTGGAGCCCCACGAAGCGTTCCGGATCCCGGAGGGTATCCGCCATATCCGCGATGGAGAGGGAGGATGTGTTCGTGGCGATGATGGCGCGCGCCGGCGCGGCGTCGTCGACCTCGGTGAAGATGGTCCGCTTGATCTCCATCACCTCGGGCGCCGCTTCGATGACGAGGTCGGCGGCGCGCACGGCGTCGGTGATGGAGGTGGTGGCCGCGAGGTGGGAGAGCACGGCGTCGCGCTCCTCTTCCGTCACCTTCCCCCGCTCCATCCCCTTCTCCAGGTTTCCCCGGATGAGGCCGAGGCCTCGGGACACGGCGTCGTCGTTCACGTCGTAGAGCGCCACGTCGCATCCGGCGGCCGCGCACACCTGCGCGATCCCGTGGCCCATGGTGCCCGCTCCCAGCACCGCGACCCGCTCGATCATACGCCCTCCACCAGGGTGGCGATTCCCTGACCGACGCCGATGCACATGGTGGCCAGTCCCCGGTGGGCGCCTCGCCGCTTCATCTCGTGGACCAGCGTCACCAGGATGCGGGCGCCGGAGCACCCCACCGGGTGTCCCAGGGCGATGGCGCCCCCGTTCACGTTGACCCTCTCCGGATCCAGCTCGAGCTGGTCCATGCAGGGAAGGGCCTGGGCGGCGAAGGCCTCGTTGAGTTCCACCAGGTCGAGGTCGGCCGCGCTCCACCCGGCCCGGGCCAGCGCCTTCCGGGTGGCGGGGACGGGGCCCATCCCCATGCGGTGGGGTTCCACTCCCGCCACTCCCCCCGCCGCCACGCGGGCCAGGGGGGTGAGCCCCAGCGCCTTCCCCCGTTCGGCGGAGACGACCAGGAGGGCGGCGGCGCCGTCGTTGATCCCCGAGGAATTTCCGGCCGTCACCGTTCCGCCGGCCTTGAAGACGGGACGGAGCCGCGCCAGGGACTCCGCCGTGGTCCCCGGACGGGGGTGCTCGTCGGCGTCCACCACCACGGGGTCACCCTTCCGCTGGGGGATGCTCACGGGAACGATCTCGTCCGCGAAGCGCCCTTCCTCCATGGCCACTCCCGCCCTCCGCTGGCTCTCGGCGGCGAAGGCGTCCTGAGACTCACGCGTCACCCCGAACTCCTCCGCCACCACCTCGGCGGTCTCGCCCAGCCCGATGGTCCACTCCGGAGTGAAGGCGGGGTTGGGGAACCGCCACCCCAGAACCGTGTCCGCCACCTCGGGGACGCCGCGGGCGTAGCCCGTGTCGGCCTTGAGCATGACGTAGGGCGCCCGGCTCATGCTCTCCACGCCGCCCACCACGAAGGCGTCGCCTTCACCGGTGGCGATGGCGTGGAAGGCGGAGTTCACGGCTTGCAGCCCCGACCCGCACAGCCGGTTCACCGTCTGTCCCGGAACGGTGACCGGGAAACCGGCCCGGAGGAGCGCCATGCGGGCCACGTTGCGGTTGTCCTCACCCGCCTGGTTGGTGCACCCGAACACGACGTCGTCCACGGTGGCGGGGTCCATTCCCGTCCGCCGCATCAGCGCTTCGATGGCGAGGGCGGCCAGGTCGTCGGGGCGCACGGATGCGAGCCCGCCTCCATGCCGTCCGATGGGGGTCCGGACCCCGTCGATGATCCACGCTTCTCTCATGGGAATCTCCTCAGCCGTCCACCGCCACCCAGACGCTCTTCACCTGGGTGTATTTCTCCAGAGCCGCCTCGTACCCCAGGTCGCGCCCGAAGCCGCTCTGCTTGTACCCGCCGAACGGCGACCCGGAGTCGTACTGGTGGTAGGTGTTGATCCACACCGTGCCGGCGTCGAGGGCTCCGGCGACGCGGTGGGCCTTCCCCACGTCGCGGGTCCACACGGCCGCGGCGAGGCCGTAGGCGTTGTCGTTGGCCTTCCCGATGGCGTCGTCCACGTCGTCGAAGGGGATGACCACGGCCACCGGGCCGAAGATCTCCTCCCGGGCGATGGTCATTTCCGGCGTCACGTCCGCGAAGACCGTGGCCTGCACGAAGTTCCCCTTTCCGTCCACCGTGGCCCGGTCGCCACCCGCGACCAGACGTGCGCCCTCGGCCTTCCCGGCCTCCACGTATCCCATCACCCGGTCGAGCTGCTCGGGGGAGATGATGGCGCCCAGCCGGGTGTTGGCGTCCATGGGGTCACCGACGGTCATCTTCGCGGCCCGCGCCGCCAGTTGCCCCACGAAGTCGTCGTAGACGGAGCGCTCCACCAGGATGCGCGATCCGGCGGCACAGACCTGGCCCGTGCCGTAGAAGATCCCGGTGGCGGCGCCCCGCACCGCGGCATCAAGATCCGCGTCGGCGAAGACGATGTTCGGAGACTTCCCCCCCAACTCCAGGGACACCTTCTTCACCGTGCCGGCGGCCTCGCGCATGACGATCTTCCCCACCTCCGTGGAGCCGGTGAAGGCGATGGCGTCCACGCCGGGGTGGCGGACCAGGGCCGCCCCGGCCGTCTCTCCGAACCCGGGCACCACGTTGAGCGCTCCGGGAGGGAATCCCACCTCGGCGGCGATCTCACCCAGTCGCAGCGCGGTGAGCGGGGTCTGCTCGGCGGGCTTGAGGATCACCGCGTTCCCGCACGCCAGGGCCGGAGCGACCTTCCAGGCTGCCAGGGAGAGGGGGAAGTTCCAGGGGGTGATGCATCCCACCACGCCCACGGGTTCCCGCACGGTGTAGTTCAGGAAGGGCCCCGAGACGGGGATGGTGCTCCCGTGGATCTTGTCCGCCAGCCCGGAGAAGTAACGGAAGTTCTCCACCACGCTGGGGAGGTCCACCTTCCTCGCCTCGAAGTAGGACTTCCCGTTGTCGGCCGTCTCCAGCGCCGCCAGCTCGTCGGCGTTGGCCTCGATGGCGTCGGCCAGCTTCCACAGGAGGACGGAGCGCTTGTGGGGGTTCATGCGCCCCCACGCCTTCCCCCGCAGGGCTTCCCGAGCCGAGGAGACGGCGCGGTCCACGTCCGCGTCCGAGGCGGCGGCCACGCTGGTGATGATCTCACCCGTGGCGGGGTTGACGGTGTCGAAGGTGGAGCCGTCGGCGGCGTCCACCCACTCGTTGCCGATCCAGAGGCGATTGCGAACGGTGTCGCTCATGAGGCCGGGATGGTTGGGGTGATGGGGAGGTACATACGCAAAACGGGGCCCGGATGCGTTCCGGGCCCCGCTCCAGCACGATGGGCGCGCATCAGCGACCCTTGAACTCCGCCTTCCGCTTCTCGACGTAGGCGGCGATCCCTTCCTTGGCGTCTTCGCTGGCGAAGAGCTGGGCCTGAAGCTCCCTCTCCAACGTGAGGGCGAGCTCGAAGGGAAGCTCGGAGCCGGTCTGCACCGAGCGCTTGATCAGGCCCACGGCCTTGGTGGCCTTGTTGGGCGTGGTGAACTGGCGCGCGTAGTCCAGCACCTTGGCCAGGAAGTCGTCACGGCTCTCGGCGTCGATCACGTCGTCGACCAGCCCGAGCTCCTTGGCCGTGTCGAACCCGAAGGTCGTTCCTTCCGCCATGAGCTTGATGGCCGCCGACTTCCCCACGATGCGGACCAGGCGCTGCGTGCCGCCGGTGCCGGGGAGAACGCCCAGAGAGACTTCGGGGAGCCCCACCTTTCCGGCGTCCCTGCGCGCGATGCGGATGTCCGTGGCCATGGCGATCTCCAGACCTCCGCCCACGGTGTGGCCGTTGAGGGCACCGATGACCAGCTTGGGCGTATGCTCGAGGCGGTTCAGCGTCTCGTTGGCGTGGAGGCAGAAGCAGTACTTGAACCCAGGCGTGACCGAGTTCAGCATCCCGATGTTGGCGCCCGCACAGAAGAACTTCTCCCCGGCGCCGGTGATGACGATGACTTCCACGTCGTCGGCGAAGCGTGCCCGTACGATGGCCGCGTCGAGCTGGGCCATCATTTCGTGCGTATACGTGTTCGCGGGAGGATCGTCCAACGTGATGATGGCGATCTTGTCCTGTTCCTCGTAGCGGACCAGTTCCTGTTGGGACATCTCGACTCCGTTGTGGGATAAGCCTGAGAAGATGGGCAGGTATATGCCGTGGTCGGCCCGGAGTTCCCTCCCGCTCACCATCCGCGGGAGGGGGCCGGGTCCCGGGGAAGGTCGGGCCGAATCGCCCACCACCGGGACACCATCGAAGCTACCCCGTCGGCTCGAAGAGGGTCAACCCGGATCGGATCCCGCGGGGCGTGCGGGGGGAGGCGCGAAGAATCCGGCGCCCGGGAACGTATCCCCGTAAACCTCGTGTTGCCGCGGTGGGTACCCGTGCTCGTTGTGCGTCACGCGATCCACCGTAACTTGTACTTCACCACCATGATCCCCGGAGGATCCCCGATGGTATCCAGAACCGTGACCGCGCTGGCGCTGTCGGCGGCCGTGCTCTTCTCCGGAGTTCCCGCACGGGCCCAGACGCAAGGACCGGTGTACGTCATCCCCGTCACCGGCGTCATCGAGATGGGGCTGGCGCCCTTCGTGGAACGGGGCCTGCGAGAGGCCGGTGAAGCGGGGGCGGCGGCGGTGATCCTCGACATCGACACGCCGGGCGGCCGCGTGGACTCCGCGGAGCGGATCGCCGACGCCGTGGCGGAGTCGCCCGTCCCGGTCTATGCCTATGTGAACACGCACGCCTATTCGGCAGGGGCCCTCATCTCGCTGGCGACGCGGCGGATCTATATGCGTCGCGGTTCGGTGTTGGGTGCGGTGACGCCCGTGGACGGATCGGGCACCAAGATGTCGGAGAAGATCGTTTCCGCCATGCGTGCCCAGATGCGTGCTCTGGCCGAAGCACGCGACCTCGATCCCGCGGTGGCCGAGGCCATGGTGGACGAGGAACTCGCCATCGAGGGGGTGGTGGAGGCGGGTAAGCTCCTTACCCTCACGACGGCGGAAGCCGTCGCTCTGGGATACGCCCACGAGGTCGAGGACCTCCCGGCGCTCCTGCGCGACATCGAGATCTCCGGTGCCGCCGTGTCCACGCTGGAGGTGAACTGGGCCGAGCGCGTGGTCCGCTTCCTTTCCAATCCCATCGTGGCGCCCTTCCTCCTCTCGCTGGGCTTCCTGGGCCTGATCATCGAGATCAAGACGCCGTCCTTCGGGATGGCCGGCGCGGCCGGGCTCACGTCGCTGGCGCTCTTCTTCGGGTCGCACATGATCGTCGGGCTCGCCGGCCTGGAGGACCTGATCTTCTTCGCGATCGGAGTCGTGCTCATCGGCGTGGAGGTCATGGTCATTCCCGGCTTCGGACTCTTCGGGATCCTGGGAGGACTGGCGGTGGCGGGAGCGCTCTACATGAGCATGATCGGATCCCTACCGACCACGGCCGATTTCACCCGGGCGGGACTCGTGCTCACCACGACCATCCTCCTGATCATCGTCACGGGGTGGGCGCTCCTGCGCTCCATCACGGGGAATTCGCGGCTGGCGCGTAGCGGTGTGTTCCTGTACAACCGGACGGACAGCCGGGACGGCTACGCGTCGTCGGACCGCCGCTCCGACCTGGTGGGGCGAGAGGGCACCGCGGTGACCGACCTGCGGCCGTCGGGAACCGGCCTCTTCGGTGACGAGCGGGTGGACGTGGTGTCGGACGCGGAGTGGATTCCCGCCGGCAGCCGTATCCGGGTCGTGTCCGCCGAGGGTTACCGGCACGTGGTTCGTGGGGTAGCTTCGGGGAACGGGGCCGGAGAGACCGACGACGAGGCATGACCATGGACCCCGTGATCCACGCCTGATTCCTGAACCTTTTGAGAGATCGCATCATGGAACAACTTCTGGCCTTCAACTCCGCCGTCCTCGTCCTCTTCGTCTTCGCCTTCTTCATCGTCATGTGGGCCGTTCCGGTGCGGCTCTGGATCGAGGCGATCTCGGCCGGTGTGCACGTGGGGATCGGCTCTCTGGTCGGGATGCGCCTGCGCAAGGTCTCCCCGCCCGCGGTCGTGCGCCCCCTCATCACGGCGACCAAGGCGGGTCTGGACCTGGACGTGAACGCCCTCGAGGCACACTACCTGGCCGGCGGACGTGTGGACCGCGTGGTGGGCGCCCTCATCAGCGCGGACAAGGCGAACATCGAGCTGGGGTTCAATCAGGCCGCGGCCATCGACCTGGCGGGGAGGGACGTCTTCGAGGCGGTCCAGGTTTCCGTCAATCCCAAGGTCATCAACACCCCCAAGGTCGCCGCCATGGCGAAGGACGGGATCCAGCTCATCGCCATCGCGCGCGTCACCGTCCGGGCCAACATCAATCGCCTGGTGGGTGGCGCCGGTGAGGAGACCATCCTGGCCCGCGTGGGCGAGGGGATCGTGTCCACCATCGGATCCGCGGAGTCCCACAAGGCCGTGCTGGAGAACCCCGACAACATCTCCAAGACCGTGTTGTCGAAGGGGTTGGACTCCGGGACCGCGTTCGAGATCCTCTCCATCGACATCGCCGACGTGGACGTGGGGAAGAACATCGGAGCCGAGCTCCAGACGGACCAGGCCGAGGCGGACAAGAGAGTGGCCCAGGCCCGAGCGGAGGAGCGGCGGGCCATGGCCGTGGCCCAGGAGCAGGAGATGAGGGCCAGGGTGGAGGAGATGAAGGCCGAGGTCGTGAGGGCCGAAGCCCAGGTGCCGCTCGCGCTGGCGGAGGCGTTCCGCAGCGGCCACCTCGGGGTCATGGACTACATGCGGTATCGCAACATCCAGGCGGACACGGAGATGCGCAGTGCCATCGCGGCGCCGGAGGGAGGCTCGGGCTCGACGGGCGCGGAGGGCTAGCGGCCCATGGAAGAGCTGATCTTCTTCGGGGTCTTCATCCTCTTCTCCATCCTCGACGGTGTGGCGCGAAGCCGGAAGAAGAAGGCGGGCGCCCAGGTGGAGGAGCCGGGAGCGTCCGTCCCACTCCCGCGGGAGTGGGGACGCACCATCGAGGAGGACGATGACGAGATCATCGGCACCTACGACGACGACGTCCGCGACGAGGTGGCGGTGGCGACCCGGTCCGGACCCCCGGAAGGGTCGGAAGGACTGGTCCTGGGAACCCTCTGGGAGGAATTGGAGCGGCTCTCCCGAGGGGAAGTGGGCCGCCCCCAGGCGCCGGCGAGGCCGCGGCCGGCGCCTTCTCGTGAACCGGTCTTCGTGCCGGAGGAACCTCGGGTCCGGTCCACGGAGAGGGTGATCACGCCGGAAGTGGTGGACTCCCGTGCTCTGGAGGCGCTCCACGCCGGGCACGCCATCCACAAGACCCATCCCCGCATGGGGACGCCGGTGGCGTCCCGCCTTTCCGCCCTCGATACGCCCGAGGACCATCGACCCCGTCGATCCCGGGCGGCCGGGTCGCTGCGGGAGGTCCTCAGGGGGGGGCGGATGGGGCTCCGGCAGGCCGTGCTCCTCGGTGAGGTGCTCGGCCCGCCCGTGGGGCTGCGGGGAGAAGGGGACGGCGACGGCCGGCTTCCCCTGGGTTGAACGAGCACGAGGGCGTCTCCCGCAGCGCGGGAGACGCCCTCGTGGGCATCCGGTGGCGACCCGGGCCTACATCTCGCCCTTGGCCATCTTCCGCAGCACCGTCTGAAGGATCCCGCCGTTGAGGTAGTACTCCACGTCCACCTCCGAGTCCAGCCGCACGCGGGCGGAGAAGCGGATCTCCTTCCCGTCGTCGGATCGGGCCACGACCTCCACCGTGCCTCCCGGCTCCAGCCCGGATTCGACTCCCGTGATGTCCACGGTCTCCCTTCCGGTCAGCCCCAGGCTCCCGGCCGAGGCGCCCTCGGGGAACTCCAGGGGGAGCACGCCCATCCCCACCAGATTGCTCCGGTGGATCCGCTCGAAGCTCTCCGCGATGACGGCCTTCACGCCGAGGAGGAAGGTCCCCTTGGCCGCCCAGTCCCGAGAGGATCCGGTCCCGTATTCCTTCCCCGCCAGGATCACCAGAGGTGTCCCGTCCTCCTGGTAGCGCATGGACGCGTCGTAGATGGGCATCTCCTCGCCGGTGGGGAGGTGGACCGTGTACGGCCCTTCCTTTCCGTCCAGGAGGAGGTTCTTGATGCGCACGTTGCCGAACGTCCCGCGCATCATGACCTCGTGATTCCCCCTGCGGGATCCGAACGTGTTGAAGTCCTTCACCTCGACCCCGTGCTCCCGTAGGTAGAGCCCGGCCGGCTCCGCCTTGGGGATGGCCCCGGCGGGGGAGATGTGGTCCGTGGTGACCGATTGACCCAGGAGGGCCAGCACGCGGGCGGCGTGCACGTCTGCGGCCGGGGGCACCTCCGGCGCCATCCCCTGGAAGAAGGGGGGGCACTGGATGTACGTGGAGTCGCTCTCCCACCCGTAGAGGTTCCCTTCCTCGGGAAGGGGGAGCGCCTGCCAGTTCTCGTCCCCGGTGGAGACCACCGCGTAGCGCGACGTGAACATCTCCGGCTTGAGGGAGGAGAGGACCGTCTCCCTGACCTCGTGCGGCGAGGGCCAGAGGTCGGCCAGGAACACCGGCTCTCCATTGGAGTCGTGTCCGAGCGGCTCGTTGTACAGGTCGATGTCGATACGGCCCGCGAGCGCGTACGCCACCACCAGCACCGGAGACGCGAGATAGTTGGCCCGCACCAGCGGGTGGATGCGCGCCTCGAAGTTCCGGTTTCCCGAGAGGACCGACGCCACCACCAGCCCGTTCTCCTCCACCGCCTGGTGGATCTTTTCCGGAAGGGGTCCGCTGTTCCCGATGCACGTCATGCAACCGTACCCCACGATGTGGAAGCGCAACGCCTCCAGATAGGGGAGGAGGCCCGCCTCCGTGAGGTAGTCGTGCACCACCTGGGAGCCCGGCGCCATGGCCGTCTTCACCCAGGGCTTCACCTGGAGTCCCCGCTCCACCGCCTTCTTCGCGAGGAGTCCGGCACCCACCATCACCGACGGGTTCGACGTGTTGGTGCAACTGGTGATGGAGGCGATGACGATGGAGCCGTCACCCAGCTCGAACGTCTCGCCGTCCTGGTCGACCGTGACGCTGCGCCTGGCCTCGGTGGCCACGGCGGCGCCGCCACCGCTCCCCTCCACGGAGAACCCTGCGGGTACCAGCGCCGGGAGATCCTTGGAGAACGATCGCTTCAGATCGGCCATGGCGATCCGGTCCTGGGGGCGCTTGGGCCCCGCCAGGCTGGGCTCGACGGTGGAGAGGTCGAGCTCCACCGTGGAGGTGAACCGCGGGTCGGGTGTCTCGTCGGTGCGGAAGAGGCCGAGCTCCTTGCTGATGCGCTCCACCCGCTCCACCACCTCAGGGCTCCGCCCCGTTCCCCGGAGATACCGGAGCGCCTCTCCGTCCACGGGGAAGAAGCCGATGGTGGCGCCGTACTCGGGCCCCATGTTGGCCAGCGTCGCCTTGTCCGGGAGCGTGAGGTTGGAGAGTCCGGTGCCGTAGTACTCCACGAAGCGTCCCACCACGCCGTGCTTGCGCAGGATCTCGGTGACGCGGAGCACCAGGTCGGTGGCGGTGGCGCCTTCGGGGAGGGAGCCCACGAGCTTCACGCCCACGACCTCGGGGAGGAGCATGTAGTAGGGTTGTCCGAGCATCACGGCCTCGGCCTCGATCCCGCCCACGCCCCACCCGACCACGCCGAGACCGTTGACCATGGTGGTGTGGGAGTCGGTGCCCACGACCGTATCGGGGTACGCGACCCACTCTCCGTGGTGTCGTCGCCGGTGCACCACCGACGCGAGATATTCCAGGTTCACCTGGTGCACGATTCCGGTTCCCGGCGGCACCACGGAGAAGTTGTCGAACGCCTCCTGGGCCCAGCGGAGGAGGGCGTACCGCTCCCGATTCCTCTCGAACTCCTTCTCCACGTTGAGACGGAAGGCGTCGGAGGTACCGAAGTAGTCCACCTGCACCGAGTGGTCGATGACCAGGTCGGCGGGGACCACGGGATTGATCCGGGACGGGTCGCCACCCATCTCCTTGATCCCGTCGCGCATGGCGGCCAGGTCCACCACGGCCGGCACGCCGGTGAAGTCCTGGAGGACCACCCGGGACGGCATGAAGGGGACGTCGGCGCCCGAGTTGGATGGACTCCAACCGGCGACCGCCTTGACGTGCTCTTCCGTCACGTATCCCCCGCCGGCGTGGCGGACGGCGTTCTCCAGGAGGATCCGGATGGAGAAGGGGAGGTCGTCCAGGGAGGAGACGATCCCCTGGTCCTGGAGGCGGGAGAGACTGTAGAAGGAGGTGTCGCCTTCCTTGAGGGAAACGGAAGACAGTGCCCCGAAGGGATCCTTGGAACGGTGGGCCACGGAAGCTCCTCGTGAAGCGGTCGGAAGTGTCAAGGAGACTCGGCGGCGGCGGCCGAGAATGCGGAACAGACACTAACATTATACGAAGTGCGGCGGGGTGGCAGGGGCGGGGCCGCGCGGCGCGCCCGCGGCCGGTACCGTATTGAAGTCGGGTGTCGTCTCCCTTAGCTTGCGAACCACACCTTGCCGGGGTGGCGGAACGGTAGACGCGGCGGCCTCAAAAGCCGCTGTCCTTCGGGGCGTGCGGGTTCGAATCCCGCCCCCGGCACTTCCCTCGGGCCCGCTCCCTCCGGAGCCGACACATCCGGGTGCGATCCATGGGCCCGGAATGCGCTCTCCCACCGGGGATCCCCTTGGGTCGGACCGGAAGGATCTGTATAATTACAGGCTTCTCTCCCCGTACACGGGGACGGAAGCGCCTTCTTCGGCAATCTGCGCATAGGCCTCCACGGAGGAATCATGGGAGAGAACGGAGTCGGAGGGCCCAACACGCTCTCCATCCGCGATAACCGCACGGGACGCGAATACGAGGTCGACATCCTCGACGGGGATGTGATCCGGGCCATGGACCTGCGGCAGATCAAGGTCGACGAGTCCGATTTCGGGATGATGGCGTACGATCCTGCGTACACCAACACCGCGTCCACCCGGTCGACCATCACGTACATCGACGGTGGGAAGGGGATCCTCCGATACCGGGGATACCCCATCGAACAGCTCGCGGAGCGGAGCAGCTTCCTCGAGGTGGCCTACCTCATCCTGAAGGGCGAGCTCCCCAAGCAGGGCGAGCTCGATCAGTTCGTGCACGACGTGACCTTCCACACGTACGTGCACGAGAACATGACCAAGCTCATGGAGGGCTTCCGTTACGACGCCCACGCCATGGGGATGCTCATCAGCTCCGTGTCCGCGCTCTCGACGTTCTATCCCGAGGCCAAGGAGATCCACGACGCCGGCGTCCGCTGGGAACAGATCGTCCGCCTTGTGGCCAAGATGCCGACGCTTTCCGCGTACGCGTTCCGGCACCACCGCGGGCTGCCGTACGTGTACCCGGAGAACGAGCTGTCGTACACGGCCAACTTCCTGAACATGCTCTTCCGCATCGGGACACGGGAGTACAAGCCCAACCCGGTGTTGGAGCGGGCGCTGGACGTCCTCTTCATCCTGCACGCGGACCACGAGCAGAACTGCTCGACCACGGCCATGCGGGTCATCGGCTCTTCGCACGCCGATCCCTATTCCGCGTTGAGCGGAGCGATGGCCGCGCTCTACGGCCCCCTCCACGGGGGCGCCAACGAGGCGGTCCTGAGGATGCTCCGCCGGATCGGGAGCGTGGACAACATCCCGGACTTCATGAAGAAGGTGCGGTCGCAGGAGGAGAGGCTCATGGGCTTCGGCCATCGGGTCTACAAGGCGTACGATCCGCGGGCGAGCATCATCAAGCGCACCGCCGACGAGGTCTTCGAGGTCACGGGCCGCAACCCGCTCCTGGACATCGCGCTCGAGCTCGAGAAGATCGCGTTGAACGAGGACTATTTCGTCCAGCGCAACCTGTATCCGAACGTGGACTTCTACTCGGGTATCATCTACCAGGCCATGGGCTTCCCCGTGGAGATGTTCCCGGTGCTCTTCGCCATCCCCCGCACCGTGGGGTGGTTGGCGCAATGGCAGGAGTTGCTGGAGGATTCCGAGCAGAAGATCGCCCGTCCTCGCCAGGTGTATCTGGGATCGGGTGAACGGAATTTCGTGTCGGTGGAGGATCGTGGGTGAGGTCCGTGCGGACCTGATCGTCTCCGGGGGCGCTCCACGTAGGTGGGGCGCCCCTTTCTTTTTTCATCCTCCTCGTCTCCCGGTCTATTGATCATGAGTGAGTCCATCTGCATCGATCTCCACCACCTCGGCTTCGAGGGCGCCATCGGCTCGTACCTCGTCCCGGGCGACGAGCCCGCGCTGGTGGATCCCGGCCCGTCCACGACCATCGAGAGGCTCGTGGAGGGTCTCCGGGCCCAGGGGATCGGTTTCCGGGACCTCCGGCACATCGTTCTCACGCACATCCACCT
>JAOUPR010000029.1 GCA_029879725.1 Gemmatimonadota bacterium | reverse complement strand
GGTGGGAGCGTCCACGCATACGACTGGGCGCCGTGTTCGGGGTCGAGTGGCCGGTCGCAGCAAAACCGGCGCCGCCGTCGCTCTGGCCCTCCGCCCTGACATCCCGTACCATCGCAGGATGTCGCCACGTTCCACAGCATAGGCGGGAGGCACCATGAGCGAGATCACCCGGAAGGACTTCCTCGGACTCGGTGCGGCGGCCGCCGCCGCGGGGCTCACCACGGGATGCGCGGCCGGAGGTGCGTCCGCCTCGGTGGCACCCGACCTGGTGGTGGTGAACGGGAGGGTCCTCACCCAGGACGACGCGAACCCGAGCGCCACCGCCTTCGCCATCAAGGACGGCCGCTTCGTGGCGGTGGGCTCCGACGACGACGTGCGCAACCTGGTGGCATCCGGACGCACCGAAGTCATCGACGCGGCCGGCGCCACGGTGGTTCCGGGCTTCATCGATGCCCACTCCCATCCCTCCGGTGCCGGGCTCAACGAGCTCAAGAACGTCAACACGAACCTGGGGAGCGTCGCCCGCATCCAGGACGCGCTCCGGGAGCGCGCCCAACGCACGCCTCCGGGCGAGTGGATCGTCGGCTTCATGTACGACGACACGAAGCAGGAGGAGGGCCGCCCGCTCAACCGCCTCGACCTCGACGCGGTGAGCACCGAGCACCCCATCGTGGTGGGCCACCGGGGTGGTCACACCGGGGTGTACAACTCGAAGGCGTTCGAGCTGGCCGGCGTCACGGCCGAGACCCCCGATCCCTTCGGCGGACACTTCTATCGGGAGGGCGGAGAGCTCACCGGGAAGGTGGCCGAGCGGGCCCGGGCCGTGTTCAACGGGCTGATCCCCTCGGGATCCACCCGGGAGGAGCGCGCCCAGGGTGTGGCGGTGATCTGCCGCAACATGAACGCCACGGGACTCACCTCGGTGCACCAGACGGGAACCAGCAGCGCCGACTACATCGCGTACCAGGACGCGTACGCCGCCGGCGACCTCACCTTCCGGATGTACGCCATGGCCCGGGGCGGGAGCTTCCCTGCACTGAAGGAGGCGGGGATCCGCACCGGCTTCGGCGACGCCATGCTCAAGGTGGGGCCGGTGAAGTACGCCGCCGACGGCTCGGCCTCGGAGCGCACCATGGCCATGAGCACCCCGTACGCCGGGCGACCCGACGACTACGGGATCCTCACCATGACCCAGGAGGAGATCCACGAGGTGGTGGAGGAAGCCCACCGGGCCGGGTGGCAGGTGGCCATCCACGCCAACGGCGACGTCACCATCGACATGGTCCTCAACGCCTACGAGCGGGTGCAGAAGGAGTGGCCGCGTCCCGACGCGCGCCACCGCATCGAGCACTGCTCCCTGGTGAACCCCACCATCCTCCGGCGCATCGCCGACGGGGGGTTCATCCCCGCCCCCTTCTATACCTACGCCCACTACCACGGCGAGAAGTGGATCGAGTACGGCGAGGAGAAGATGGAGTGGATGTTCGCCCACAAGTCGTTCCTCGACCACGGGATTCCCGTGGCGCCGGCGTCGGACCACTCGCCCGGGCCGTACGAGCCCCTCATGGCCATCCAGAGCATGGTCACCCGCAAGGACTACTCGGGCCGGGTGTGGGGCCCCAGCCAGCGCATCACCGTCGATCAGGCCCTGAAGGTCTGCACCATGAACGGGGCGTACGCCTCTTTCGAGGAAGACGAGAAGGGGTCCATCACGGCGGGGAAGCTGGCCGACTTCGTGATCCTCGCCGAGGACCCCCACGACGTGGATCCCGACCGCATCAAGGAGATCCGGGTGGTGCGCACGGTGGTGGGCGGGAGGACGGTCCACGAGGGGTAGCCCCGTCCGCTACGGCGGGGCGCTCCCTCCCTCGTGGTGGTCGTGGGGTCAGCTCCCCAGGAGTGACTCCAGTCGAGCCCGGGCCAGGTCTCCCGCCTGGTCTTCGGCCAGGAGGACGGTGTAGGCGGTGAGCTCCGCCAGCTCCATGCGGTGGGCGGCATCGGCGATGTCGTGTCCCGTCGTGATGGCGCCGTGGTCGCCCAGGAGGATCACCCGGGCCCCGCCGGCCACCGCCTCCTCCACCGCCCGTCCCAACGCCTCCGATCCACTCTCCAGGAAGGGGAGGTACGCGACGCGGCCCAGGACCTTGGCCACCTCGGGGGTGTGCCCCACCAGGTCGAGTCCCCGCGCGCCCAGGGCCACCAGCGCCGGAGCGTGGGTGTGGGCCACCGCGCCCACCTCCGGATCCGCCCGGTAGCATCCGCGGTGGAAGGGGAGCTCGCTGCTGGCTCCCGGCACCGCGCCCGTTCCGGGATCCACCTCCGCCCGCACCAGATCGCCGGCCGCGAGGTCGCCCTTGTGGCGTCCCGCGGGTGTCACCAGGAACTCGTGGGCGGACACGCGGGCCGAGAAGTTCCCCGCCAGCCCCGCGATGAGTCCGGTGCGGTGCATCCGGCGGGCCGCCGTGAGAATCGCCTCGGCCACGCCGGTACGGGTCGGATCCTCCCGGCCCGGGTGGGCGTCGAGGTGGGCCGGACCGGAGCGCGCCGCCTGTTCGACGCCACCGCGCCTCCCCTGCTCCGCCGCCTCGTGGGCGCCTTTGCGTCCACCCTGCTCCGCGGCCTCGGCGCCGCCTTCGCGTCCACCCCGCGCCGCCACGTCGGACTGACCGTCGCGCCTCCTCCGCGCCGCCGCCACCGCCTCTCGCAGCGGCGCCTCGAAGGGCGTCCGGGCAATCCCGTGCTCGGTGACGATCCCCGTGATGAGCGAGGCGGGCGTGACGTCGAAGGCGGGGCTCCACACGGATACGCCTTCCGGTGCCGTGAGGCGGCCGAACCCCCGCCGGATCTCCTCGGGGTCCCGATGCTCTATGGGAATGGAGGCTCCGTCGGGCGTGTCCAGGTCCACGGTGGAGGTGGGGGCCAGGACGTAGAAGGGGACGCCGTGGTGCGCCGCCAGCACGGCCAGCCCGTACGTTCCCACCTTGTTGGCCACGTCGCCGTTGGCGGCGATCCGGTCCGCCCCCACCAGGACGATGTCGGGCGGGCGGGTCCCGAAGAGCGCGGCGGCCATGTCGTCGGCGATGACCGTGACGTCGACGCCGGCCTGTTCCAGTTCCCAGGCCGTCAGTCGGCTCCCCTGGAGGAGCGGGCGGGTTTCGTCGGCCACCACCGCCACCCGCATCCCCCGCTCATGGGCCACGTACACCGGTGCCAGCGCCGTGCCCATCCCGCCGGTGGCCAGGGCTCCCGCGTTACAGTGGGTCAGGACCCGGTCGCCGTCTCGGAGGAGCGCCACGCCGTGTTCTCCCAGGCGGCGGCAGAGCTCGGCGTCCTCCAGGCGGATGGCCTCGGCCTCGGCCTCCAGGGCGTCCACCAGCGTGGTCCCGTCGCCGTGACGGGCGGTCACCGCCCGCATCCGCTCCAGGGCCCAGCGGAGATTCACCGCGGTGGGGCGGGTCCTCTCCAGCCGATCACACCATTCCGCCACGCCGCCCGGGGCTCCATTGCCGGAACGCGCCAGCGCGGCCACCGCCATGGCCGCGGTGATCCCGATGAGGGGCGCTCCCCTCACGCGCAGCGTGGTGATGGCCTCCTCCACGTCCTCGAGAGAACGCAATTCGCGCTCCACTCGCTCCTCGGGGAGGAGGGTCTGGTCGAGGATGATCAGCCCGGTCCGTTGGTCGTTCCAGCGAATGGTGGTGGGGAGCACGGGATTCGTCGAATGGCCGGTTGCGGGTCGGTGGATGGGTGTGCGGTCCAACAGGGACCAACATGGATGGAAGGGACCCGATGCACCACACCAGTGGGGTGCCTCGTGAACTTCCGACCCACCACACTGGCGCGTTCCAGCCGATCCCCCGTATGCTGAGGCATACGCCAACAGACGGGAGTCCTGCCCGCTGGCCGCCAGGCCGGCCTTCCGACCCCTGTCACGCGGCGGATCCGTTTCAGGAAACAACGAGGGGAAGTCCATGTCCACCGGATTCATGGCGTTTCTGGTGCTGGCGTCGCCGTCGTGGGGGAATGCCGTTCCCGCCGACACCG
Organism: Gemmatimonadota bacterium; assembly: GCA_029879725.1. Lineage (GTDB taxonomy): Bacteria > Gemmatimonadota > Gemmatimonadetes > Longimicrobiales > Gaopeijiaceae > JAOUPR01. Next base: position 36,308 of record JAOUPR010000029.1, on the reverse strand, counting down.
TCACGTCCAGCGCGAGCACGGTAATCGAGGACTACTGCGTTCGTTGTCACAACGACCGGCGTCTGCGTGGAAACCTCTCCCTCATGGGCTTCGATGCCGACCGCCCCTGGGAGAGCCCGGAGGTGGCGGAGAAGGTCATCCACAAGCTCCGTGCCGGGATGATGCCTCCGCGCGACGAGCCCCGTCCGGACGACGCCACCCTCACGGCCTTCCTCGACGGCCTCGAGCGGAGCGTGGACACCTGGGCCGCGGCCAATCCCAACCCGGGGTGGCGGACGTTCCAGCGGCTCAACCGCGCCGAGTACGAGCGGGCCATCCGCGACCTCCTGGACCTGGACGTGGAGGCGTCGGCCTTCCTCCCCAACGAGACCATCAGCGACAACTTCGACAACATCGCCGACGTGCAGCAGCTCTCCGTGACCCTCATGGAGGGGTACATGCGGGCGGCGGCGCACGTGAGCCGCATGGCCGTGGGCGATCCGGACGCGAGCGTGTCCGAGACCACGTACAAGGTGCCCAAGACCGCGTCGCAGATGGAGCACGTGCCCGGCGCCCCCATGGGCACCCGGGGTGGCGTCTCGGTGGTCCACACCTTCCCCGCCGACGGGGAGTACCGCTTCAAGCTGGACCTCCATCCGGGGCCCACGGGCTTCCTCTACGGGATGACCATGCCCGGTGAGGTGCTCGAGGTCTCGGTGAACGGCGAGCGCGTGGCCGCTCTGGAGATCGACCGTTGGATGTCCGAGTCGGATCCCCTGGGGATGGTGATCCAGACCGACCCCGTCTTCGTGAAGGCGGGTCCCCAGCGGATCTCGGCGGCCTTCATCCAGCAGTTCGAGGGTCCCGTGGACGATCTGGTCACTCCGGTGGACTTCACCCTCGCCGACGCCATGATCGGGGGCGCCTACGGGGTGACCACGGCGCCCCACCTGCGCGACCTGGTCATCGGCGGCCCTTACGTGACCACGGGAGTGTCCGACACGCCCAGCCGGGAGCGCGTGTTCTCGTGCTACCCCGCCTCGGCGCCCGAGGAGCGCGCGTGCGCCGAGGAGATCGTGACGCGCCTGGCCTCCCGGGCCTACAGGCGCCCGGTGCGCCCCGACGAGTTGGAGGACCTGCTCGGGTTCTACGACGAGGAGACGGCGGAGTCGGGATTCGAGATCGGGGTCCGCACCGCGCTGCAGGCGCTCCTCACCAGCCCCCACTTCATCTTCCGCATCGAGCAGGCACCGGCCGACGCCGCGGCGGGAGACACGTACCGGCTGGACGACTACGACCTGGCGTCGCGCCTGGCGTTCTTCCTGTGGGCCTCGCCCCCGGACGACCACCTCATGGAGGTCGCTCGGGCCCAGGACCTGGGGGATCCCGCGGTGCTGGAGGCCGAGGCGCGCCGGATGCTGGCGGACCCCCGCTCCGGAGCACTGGCCACGCGGTTCGCCTCTCAGTGGTTGAGGCTCCAGGATCTGGAGAAGATCCACCCCGACGCGCAGCTCAATCCCTACTGGGACCACACCCTCACCGAGGCCATGGAGCGGGAAACGCTCATGCTCTTCCAGCACCTGGTGCGGGAGGACGGGAGCGTCTTCGAAATCCTGGACGCCGACTACACCTTCGTGAACGAGCGGTTGGCCCGTCACTACGGGATTCCGGGGGTCACGGGGAGGGAGTTCCGCAGGGTCGCGGTGAACAACGAGCAGCGCCGGGGGATCCTGGGGCACGGGAGTGTCCTGACCCTGACGTCGCACCCGGACCGGACGTCGCCGGTGCTGCGGGGGAAATGGGTCATGGAGGTGCTCCTGGGAAGCCCGCCGCCACCCCCGCCACCCAACGTCCCCGACCTGGATGCCACGGACGGGGTGGACTCGGGGCGGGAGCTCACCACGCGTGAGCGGATGGAGCAGCACCGTTCCAACCCCGCGTGCCTCTCCTGCCACCGCGTCATCGACCCCATCGGGCTCGCGCTGGACAACTTCGACGGAACGGGGGCCTGGCGGATCAAGGAGAACAGCGCCCTGGTGGACGCCGCCGGTGAGCTCTGGGACGGCACGCCCATCACCAGCCCGTCGGATCTGCGCAACGCCATCCTGCGGAAGCCTTCGGTGTTCGCCAGGACGTTCACGCGCAATCTCATGGCGTACGCGTTGGGACGCCGCGTGGAGGCCTACGACATGCCGACGGTGCGGGCCATCGAGCGCGCCGCCGCGGAAGAAGGGAATCGCATGTCGTCCTTCATACTCGGTGTGGTGGGGAGCCCCGCCTTCCGGATGAGCCGGGTCGAGGCGGTGGCGGACGGAGAAGGGATGGAAGGGATGCAGGAGCGGGAGTAGCGCACGCAACGGACCCACCGCCCACAGGGCGAACGAGGCTTCAGGAGGCTTCAGGATGATCGTCACGGGAAGACATATTTCGCGCCGTACCATGCTCCGGGGGATGGGTGCGACCGTAGCCCTCCCCTTCCTCGACGCCATGCTTCCGTCGGGACGGCTCCTGGCGCGCGTCCGCGGGGAGCTGGATCCCACGCGGCTCGTCTGCATCGAGATGGTGCACGGGGCCGCGGGGAGCAACGAGCTCGGCGCCAGCCGCAACCTTTGGTCTCCCGCCCAGGCGGGACGGGACTTCGACCTGTCGACCAGCAGCATGAGTCCCCTTGCGGCCTACCGGGACTACCTCACCATCATCAGCAACACCGACGTCCGGAACGCCGAGGCCCAGACGGCTCGTGAGATCGGGGGGGACCACTTCCGTTCCAGCGCCGTCTTCCTCACGCAGGAGCATCCCCGGCAGACCGAGGGCTCCGACGTGCGGGTGGGCGTGTCCCTGGACCAGATGTACGCCCAGCGCTTCGGCAACACGACTCCGATTCCGTCCATGCAGCTCTGCATCGAGAACGTGGACCAATCCGGGGGGTGCGCGTACGGGTACGCGTGCGTCTACACCGACACCATCAGCTGGGCGTCGGAGGACGAGCCCCTCCCCATGATCCGTGATCCGCGCGTGGCCTTCGACCAGCTCTTCGGAGCGGGCTCCACTCCGGAGGAGCGCGCCATGCGGCGGCGGACCGACCGGAGCATCCTCGACTGGATCGTGGGGGAAGTGGCGGATCTGAAGCGATCCCTCGGACCGGCGGACCGGCATCGCATCGACCGGTACCTGGAGAACATCCGCGAGATCGAACAGCGCATCAACCGCGTGGAGAACCACAACACCAGCGGAGAAGAGCGCGAGCTTCCCACGGCGCCCGCCGGCGTGCCCGACTCCTTCGAGGAGCACGTGAAGCTCATGTTCGACCTTCAGGCCCTGGCCTTCGCGTCGGACATCACCCGCGTGTTCTCCTTCAAGATGGGACGCGACGGATCGGCCCGCGTGTATCCCGGGAGCGGCGTGGACAAGCCCTTCCACCCCGCCTCGCACCATGGCGGCCGCGAAGACGCGGTGCTGGATTTCGCCAAGATCAACCAGTACCACGTGAGCATGCTCCCGTACTTCCTGGAGAAGCTCCAGAGCACCATGGAGGGAGACTCCCACCTCCTGGACAAGACCATGATCATCTACGGATCTCCCATGGGAGACTCGAACCTCCACAACCACAAGCGGTGTCCGCTCTTCGTGGTGGGGGGCGCCAACGGGCAGCTGCAGGGGAACGTCCACCACGTCACGCCGGACGGAACGCCCATGGCGAACGTCATGCTCGACCTCATGCACAAGCTGGGGATGGACGATCGGGAGAACTTCGGAGACAGCACGGGCATCTTCACGGTCTGACACGGAAACGAAGGGAGATCACACCATGGGACGCCGTTTGCATGTGAGCAGTGCGGGGGTGCTGGCGCTGGTCGGGCTGGCCGTTCTCCTTACCGGGGAGGCTCCGGTGGCCGACGCCGCCATGCGCGGCGACGCCGACGCGGTGCGAGTCCTCATCCAGCAGGGCGCCGACGTGAACGCGTCCCAGGGCGACGGAATGACCGCGCTCCACTGGGCCGCTTCGCGGGGCGACGCCGGGATGGCCAGGGTCCTCCTCGCCGCGGGGGCCGACGTGGAGGCGCGCACGCGCCTGGGAGACTACACCCCTCTCCTGCTGGCGGGACGCGCAGGGAGCGCGGAGATGGTGCGACTCCTGGTGGGGTCCGGGGCCGACGTGGGTGCCACCACCACCCATGGGGCGTCGGCGCTGCACTTCGCCGCCGGGGCCGGAAGCGCGGAGGCCGTGGCCCTCCTCCTGGACGACGGAGCCCTGATCGACTCCAAGGATACGGGGGAGGGCCAGACGCCCCTCATGTACGCGGCGGCCTTCGGTCGCCTCGGCGCCGTGCGGACCCTCCTGGATCGCGGCGCCGACGTGTCCATCACCTCCGACGTCGTGGACGTGGTGGCCCGCGAGGAGGCCGACGCGGCCGACCGGAAGGAGCGCGGCAAGCGGATGGCGCAGCTCCTGGGGACCCCCGACGAGGACGAGGACGCGCCCTCGGCGGAAGCCCCCGTCGATCCGGCGGCGGAGCTGAATGGTGAGGCGCCGCCGCCGCCCGAAGCCGTGGAGCAGCCGGCGGAGGGAGCGGGTCCGTCCGCGGAGGCGGCCGCCGCCGAGGATCCCGCCGCCGAGGATGCGCCCGAGCCCCTCTCGTACGGGGAGTTGGTGGCGGCGCAGGGAGGGCTCACGGCGCTCCACTTCGCCGTGCGTCAGGGTCACGGAGACGTCGTCGACGCGCTCCTGACCGCGGGAGCGGACATCGACCAGGTGACGGCGGGAGACCAGACGTCGCCACTCCTCCTGGCCGCCATCAACGGACACTACGACCTGGTGCTCTCCCTCCTCGGGCGGGGTGCGGATCCGTCCGTGGCCAGCCACGCGGGCGCCACGCCGCTCTTCGCGGTCCTCAACAACCGCTGGGCCCCCAAGGCGCTGTATCCCCAGCCCACCGCGTGGAAGCAGCAGGAAGCGGACTACCTGGACGTGATGGGGGCGCTCCTGGAAGCCGGGGCCGATCCGAACGCGCGCCTGACCAAGCATCTGTGGTACACGTCGTTCAACTTCGACCTCCTGGGCGTGGACTTCGCCGGCGCGACCCCGTTCTGGCGGGCGGCCTACGCCACCGACGTGGCGGCCATGCGCCTCCTGATGGCCCATGGCGCAGATCCGGACATCCCCACGCTCAGGCCGGCGGAGCGCCGCCGGCGGAGCCAGGGCGCCGAGGAAGAGGAGAAGGAAGACCCGTCGGGTCTCGCTCCCGTTCCCGTCGGCGGCCCGGGAGTCCATCCCCTGCACGCCGCCTCCGGCGTCGGGTACGGGCAGGAGTTCGCGGCCAACGCCCACCGGCACGTGCCGGGCGGGTGGCTTCCCGCGGTGCGCTACCTGGTGGAGGAGCTGGGCGCCGACGTGAACGTCCGGGACTTCAACGGATATTCCCCTCTCCACCATGCCGCGGCCCGGGGGGACAACGAGCTCATCCTGTATCTGGTGGAGAAGGGTGGGGACGTCATGCTGGTGAGCCGTGCCGGGCAGACCACCGTGGACATGGCCAACGGCCCCCAGCAGCGCGTGCAGCCCTACCCCGAGACCATCGCTCTCCTGGAGGGGATGGGGGCGGTCAACAACCACAAGTGCGTGAGCTGTTGATGCGCGGAGCGTGACGGCGCCCGTGGGTCGGATCTTCGCGGTTCCGGCCCACGGGTTCCGCCTTGCGCGAGGGCGGCCCGAAGGTGCACCCTGACTTCCCGTTTCCGAGCAGCCACTCCCAGGGGGTGCCGTGACAGGTCGAGTGATGGTCTTCGGGTGGGTGACCGCCCTGTGCATGGCCTCCTGCGGGGCTCCACCTCCTTCCGCGGCCCCCGACCTGGTCCGCACTGCGGATCCCCAGGCGCGCGGCTACACCGACGCCGACTTCCCCCGGGTCCAGGAGGTCGCCCCCGGGGTGTTCACCTACGAGCAGCTCCGCTCCGCGGGAGAGGAGCGGTTCACCACGGTGAGTCTCTTCGTGGTCACCGACGAGGGCGTGCTGGTGGCCGACGGCCAGGGGAGCGTGGAGGAGACCCGCCGCCTGGTGGACACCATCGGCCAGTACAGCGCCCGGCCCATCACCCACGTGGTGGTCTGCTCCGACCACGGGGATCACACGGCGGGCAACTCCGCCTTCCCCGCGGATGCCGCCTTCCTGGCCCACCCCACCTCCGCGGCGGTCCTGGCGGAGGCCGCCACGCGGGCCGCGCGGAGCGCCGGGTCCGAGGCGGAGGACCGCCCCCGGACGCCCCCCGTGGTGGTGCCCACCTGGCTCGTGGACGACTTCGAGGTCCTCCACCTGGGGGGGCGTGAGATCCACGTCCTCTTCCTGGGACGCGCCCATACCGGCGGCGACCTGGTGGTCTATCTTCCAGAGGAGAAGGTGCTCTTCATGAGCGAGACGTACCTCAACCGGGTCTTCCCCGCCATGCGGTCCGCGTACCCCACGGAGTGGGCCACCATGCTGGGGCGAGCCCAGCACATGGACGTGGAGACGTACGTGCCGGGCCACGGGTTCGTGGATCCGCCCGCCGTCCTGGAGGAGGAACTGGAGACGTACCGTCAGGCGGTGGCCGCCGTCATCACCGAGGGGATGCGGCTCCACCGGGCGGGGGTCCCGGTGGAAGAAGCGGTGGAGGTGGCGGAGTTCGGGCCGCTGGAGGAGTGGAGTCTGCGATCGAGCCAGGCCGGAACGGCCATCCGGCGGGTGTACGCGGAGTTGAACGGAGAGTTGAAGCCATGAGTGTGTTGATCCCGAGCGCGGCCTCCCGGGAGGGGAACGAGCCCATCTTCGCCCTCAACGCGGAGGCGCGCAGGCGGGCGGAGGCGGGCGAGTCCATCCTCAACGCCACCCTGGGCGTCCTCACCCTGGACGACGGCTCCCTGGCGGTGATGGATTCAGTGGCGGAGGCGTTCCACGAGGTGCCCATGCGCCTGGCCGCGGCGTACGCTCCCATCTCCGGTCCTCCCGGCTTCCTGGCCGCGGTGGAGCACGACCTCTTCGGGGGTGGGGAGTTGGCCGGGCAGGTGGTCTCCGTGGCCACCCCGGGGTCCACCGGCGCCATCTACCAGGCCATCGTGAACTTCCTGGAGCCGGGGCACGCCGCGCTGACTCCCAGCTTCTACTGGGGCCCGTACCGGGTCATCGCCGAGCACGTGGGCCGCCGTGTGGACGTGTTCCCCATGTTCACCCCGGAGATGCGCTTCGACCTCGATGCCTTCGCGGCGGGGTTGGACCGCACGCTCTCGGCTCAGGGGCGCGCGTTGATCCTCTTCAACTTCCCCTGCAACAACCCCACGGGGTACTCCCTGGACCGGGAGGAGTGGCGCGCGGTGGGAGAGATCGTCAGGGAAGCGGGGCGGAAGGCGCCGGTGGCCTTCTTCCTCGATCACGCGTACGCCCATTTCGGGGGACCCGGCTCCGGGGGATGGTTGGACGCGGCCCCCGACATGCTGGAGTCGTCCACGCTCATGGTGGGGTGGACGGTGTCCAAGTCCTTCACGCAGTACGGCGCCCGGGTGGGCGCGCTGGTCGCGCTCCATCGCGCCCCGGAGGAGCGCGCCCGCATCGCCGACGCGGTGGGGTACACCTGCCGCGCCACCTGGTCCAACTGCAACCACCGGGGGATGATCGCCGCGCAGGCGCTCCTCACCGATCCGGTTCTCAAGGCGCGCGCCGACGCGGAGCGGGAGGATCTCATCACCCTCCTGGGACGCCGGGTGGACGCCTTCAACGCCGCCTCGGAGAGGGCGGGGGTGCGCCACCCTCGCTACGAGGGAGGGTTCTTCACGACGGTGCTCACCCCCGACGCCGAGGTCACCGCCGCGGCCATGCGGGACCGGGGTGTGTACGTGGTCCCCATGGAGGGAGCGGTCCGCGTGGCCATCTGCTCCACCCCGCTGGCGGCCGTCCCCCGTCTGGTGGAGGCCCTCGGCGCGGGTCTGGCCGCGGCGGAAGGGTAGGCGCCGGCGGGGAGACCGCCGAAAGCGTTTCCGGCGCTACCGCCCGGCCGCCGCGCGCCCCACGGCCAGCGCGTCGGGCTCCGTGACGATGATCACCCGGAAGCCCTCCTCCAGGCGCCCGGCGATGTCGGCGACGCCCGCCGTGACGCCGCAGGGGACGTCGAACTCCTTGCACGCGGCCAGAACCGTCTGGATGGCGTTCTCCACCGCTTCCATGTCGCCGTCGTAGGCGCGGCGCAGGTCCCCGGGTCCCGCGAAGACGATGCTCAGCCCCGGTGTGGCCATGATGTCCCGCGCGTGGGCGATCCCCTCCTGGTCTTCGATGATGAGGACGTCCAGGAGCTCTCCGTGGGCGACCCCCGGCCAGAGCCCGGCCTCGTCCCCCGCCAGGAACTCCACCGACAGGGCCGCTTCCTCACCGCTCGTCATGTGGGGAAAGACGATGCCGTCCACCCCGGCGGCCAGCGCTTCGGCCACCTGCGCCCGGGTGCCCTCGGCGTCCGTGTGGATGGGCGGCGTGCGCAGCAGCACGGGCTGGGCCGTCACGCCGCGGGCCGCCGCCCCGTCGGCCATCCCGGCCAGGTATTCCTGCATCCCGGGAACGTCGAAGGGGCCCGTCTCCATGGAATAGAGGACGAAGTCCGCGTCCCGCGTCTCGACGATGGCGGCACCCTGCTCGCGGGTCATGGCGCCGGAGAACACGCCGAACACCGGATGCCCGGCGGCCAGGTGTTGCACGATGGTGTTCGGAGAGGATGCCGCCGGGACCGACACACCGGCGTCGCCGTCGGGGGTCGGGGCGTCGGTGCAGCCCACCGCCAGGAGGGCGATGCCCGACAGTCGGAGAAGTCGGGCGGGGTGGAGCGGGGGGCGCGGCGAAGGCATGGAGACCATCCGGAAGATGTGGGCAGTGGAGTCGGCACGGTACGGTTTCGGGAAGGCGGGACGCAAGTCGGCTGCCAGCCCGTGCGCGAACACCGGTTAACTCGGAACGACACGGGACCGACGCTGTTGTTACAGGAGAAGAAGCCATGATCACACGCCGGAAGGCCCCCCTCTCCCAGGAAAGCGAGTTCGCCCTGGGCGAGTTGTTTTTTTCAACGACGGACAAGACCGGCCGCATCCGCGGCGGCAACGACGTGTTCCGGCGCGTCGCCAAGTACTCCCTGGAGGAGATGATCGGCGAGCCGCACAGTCTCGTCCGGCATCCGGACATGCCCAGGGCGATCTTCCATCTCCTCTGGGAATACATCCAGGCGGGGAAGCCCATCGCGGCCTACGTCAACAACATGGCCAGCGACGGCTCGTACTACTGGGTCGTGGCCACGGTGGTCCCCATCCCGGGGCACGACGGATATCTGTCCGTGCGGATGAAGCCCACCAGCGACCTCTTCCCGGTGATGATGGACGCGTACGCCCGGCTCCGGGCCATCGAGCGCGAGTACGAGGAGAGGGGTGATCGCAGGGGTGGGCTGCAGGCGTCGGTGGAGCAGTTGGGGCCGTTGCTCCAATCGCTGGGCTTCGACGACTACGATCAGTTCATGTATGCCATGCTCCCGCGGGAGATCCGTCTCCGCCAGGAGGGGATGCGGGAACTCCTGAAGGTTCCATCGGAGGGGGAGACGTCCTCCCGTTCCAAGGGCCATCTGGCCAAGGTTCTCCAGGGATGCATCCGCATAGAGCAACTGCTCGACAGGCAGTTCGGGCAGCTGGACGCCTTCATCGCGCTGAGCGCCAAGCTGGACGACAAGTCGCGCTTCGTGCGGGGCCTGGCCGGGGACGTACGCCTGGTGTCGATGAACGCCACGTCGGCCTCCCGGAGGATGTCGGGTGCGGGAGTCACCCTGGGGGTGGTCGCGCACACGATGGGGTTCCACGCCGAGGAGAGCGCGGAGCTGGCCACCACCCTGGAGCGGTACAACGCCGCCGCCGCCGCCGCCCTGCGTGAATCCGCCTTCCTCATCGGCGTCGCGAAGCTCCAGACCGACATGGTCCGGATCTTCGTGGAGGAGATCATCGAAGTCGCCGCCGGTGGAGGGACGGACCACAGGAGTGGCCGGGTGGCCAACGAGGGACTCGAGGCGTTGGTGGTCTGTCTCGCCCACGGCGTGCGGAAGCTGTTCGAAACGTACCGCGGACTCATCGATCGCCTGGACGGCCTCACCGTCCACCTGGCGGAGCTGTACCGTCTGATCCAGATGCTCGAGATCACCCACCTCACGGGGAGGGTGGAGGCCAGCAAGATCGAGGGAGCCGACGAATTCGACGCGCTCTTCTCCCAGGTTTCCCGACAGGTCCAACTGGCCCGGTCGGAGCTGCGGGACTTCGGTGATGCCGTGGAGCACACCCGCGGGGACGTCGCGCGTCTCGCCCGCGTCGAGCCGGAGATCCTTCGCCACCTGGACGAGATCGCGCGCCTCTCTTCCACGGAGGAGGATGCGCGGGAGCAGCCCGTCCAGCCCGTGGCCGCGACACCCGCTCCACGGACCGGAAGGGCCAGGGTGCCCGCCGGAGTGTGACCCCGCGAGTCCGGTTCGCGGCACCCTGAACGGGGCGGAGCACGTCGTCGTTGCTCCCCGGCCACTGTCCGGATAACGTTGGAACTCCAGTCGTTGTCCGTGTCAGTGCGCGTCAGAGGGATGGGGATGCTCAACGTTACGAGAAATGTAGGCACCGTGGACCGGGTGCTCCGCAGCGGGATCTCCATGGCCATGCTCTATTTCGGATTCATGGAGAACGCTCTGGTCACCGACCCCGTGGCCCGCGGAATCCTCGCCGTGATGGGCGTCTTCTTCTTCGTCGTGGTGCTGCTGGGGCATTGCCCCCTCTACGTGCTGGTGGGAATCAACACCTGCGGGTCTCCCTCCGCCGCTTCCGGAACCGACTGATCGACGGTTCCGGCAGATGACGCTCCGCAATCAGCTTCTTTCGTATTTTTCCGCGGTCATTCTGGCCGTGGTGGCGCTCTTCGGCTGGAATGCGTATCGGATCGCGTCGGGCGCCACGGAGCGTCAGCGGGACGCGTTGGTGGTGGAACACGTCGGGCAGTTGGCGCGGGCGCTGTCGGTGGTGGATCCGGAGGGGATGGACGCGGCCCGGTTGGACGCCGTCTTCGCCACCTCGGCGGAGGTGGGGTACGCGGTGGCCGTGGTCGGTCCGCAGGGCACGGCGGTCATGAGGAAGAGCCTGGATCCCCGGATCGGAGAGGATCTCGACCAGGTGGACCTGGCCGCCATCGCGGGCTCTCCGGGAGCGCAGGGCACGCTGCGGGTCGCCGACCACGCCTACGAGTGGGCCAGCGCGGCCATCCCCGGCACCCCGTACCTCCTGGTCTACGTCTTCCCGGAAGGGGACGGCCTCCGGTATTCCGGATTGGCGTCCCGCATGATCGCGCTGGCGCTCTTCATGGGGTGGATCTCCGTCTGGGTGGCATTGGTGATCTCCACCAAGGTGTCGGACCGGTTGAAGGCGCAGTCCGACGAGATCGAGCGCCAGGCCACCCACGACGCGCTCACCGGGCTCCCCAATCGTCTCTGGATCCTCCGCCGGTTGGAGCAGGAGATCGCACGCCAGCCGGATAGCGGAAGGAAGCTGGCCATGATCACCATGGACCTGAACCGGTTCAAGGTCATCAACAACACGCTCGGCCACGACGTGGGAGACGCCCTGATCCAGGAAGTGGGGAAGACCCTGCAGGACAGTCTGTGGGAGTCCGATGGCCTGGCGCGCACCGGAGGCGACGAGTTCGCGCTCCTCATGCCCATCCGGGACGAGGCGCACTGCTACCTCCTCATGGACAAGATCGTGGGTGCCCTGGAGGGGCCCGTGGTGGTCGGCGGCATCACCCTGGAGGTGAGCGTGAGCCTGGGCACCGCCGTCTACCCTGCCCACGGAGACGACGCCGCCAGCCTGATCCGGTGTGCCGAGGTGGCCATGTACAGCGCCAAGGAGGAAGGCGTACCCTACGCGATCTACGACCCGGAGTCGGATCCCAACAGCGTCGAGCACCTCATGCTCATCAGCGACCTGCGCCAGGCGGAGGATCTGGACCAGCTGGAATTGCACTACCAGCCCAAGGTGAGCGTCGGCACGGGGCGGGTGGAGGGCGTGGAGGCTCTTCTCCGGTGGAGCCACCCGGAGCGCGGGTCCGTTTCGCCGGCGAACTTCATCACCCTCGCCGAGCAGTCCGGGGCCATCAAGGATCTCACGGAGTGGGTCCTGGACACGGCCATCGAGCAGGCCGCGGCGTGGCGGGACCAGGGTCACGACCTCCGCGTTTCGGTGAACCTTTCGGCGCGCGTTCTCCGGGACATGGATCTTCCCTCCACGATCCACGAGATACTCCACGCGTACGGGCTCCCCCCGGACCGTCTCGAGCTGGAGATCACCGAGACCGCCATCATGATGGATCCCAAGCGGGCCATGGCCATCCTGACCACGCTGAACAGCTTCGGGATCCGCCTCTCGGTGGACGACTTCGGAACCGGCTACACGTCTCTGGCGCACCTGAAGCAACTCCCGGTCCACGAGATCAAGATCGACCAGGCGTTCGTCACCAACATGATGGAAGACCGCGAGCACGCAGTGATCGTGCGCGCCATCATCGATCTGGCCCACAGCATGGGTCGTTCCGTGGTGGCCGAAGGCGTGGAGGATCGCAGGACCTTCGAGGAATTGGCGCGGCTGGGCTGCGACACCATTCAGGGCTACTACGTGTCCCGGCCGCTCCCCGTGTGTCCCCTGATGGACTGGTTCGCCGCAGGGGAATGGAAATCGCCGGTCGTGGGGGCGGGAGAGGTCGATGCCTGACCTTCCGACTCCGTCGGCCACATTTCGAGGACCCCGTCCAGCGGACGCTCATGACCCAGCACATCCGTCGTGCCCTCGCGCACATCGTACTCGCCGGTGTATCGCTCCTCTTCTCGGCGGGCGTCGCGGAAGCCCAGGAGTCCACCAGCCTCACGCTCGAGGGTCTGGACCGCCCCGTGGAGATCCTGGTGGACCGTTGGGGAATCGCCCACATCTACGCCGAGACGGAGCACGACCTCTTCTTCGCCCAGGGATGGAACGCGGCCCGTGACCGGCTCTTCCAGCTCGAGCTCTGGCGGCGACAGGCCACGGGCACCGTGGCCGAGATCCTGGGCCCGCGGGAACTGAACAGGGACATCGGCACGCGGCTGTTCCGCTTCCGGCGCGACCTGGAGCAGGAGCTTCGCCACTACCACCCTCGCGGCGTCGAGATCGTGGGCGCGTACGTCGAGGGAATCAACGCGTACATCGCCGAGACCCGGCGGAACCCCGAGCTCCTTCCCGTGGAGTTCGGTCTCCTGGGGATCCGCCCGGGAACCTGGACGCCCGACGTGGTGATCTCCCGCCACCAGGGCCTCCTGGGCAACATCGGCGCCGAGCTGGGCTACGGTCGGAGCGTGGCGGCCCTGGGGCCGGAGACGGTGAAGGAGCTCGGGAGCTTCGGCCCGGGCGATCCGGATCTCTCCCTGGATCCCGCCATCGACGGCGAGGGACTCTCCCAGGACATCCTGGGGCTGTACGACGCCTTCCGCGGGAGCGTCCGCTTCCTTCCGGAAGACATCGTGGCGGCGCACCGGGGGGACGAAGACGCCTTCGCCCTGCTGGAGACCGCGGCGGAGGAGGCCGCCTTCGCGCCCGCCTACGATCCCGCGCAGAACGTGGGCTCCAACAACTGGGTGGTGAGCGGAAGTCGTTCGGAGAGTGGGTATCCCATGATGGCGAACGACCCGCACCGCTCCCAGGCCGCGCCCTCCCTGAGGTACTGGGTCCATCTCGTGGGTCCGGGGTGGAACGTCATCGGAGGGGGAGAGCCCTCCCTTCCAGGGGTGTCCATCGGGCACAACGAGTACGGCGCGTGGGGCCTCACCGTATTCGCCACGGACGGGGAGGACCTCTACGTCTACGACACGAACCCGGACCGTCCCCACGAGTATCTCTATCGCGGGGAGTGGGAGGCCATGTCGGTGATCCGGGAGGAGATCCCCGTGAAGGGCGGGGCGCCCCACGCCGTGGACCTGAAGTACACGCGCCACGGGCCGGTGGTCTACGAGGACCCGGTTCGTCACAAGGCCTACGCGGTGCGCGCGGCGTGGATGGAGGTGGGGGGCGCCCCCTACCTGGCGTCCCTCCGCATGGATCAGGCCCGTACCTGGGAGGAGTTCCGCGAAGCGTGTACCTGGTCCAACATCCCCGGTGAGAACATGGTGTGGGCCGACCGGACGGGGACCATCGGGTGGCAGGCGGTGGGGATCGCGCCCGTCCGGCGCAACTGGAGCGGTCTGGTGCCCGTGCCGGGAGACGGCCGGTACGAGTGGGACGGCTACCTTCCCATCCAGGCCAAGCCCCACGTGGTGGACCCGCCCGAGGGGTACTTCGCCACCGCCAACAACGACCTCATCCCCCGGGACTACGAGTTCATGGACGCGGTGGGCTTCGTCTGGTCGGATCCCTACCGGTGGCTCCGCATCGTGGAAGTCCTGGGGAACGGCACACGCCACTCCATGGCGGACATGATGCAGCTCCAGACCGACGAGCTCTCCATTCCCGCCCGTCAGCTGGTGCCGCTCCTGGAGAGCCTGTCCGCCGCCGACCGCCGCGTGGAGGACGCGCGCCGCAGGCTCCTGGCCTGGGATCACGTCATCGACCGGAACTCCGTGGAGGCGGGGATCTACGTGGCCTGGGAAGCCGCCCTGCGGAGCGCCGTGAACGAGCGGCTGGTTCCTCGCGACGCCGGACGGGGCCTCACGCTGGGGCTGTCCAAGGTCGTCGAGACGCTCCAGATCCCGCCCGGGGAGTTCGGGCCCGACCCCATGCGGGCTCGCGACGGGATCCTGATCTCGGCCCTGGCCGACGCCGTGGAGGAACTCACGCGGAAGCTGGGGCGAGACATGGACGGGTGGCGCTGGGGGCAGGCGGGGTACCACCACGCCTACCTGCGCCACCCCCTGGGGACGGCGGTGGACGCGGCCACCCGGGCCCGCCTCGAGGTGGGACCTCTTCCCCGCGGCGGGTACGGCTCCACCGTGAACCAGACGGGGAACGGAGACAACCAGACGTCGGGAGCGTCGTTCCGCATCATCGTGGACACCGGCGACTGGGATCGCGCCGTGGGGATGAACACCCCCGGCCAGAGCGGAGACCCCGACGATCCGCACTACCGCGATCTCTTCCGCGACTGGTCCAACGACCGGTTCTTCCCCGTGGTCTATTCGCGGGACCGGGTGGAAGCCGCCGTGGCCCGCCGCATCGAGCTGAAGCCGGCGGGGTGAACCCGGCGCGGATCCGGGTGGGGTGTATCGGGGCGGGGGCGCCGGGGGTCAGTACCCGGCGCCCCCCTCCTCGATCTCGAGGAGCTTCTTCTTCCGCCACACCCCGCCTCCGTATCCCGAGAGGGAGCCGTCCGCCGCCACCACGCGGTGGCAGGGGATGACGATGGCCAGGCGGTTCTGGCCGTTGGCGCGCGCCACGGCGCGGACGGCGGTGGGCCGTCCGATGATCCGGGCCATCTCCAGGTAGCTGCGCGTCTCTCCCGGGGGGATGGCCCGGAGCGCGTCCCAGACCGTTTCCTGGAAGGGAGTCCCCGGGGACGCCAGGGGGACGGTGAACCCGGCCCGGCGGCCGGCGAAGTACTCGTCGAGCTCCTCGTGGAGGGCGCGCAGCACCTCGTTGGTTCCCGGCACGTACACGCATCCCAGGAGCTTGCCCAGCTTCCGCAGCTGGGTGGGGAGCATGCGGCGATCCGCGAACTCCAGGAGGTAGAGGCGCTCCGCGTCCGCCGCGGCGATGACGGGACCCAGCGGGGTGGGGATCCGCGTCACCTGGAGGAGTGGGGCGCCGTCGAGGCGGGTGGGAGGGGCGCCGGCGAGCTTCCGCAGCGCCTCCGAGAACCCGGAGAGCGATTCGTACCCCGAGTCGAAGGCGGCCCGGGAGACGGTGTCTCCCTCCTGGATCCGCCCCAGCGCGGCGCCCAGCCGCAGCGCCCGCGTGTAGGCGTGGAACGTCATCCCGTGGTGGGCCTGGAACCAGCGCCGCACCCGGGTGGGATCGGCTCCCAGTGCGGTGAGGTCGGCGTCTCGCCAACGCCGGCCCGGGTCGCCCTCCACGGCGGACATGACGCCCTCCAGCCAGGAGGGCACCTCGCCCGGCCGGACCATGGGGCGGCATCGCAGGCAGGGCCGGTAGCCCGCCAGGAGGGCGTCCCGGGTGGAAGGGAAGAACTCCACGTTCTCGGGCTTCGGCTTCCGCGCCGAGCACGTGGTGCGGCAGAAGATTCCGGTGGTGCGGACACCGGTGACGAAGACGCCCTCGTACGCGCCGTCCCGATTCAGGAAGGCGGTGAGCATCTCGTCGCGGGGGGGAAGGGTGTGTGTATTCATGAGGGTAAGGTGGGCCTCGCCCGACGGCCCGGCCACCGGAATCCGGACAGGGAATTCCGGCGCGGCCTCACGGCGTGCGCGTGAGCGCCATCCACGCCCGTTCCGCGATGGCGGCGTCCTGGACGCCCACCCCGGTGAGGTCGCACACGATGATCTCGTGGGCACTCTCCCGCCCGGGAAGATCTCCCGCCACGATGGGGCCCAGCTCTCCGTACACGTCGGCGGCCTCCATGGCTCCGGCGGCCACGGCGTGGTGCAACTCGCCCAGGCGGACGCACTGCGTAGTGAGATCGGTCACCACCTTGTCGGCGGTCACCAGTACCCGGGGGTGGAGCTCCTGCTTCTCCGGGCCGTCGGACCCGAGGGCCACCACGGTGACGCCCGGCGAGAGCCACTCCGCCTGGACCAGGGGCTCCCGGGAGGGAGTGGCCGTGACGACGAGATCGGCACCGGCGACCGCGCCCTCCGGCGACTCCACGGCCGTCACGGGAACCCCCAGCTCCCGGGAGGCCTCCTCGGCGAAGGCGTGGCGCCGGTCCGGCGACGGCGACCAGGCGCGCACCCGGGAGAATTCCCGCACCCGCCGCATGAGGCGGAGCTGCATCCGTCCCTGGACTCCGGTTCCCAGCACCGCCACCTCCAGCGGTCGCTCCGCGGCCAGGTGACGTACCGCCAGCGCCCCCGCCGCGGCGGTGCGCAGGTCGGTGAGGTATCCGTTGTCGGCCAGGAGCCCCAGCGGGAAGCCGGTTTGGGCGTCGAAGACGAGCACGAGCCCCGATCCCGAGGGCAGCCCCCGGCCGGTGTTGGCGTAGAACCCCGACGCCACCTTGAACGCGAACACCGGCGCTCCCTGGACGTACGCGCCCTTCACGTGGACCTCGCCGCGCACGGCGGGGATGTCCAGCCCCACCGGAGGCGGAAGGGTGACCGCGTTGCCGGCCAGCGCCCGGAAGGCCGCTTCGGCGCCGGCGAGGGCATCGGCGTCGGTGACGGCGGCGCGGATCTCTTCTTCCTGGTACGTGAGGATGCGCGGGCGCGGGGATGCGGTCATGGGGTCTTCCAGTCCTGGGGCCGTGCCGTGCGTTTCAGCTCCTGGGGATTCCGGCGGAACCAGCGTGCCACCAGGAGGATCTCCGCCGCCTCTTCCGCCGCCAGGGCGGAGGGCGGGTGGTCCGGCCCGGAATATACCGCCTCCAGGGCGGCCTTCGTGCGCTCACGGGCTCGGCGGCCGCGCGGGTAGGGGAGGTCGTCGAGGATCCGCCCTCTCCGGATCAGGTAGATGCGGTCGTCGCCGGCGAACCCGGAGACGCGATAGACGAAGGAGAGGTCCTCCACCTGTCCGCGGAAGGCCGTCAGGTCCGCCTGGAAGGACTTCAGCCGCTCCAGGCGGTCCCTCAGCACGGCGGCGTATTCGAACTCCATGCGCGAGGCGGCTCCGGCCATCCGCTCCTCGAGCTCGCGCAGGGGACGGTGGGCCCGCCCCTCGAGGAAGCGCCGGGCCAGGGTCACGGCGTCGCGGTACTCCACCGCGCTGGGGCGGCCGCAGCACGGGGCCAGGCAGGTGCGCAGGTCGGCGCGCATGCACCGGGGAGGGCGCGCCGCCCGGAAGATCTCGAGCTGATCGGAGAAGAACACCTGCGTCTGGGCCGGGCAGTCGCGCAGCCCCAGCACCTTCCCGAGCTCCCGTACCGTGCTCCGCAGCGCCCCCACCCGGGGGAAGGGCCCGTAGTAGGTCGCGCCGTCGTCCACCACCTTCGAGACCGAGAGCATGCGGGGCGCCCGTTCCCGGGTGACCTTCACGAAGGCGTAGATCTTCCGGCGCCGGTGCTCCACGTTGAAGCGGGGCTGCCAGCGCTGGATGAGCTTCATCTCCCGGACCAGGGCGGCGAATTCGTTCGGGATGTCCTCCCACTCCACGGCGGAGGACTCCTGCACCAGCTCCCACGCCTTCTCTCCCCGGGGCGCCCGGAAGTAGGAGAGGAGGCGCGACCGGAGCCGGACCGACTTCCCCACGTACAGCAATTCCCGTCCCGGACCGTAGAACCGGTACACGCCGGGACGGTTCTCCGCCCGCGCGCTGACGAAGGCCTTGAGGGAGGGGGTGGTCACCGGAAAGGAGGGGGTGGGGGTTCGTGGTTTCTTCGGGAAGATACGGTCCCGAAGATGTCCCATCCAGACATTGCCCGCGCGGGTGCGTTTCGGATACTGTCCGTCCATGAACGATACCAGCGATTCCAAGATCATCCGAGATCCCGTCTGGAACACCATCCGCCTCGATCCCACGGCGGTCCGCATCGCGGACACGGCGGAGTTCCAGAGGCTCCGGTACATCCGGCAGCTCGGCTTCGGCCACCTGGTGTATCCGGGGGCCACCCACACCCGCTTCGACCACGCCCTGGGGGTCTACCACCTGACCCGCACGGCGTTGCGCCACCTGAAGGAGCGGGGGGACGTCCCCGAGGAGGTGTGGGAAGGGGAGGCCCTGGTGGCCTACGCGGCGCTCCTCCACGACATCGGCCACTACGCCTTCTCCCACGCCCTGGAGGAGCTGGAGTCGAGCCAGGTCCCCATGGATCACGAAGAGGTGGCTCGCCGGTTCTTCCGCTCCCCGGCGCTCCGGGAGGTGTTGGAGCCGCTGGGTCCCGACGCCGGCGAGCGCATCCACGAGATCATCCGGGGGGAGAGCACCCTCCCGTTGAGCGGGCTGGTGAGCGGGAGCCTGGACCTGGACAAGATGGAGTACCTCGGGCGCGACGCCCTCTTCTGCGGCGTGCCCTACGGCCAGGTGGACGTGGACCGGCTCCTCCAGGGTCTGGTCGTCCTCCAGGACCCGGAGAGCGGCGGGTGGGAGATCGGGGTCCAGGAGAAGGCGGTGGCCTCGCTGGAGTCGCTCCTCTTCGCCAAGTACCAGATGTTCAGGAACGTCTACTGGCACCACGCCGTCCGCGGGGCGACGGCGCTCTACAAGCGCATCGTGGAGGACGCCGTGAAGGACGGACTCATCGACGCCGACGAGCTGGTGGGGCCCACCGACGAGGAACTCCTGTACGAGATCGGCCGGCGGGCCCACGAGGACGACTCGGCGGTGGCGGACCGCATCGCCAATCGGTGGCTCCCCGCCCTGCGCCACCGGCGGCTCCCCAAGAGACTCCTGGAGATCAGCTCCGCGGACCTCCAGGGGCGGAAGGTGGAGGACTGGGCCGTGTGGGAGTCGCCGTGGAAGCGGGTGGTGGAGGACGAGTTCGCGGAGGAGTGGGGGCTGGAGTCGGGGGAGGTCATGATCGACTTCCCGGCCAAGGAGGCCATGTTCCAGGTGAACGTCCTCATGCGCCGGCGCAACGGGATGGTCGTGCGCCTGGGCGACCAGGGGCTCCCGGGGATCCTCGACCTCCCCATGGTGGCCCGTGAGCTCTATCGGACGGCCCGCGTGTTGAGGGTGTTCACCTTCGAGCGGCGGGACGTCCCCACCGAGGCACTGGTGGACCGCATCGCGCGTCCGCTGGAGTGACTACTCCCGAACCAGGCCCAGAACCACGGTGATGTTGTCGCGCCCGCCCGCGGCCTTGGCGGCGTCCACCAGGGCGGTGGCGATCCCGTCCAGGGAGGCCATGGGATCGGAGGAGCCGGCGGGATCACCGAGGAGCATGAGCCGGAGGATCTCCGTGTCGGCGACCATCCCGGTGAGTCCGTCGGTGCAGAGGAGGAAGACGTCCCCCGCGCGGATGGCGCCCGTGGATGTCTCCACTTCCGGGGTCTCGCCCCCCATGAGGGCGCGCTCCAGAACGTGCCGGAGGGGGTGTCTCTTCGCCACGTCGTGGCCGATGATCCCGTTGTCGACCTGACGCTGGACCCAGGTGTGGTCCGACGTGAGCTGCACCAAGGCACCGTCCCGCAGGAGGTAGGCACGGGAGTCGCCCACGTGGCCGATGGCGTACCGGCCGTGTACGCCGTCCACGCGGAGGAGGGTGAGGGTGGTGCCCATCCCGGCCGGAGCCTCGGGCTCTCTCAGGCCTTCCTGGATGGCCGCGTCGGCCCGGACGACCCGTTGCGCCATGTCGGTGGCCATCGCCTCGGCGCCATATTCGGAGGAGCCCGAACCCGCTTCCGGCGCGGTCCCGGCCACCGCCTCGATGGCCAGCCCGCTCGCGATGTCGCCGCTCGGGTGGCCGCCCATTCCGTCCGCGACGGCCAGGAAGCCGTCCGCCCCACTCACGAGGAAGGAATCCTCGTTACGGGGTCGGACCAGCCCCGGATCGGTGAGGCCCGTGGCCATGAAGGAAAAAGTCACCGCGCTGGCATTCCCGGGACTTGGGTGTATGTTGGACCCGATCCCCTCCTGGTCGAGGCGGGGTAGAGGTCCGTCCCTGAATGGATAACAGGAATGGACTCCGTGCAGGAGCACCCTCCCGAAATATGCGAAAAAGAGGTGACCACGGGGCGTCGGCCACCGGTCCCGGGGTCAAGGGAACTCCCTTTTGTGCCGAGGTTACTAGGGAGGACAACTAGATTGACAGCTCTTGACACGGCCCGCATATTGAAGGGCTAAATATCCAGCGTTGCCCGGGCAGTGTCCCGGTCTGATTGTCCGTACAATAGATCATCCGGGCGGATCACCGTTCCGGATCCGAAGGAGATAGAATGGCTACTGCCACCCGCCGTAAGCGCAAGGGGAAGGGAAACCTCCTCTCCGGCTTCGACGCCAGCGTCGAAGAGCAGAGCGCGCTGGACCAATACCTCCGGGATGTCAGCCGCCACGAGCTCATCACGCCGGACCGCGAGAAGGAACTCGGTGCGCTGGCGCAGTTGGGTGACGAGGAAGCCATCCAGGAACTCGCGCGCGCCAACCTGCGCTTCGTCATCAGCGTGGCCAAGAAGTATCAGAACCGCGGTGTGTCCCTCACGGATCTCATCCAGGAGGGGAACGTCGGCCTGGTCACTGCGGCCCGGAAGTTCGATCCCGAGCAGGGCGTGAAGTTCATCAGCTACGCCGTGTGGTGGATCCGGCAGGCCATCCTGGCGTCCCTGGCGAACCACGGACGTGCCGTCCGCGTGCCGCTCAACCGCGCCAGCGATCTCGCCCGTATCTTCCGCGAGAAGGAGCGCCTCAAGCAGGAGAAGGGACGCGAGCCCACCAGTGAGGAGTTGGCCGAGGCCACCGATCTCACCCCGGAGCTCGTCGAGTCCCTCCAGACGCTCAACGCCGCCGAGATCCGTCTCGACGCGCCCATCGGTGATTCCGAAGACTCCCAGCTCGTGGAGCGCTTCATCACCGAGGAGGCCGCCGAGCCCGAGATCGAGGTGGAGAGCCGGCTGCTCACCGAGGCCATCACCGAGGCGTTGTCCACCCTCGAAGCGCGTGACGCCAAGGTGCTGCGTCTGTACTTCGGGCTCGAGGGCGAGCGTGAGCACACCCTCGAGGAGATCGGGAACATGCTGGGCGTGACGCGTGAGCGGATTCGTCAGCTTCGTGACCGGGCGCTGCGGCGCCTCCGCGAGGGAGACAAGGGAACCGCGCTGGAGTCGTTCGCGGCGTGAGTCTCGGCCGGACCGGCCCGTCGGTTCGCACGGTAGGGGACCCCTCTTCAGCCTTCATCCGGAGGCCGAAGAGGGGTCTTCGTCGTTCCGGGGGGCATCCGGGATGAAGGGCACCGTGTACGGCACCACCGGGGGAGTGTACCGCGTCCTCCTCGACGATGGCGGGTACGTGGAGTCCACCCTGCGGGGCCGCCTGAAGAAGGACGTCCGCCAGGGGGACCGCGTGGTCATCGGAGATCGGGTACGGCTCGAGGGCGATCCGGGCTCCCTGGCGGTCACGGAACGGCTGCCGCGGGCGTCGGAGCTCACCCGGCGGGGCGTGGGGATACGCCGGCCCAAGGTGGTGGCGGCGAACCTCGATCGCGTCTTCGTGGTGTTGGCCGCGGTGGATCCCGCTCCCCACCTCGAGGTGATCGACCGGCTCCTGGCCGTGGTGGAATCGTGCCGGCTTCCGGCGGTGCTGGTGGTCAACAAGGTGGACCTTCCGGGCGGGGCGGAAGCCGCCCGGAGCCTGGCGGAGCTCTATGGGCCCGTGGGGTACGAGGTCCTGTCGGTGAGTGCGGAGTCGGGGGCGGGCCTCGAGGAGTTCGCCGCCCTCCTGCGCGCGGGCACGTCGGCGCTCATCGGTCCGTCGGGAGTGGGGAAGTCCACGCTCCTCAACGCCGTGGATCCGGACCTGGACCTCCGCACCGGTGAGGTGTCGGCGCGCACGGGGACGGGGAAGCACACCACCGTCGGGTCGCGGCTGATTCCTCTGGCGGGGGGCGGCCGCGTGGCCGACACGCCGGGGTTCGGCGACGTGGGCGTGTGGGGGCTGGAGCCCGAGGAGGTGGAGCGCTGCTTCCCGGAGTTCGAGCCCTTCCTGGACGAGTGCCGGTTCCGCAGCTGCGCCCACCTCCGCGAACCCGATTGCGCCGTGCGCGCGGCTCTGGCCGAGGGAACCATCCCGGAGAGCCGCTACGCCAGCTACGTGACGCTGCGGGAAGAGGCGGTCAGCGCCTCAGCGGTGTGACCTTCAGCGATCCGGTGGCGGGGTCTTCCGTCACCGAGAGCGGCCACCCGTAGACCTCCCGCAGGATCGACTCCTCCAGGACCTGTGCCGGCGGCCCCTCCGCCGCGACGCGGCCCCGCGACAGGAGGAGCATACGGTCCGCGAAGCGGGCGGCCTGCTCCACCCCGTGGGTCACCACCAGGACGGTCATCCCCTCGTCGGCCCACGCGCGCAGCAGCTCGAGGATGGTCATCTCGTGGCGGATATCCAACGACGCCGTGGGCTCGTCCAGGACCAGCGCGCGCGGCTCCTGGGCGAGGGCCCGGGCGATCCTCACCCTCTGGAACTCACCTCCGGAGAGCGTGCCCACGTCGCGGTCCGCCAACCCCGTCACGTCGCACTGCTCCAGGGCGCGGTCCACGGCGTCGGTGTCGCCGCGCGTCTCGGCTCCCAGCGCGCCCAGGTGGGGGTACCTCCCCATGGCCACGAGCTCGCGCACGGAGAGGGGAAAGGAGACCACCTCCCTCTGCGGGACCACCCCCACCGCCCGGGCCAGATCCCTCCGGGACCACTCGCGCAGGGGCCGGCCGTCGAAGTGCACGCTCCCGCCGGTGGGCTCGAGCACGCCCAGGAGGGCGCGCAGAAGGGTGGACTTGCCCGAGCCGTTGGGTCCGAGCACGGCGTACAGGGAACCGTCGGGGGTGTCCAGATCCACGCCGCGCAGGGTGGGCTCCGCCGCTCCGGGATACCGGAACTCCAATCCGTGCGCCTGGAACCTCATCCCTGGCGCACGATGGTCCCCCGGAGGAGGACCAGGAAGATGGGTACGCCCACGAAGGCCGTGATCACCCCCAGGGGGATCTCGGTGGGCGCCAACAGCATGCGCGCCACCAGGTCGGCCAGGATCAGGAAGGAGGCGCCCGCCAGGAAGGAGAAGGGGAGGAGGATGCGGTGGTCCGACCCCGCCACGATGCGGATGGCGTGGGGCACCACGAGCCCCACGAACCCGATCACCCCCGCCACGGCCACGCCCGCGGCCGTGAGGAGCGCCGCCGCCGCCAGGGCGAGCTTCTTGACCCGCTCCACGTCCGCTCCCAGGTAATGCGCGGTGTCTTCGCCGATGGCCATGAGATTGAGGGGACGGGCCAGGGTCAGGAGGAGCACGCCGGCGGGGAGCGTGTAGGCCCCGGCCAACATCACCTCCCGCCACCCCGCGTGGGCCACGCTCCCCATGATCCACAGCACGGCGCTCTGGACGGTCCGCGCCGGTGACACGGACAGGATGAACGCGATGCAGGCGCTGAAGAACGCCGCCACCACCACCCCGGCGAGGAGGAGGACCCGCACGTCCATCCTTCGCCCGGTGGCGGTGGCCACCCGGAAGACGAGCGCGATGGCCACCACGGCTCCGGCGAACGCGGCCAGCGGAAGCGTCCACGACCCCGCCGCCACCCACCCGGTGGCCAGCACCAGGACGGCGCCCACCGAGGCGCCCCCCGAGATCCCCAGGATGTAGGGCTCGGCCAGCGGATTGCGCAGGAGGGCCTGGAAGGTGGCGCCCGAGAGCGCCAACCCGCCGCCCACCAGGAGGCCCAGGAGCACCCGGGGGAGCCGCAGCCCCAGCACGATGTCCCGGTGGATGGGCGAGCCCCCCCCCAGGAGGACGTCCAGGACGTCTCCGGTGGAGACGGGCACCGAGCCGAAGCGCACGCCCAGGATCAGGGAGGCGCCCAGGGCCATCGCCAGGGCCGTGCCCAGGGCGCCGCGCCGCACTCCCGGCCTCACGGACTCTCCCCGCCGTGGAGGGTGCGGGCCAGGGCGCCGGCCACCTCCGCCAGGTCGGGCCCCGGAGCGTCCATCCCCTCGGGGACCCGCACCACGCGCGCTCCCGGGGCCCGGAGGTCGAAGCGGCTCCCCGGCGGCACCAGGATCACGTCGATCTTGCGGGCCAGGAACTCCTCGGGGCTCACGGAGGCGTACAGGAACTCCAGGTCGGAGAACACGTTGTCCGCGCCCACGACGTCCATGAGCTCGTCGATGTAGGTGCCCGGGCCCGCCACCCAGGGCGGGGATCCTCCCAGGACGTACACCGCGCGCAGGCGCGGACGGCCCGCGGCGTCCGCCCGTACCGCCTCCAGGCCGGCCCGGATCTCCGCGTTCAACTCCCCGGCCTCTTCGGTCCGGCCGGTGACGGCGCCCACCAGCGTGATGGTGGTGAGGATGTCGGCGATGCGCTCGGGGCGGACCGCCAGGTGCGGGATCCCCAGGGCGTCGAGGCGGACCGGGGTGTCGGGGTCCTGCTCTCCGGCGAACCGGATCACCAGGTCCGGCCGGAGTGCCACCAGGGCCTCGGCGTTGGGGTGGAGGCCGCCCCCCACGGAGGGGAGGGCCGCCGCCCAGCCGTCCGTGTCGAAGTCGGTGCGTCCCACCACGGCACCGAGGGCGCCCAGCCGGGCCAGGGTCCGGGTCACGGAGGGCACCAGGGAGACGATCCGCCGGGCGGGTCCGTCGAATTCGAGGGTCGCTCCGGCGGCGTCCACCACCCGGATGGCCGGCGTGGCTGCGGCCTCTTCCGGCGCGCGCGGCTCCGCCTCGGAGCACCCCAGCACCAGGAGTCCGAGAAGGATCGTCCCGCGGCGCCGGGGGCTGGGTCCCTCGCTCACCTCGGTCCGCGCGGCGGAGCCACCCCGCACGACCCCTCCCCGGTCTGCAGCCACTCGCCGCCGCGCTCGGCCAGGGAGGCGAACGAGCGCCCGCGCTCGCCGAACATCTCCAGGATGATCTCGGAGCGCCCGTCTCCGTTCAGGTCCAGCACGTCCAGGAGCTTCGGCACGCTCTTCCCCGCCTCGCCCACCGGGCGGTACAGAACGTATCCGGCGTCGTAGTCCACGGTGTCCGAGGGCGTGCCCAGCACGAACAGGCTGTAGGCCTCGGGCGGCGCGGGCCCCACCGACACGGCGTCGAGGAAGGCGAAGGTGGCGGCGATGAGCGGGCGCTCGTACTGGGCCAGCGTGAACGCCTGGATGTCCCTGCGCGAATCGAGGACGGAGGGAGGGCGGCGCGCCCCCACCTGCGGGATCATCTCACCGGCCAGGCGGAGGGAGGCGACGCGTTGATCGTAGTCGTGGGAGAGGGCGCGATAGGTCCCGTGGGGCCGTCGGGAGGCGGCTTCCGCCGGGAGGGCGAGGAACCGGTCCACTCCGGCCGCCCCGGGAACCAGCTCCACGATCCCCGAGCCGGCGGGCCAGCCGCCGCAGAACTCCGACGTGCCGGACACGGTGTCCACCACGGCCCTTCCCACCCGGACCCCCCGCGCGAAGAGGATGAACTCGCTGCCGGGCGCCAGGAGCCGGTAGCGCACCACGTCGGCGAACTCGGGCTCCTGCGTCACGGGGAGGAGCGGGTGGACGGCGTCTCCCTGGACGTCTCCCATGGGAGAGAGGTGGATGCGGGCGCCATCGCGGAGTCCCGCGTAGAGAAGGGAGCCTCGGGGCGCCGGCTTCTCCTCGTCGGCCGCGGCGGTGTCCTGCGCGGCTTCCGCGCCGCCTTCGGGCACCGTGTCGCGGGGGGCCGCCGAGGTGAAACGCACGTCCACCCCGCCCCATTCCACATTGTCGCACGCTGGGGCCAGGGTTAAGATCACCGCGAGGGCGAACCACTGCCGTCTCATGAAGTTATCCGGATTGTGGGCGTCTGCTTCGCAGACCCTAAGCTAGTGGACTCGTTCCGGCGTGTCGATCATTCTCGTGAGCGCCTCGGTGCGCCCGACGCGGGGCGAACGAGCAGCCCGGCGCAGTGTTGCCGGATGTCGCGGAGGGGGGCCGGAGTCGGGCTCTCCACCGCGTTGTCGTCAGGGGGCCATGTGTCGCAAAACAGGGTATCCGAACTCGATTTCCGCAGTGCCATGGGCCGTTTCCCCACCGGGGTGACGGTGGTTTCGGCCGTGGACGGAGCGGGTCGGCCCTTCGGCTTCACCGCCAACGCGTTCACGTCGGTCTCCCTGGATCCTCCCCTGGTGCTGGTCTGCGTGGACGGCGCGTCTTCGTCCCACGACCTCCTCGTGCAACGGGGCTCCTTCGTGGTCAACGTGCTGGAGTCCGGTCAGGAGGGGCTGGCGCGGCGGTTCTCCCGGGACGTCCCCGAGGAGCGCTTCCGCGACGTGCCGGCGCGCCGGTCCACCCTGGGGCATCCCGTCCTGGAGGACGGCCTGGCCTGGATGGAGTGCGAGATCGAGCAGGTCCATCCCGCCGGGGACCATTCCATCGTGGTGGCGCGCGTCACCGAGGTGGAGGCGGGTCCGGGCTCTCCCCTGGTCTTCCACGAGGGCCGCTTCTCGGCCCTGCCGGGCGCGTGAGGAAGGTGTCCTTGCTCCCCGCCTTCGTGGTGGGGTTGGCGCTGGCCGTCGCCGGGGAGACGGCGGTGGGCCTCCTCCTCTACACGGGACCGGGGTTCCTGCGGTCGCTCACGGTCCTCCTGGGGGTCGAAGCCCTGGCCCTGGGGCTGGGGTTGGTGGTGGCGTCGTCGGGAGACCCGGACCTCCCGCGGGCGCTGCGCCAGCGGTGGATCCTCACCTTGTTGGCCTTCCTCTCCGCGGCCGTCTGGTCGGTGGTGTGGAGCCTGGTGGACGGTCTGGGCGACGGCGCCGTGGAGCAGGGGATCGGGCTGGCGGTGCTGGCCGTGCTCCCCATCTTCTCGTCCGGGGTCATGCTCGGGACCATGCAGCGGGCGGAGCGGGAACACGGCTCCGCGTCGGTGGGCGCCCCCGCGGCCCTGGGTGCCGCCGCGGGCTTCGTGGTGGCGGGAGCGTTCCTGGTGAAGGCCCCCACCCCCGCGTCGCTCTTCCTGGTGTGTCTCATCTTCCTGTCGGCCGCCGCGCTGCTCCACGGAGCGCACGACGAGGACGAGCCGCCGGAGGCGGCCTCCCCGGACGAGGCCTCTCCGGAGGAGGGATTCCCCGAGAGGTCTCCGTGATCGTCGCCCACCTGTCCGATCTCCACCTCGGATTCCGGGCCTACGGGCGCGTGGAGCGGGGTGGGGACGTGCGGGAGCGGGACATCGCGGTGGCCTTCGACCGCTGCATCCAGGAGCTGGTCCGCCTCCGCCCCGACGTGGTGGTGGTGGCCGGAGACGTCTTCGACCGCCCGGACCCACCCGCGGGGGCGCTGGTGGCCCTCACGCGAGGGTTGGAGGTGCTGCGCGCGTCCGTGCCGGCCACCCCCGTGCTCATGGTGGCGGGCCCCCGCGACACGCCCCGCCGCCCCGGCGACCCCGGGGCGCTGGCCGTGTTGGACACCTTTCCCAACGTGGAGGCGGCCACGGGGCTGACCCGCTCCATCCTCGTGGAGGAGCTGGACCTCCACGCCTGTCTCCTCCCCCACCGGGCCGCGGTGCGCACACCCCCGGCGGTGCCCGAGCCCCACCCCAAGGCGCGCTGGAACATCCTGGTGGTGCACGCCCGGGTCGCCCCGGCCTCGGGGCTGCCGTCGGTGGACATCGACGGGCGTGACTGGGACTACGTGGCGCTGGGGGGGCTGCACCGCCACACGCGGATCGGAGAGGGCGTCCACTACTCGGGGGCCATCGAGCGCGTCGCCCTCGACCCCTGGGACGAAGGCGCCGACGAGAAGGGCTTCCTGGTGGTGGACCTGAAGAAGGGGACCACCTCCTTCCGCGCCATCCCGGGACGGGCGGTGGCGGCGCTGGCGCCCATCAAGGCCAAGCCGGGAGATCCCGACCACCTCCGCCGGCGGGTCCGGGAGGTCACCGGAGAGGTGCCCGGTGGGATCGACGGGAAGATCGTCCGTCTGCGCCTGGAGGGCGTGGGGCCGCGGGACCTGCTCGCGCTCCAGGGAGAGGATCTCCACGCGCTGCGGCAGCGCGCGCTGCATCTCATGGTGGAGGCGGGCACGCCCCTGCGGACCCCGGCCGAGGCGTGGCTCACCTCCGGAACACCCGAGCTCCTGGAACCGCTGGTCCGCGAGGAGCTGGAGCGGGACGGGGTGTGGGGAGAGGACGTGGCGGAGGTGCTGCGCGGCGCCCTCGCGGACGAAGCCGACGGGGCGGGAGCGGCGCCGCTGGGCGCCGTGGACCGCGGCGGCTTCGCCGAGCTCCTCCAGCCCGGGCTGACGGCGGTGATCGGGGGAGGAGGCCGCATCCGCCGCGCCCTCACCGCCCATCTCACCGCCCACGACGGGTCCGACGGCGAGTCGTCCCTGCGGGCCCTCTGGGCCGGAGTCGACACCCTCACCCTGGAGGCGGCGGTGCGCCGCGCCACCGAGGCCGTGGCCGAGGCCCGCGGGGTGGGCGTGTTGGACCGCGCCATCGAGCGGTTGGCCGGCCTCGACTCCGCCATCGTGGACATGATGTCCGCGGAGGCGGTGGAAGACCGGCCGGTGCGGCCCGGGTCGGAGGCCAGGGCGCGGGAGTTGGTGGCGGCCCTGGAGCGCGCGGAAGACGACCTGCGATCGCTGCGCGGCGACGTCGCCGAGGTGGACGGAGAGGTGGAGGTGGCCACCATGGGGTGGCTGCGCGAGCGCCAGGACGCCGAGACCACCCTGCACGCCTTCCGCGACCGGGCCCGCGAGCTGCGGGCGCGCCTGCGCGCCATGGAGGCCGCCGGCCCGTCCGCCGCGTGCCCCACCTGCGGGCGCGTCCTGGAGAGCCACTACGAGGAGGTCCTGGCCGAGCTCAAGGACGAGTGGGAGTCGGTGGTCCAGGACGGTAGCTGGTGGCGGAACCGGCGCGAGCAGCTCGAGCTCAAGCCCGCCGCGCTCCAGGAGCTGGAGGGGAGATCGCTCCGCCACCACGCGGCGCTGGAGGCCAGCTCGGAGAGGGTGGAGCTGCTCAAGGCCCGGGTGCGGGAGGAGACCGGGGGGGCGCTCACCGGTCCCCGCGCCGGCGCCGTGGGAGAGCCCGGGTCCGACGCCGGGCCCCGCGTCCTGGTGGCCCGGGTCCTCCTGCGCATGGCCGGCGCCCGCCGCGCCCGCGCCCGCGACATCCTCCTCGACCGGGCCTCGCGGTTCGTGGCGCGGATGTCGGGGGGACGGATGCTGGCGGTGACGTCCTCCGGGTCGGGGGCGGAGCTCCAGGGCGACGCGGGCCCCCTGTCTCCCCTGTCGGAGGAAGACCTGGCCGTGGGCCGCCTCGCGTTGCGCCTGGCGGGCGCCTCGCTGGTGGCCGGGCGCGGCCGGGTCATGGCGTCGCTCACGGTGGAGGAGCCCTTCGACCGCATGGACGAGGAAGCCAGGCTGCGGGCGCTGGACCTCATGCAGGAGCTCCGCGACGAGATCCCGTCCCTCTTCCTCCTGACCCGGGGCGACTCGGTGGACGCGCGGCCCGAGGTCTTCGACGCCATCTTCGAGCTGCGGGAAGACGCGGAGGGGCTCCCCACCCTCACCCGCGCCGCCGCCGGGTGGGGCGCGGTGACGTTCCGCGAGCACGTGCCCGTGCGCCGCGCCCGGGCGGCCGGGAAGAAGCGGTAGCCCGCCCTTCCGGGGGGCTCAGCCCTCCTTGAGGGCGGCGATGGCCTGGACTTCCAGGGCGTACCCGTAGTGGAGATCCTTCACGGGCACCACGGCCCGCGCCGGGCGGTGCATCCCCATGACCTGGGCGTACACCTTGTTGACCTCGCCCCACTGGGAGATGTCCGACACGTAGATGGTCATCTGCACCACCCGGTCCAACCCGCTTCCGGCGGCGTCCAGGATGGCCGCGATGTTGGCCAGCACCCGGCGGGTCTGGTCTCCCACCGATCCCCGCTCGGCGTCGGGGTCTTCCGGATCGATGGGGAGTTGCCCGGCCACGTACACGCTGCCGTTGTGGATGATGGCCTGGCTGTAGTGTCCCGCGGGCTGGGGTGCGTGGGGTGTGTGGACGAATTCCATGGGATGTCGTGGTGGGAGATGGACTCTGCGTGACGGTCAGCCGCGGCTGCGGGCCTGCTCTGGACGGGCCGCCGCGGAGGTGCGCCACCTGAAACGAGAGTAGGTCTCCTGGCCGCTCCCGTCCACCACGTCGGCGATGATCCGCCCCAGGACGGGGGCGAACTTGAACCCGTGGCCGCTCCCCCCCGAGGCCACCACCAGCCCCGGGTGGCCCGGATCGCGGTCGACCAGGAAGTCGCCGTCGCGGGAGTCGCAGTAGCGGCACACCCTGCGCGTGACCACGGGGGCGTCGGCCAACGCCGGGACGGCTCGCTGGAGAAACGCCCGGCAGCGCTCCTCGTGGGCGGTCCAGGCGGCGTCTCCCGGGCGGGCGTCCAGGGGGATGCCGGGGCCGTGGTGCCCGACCTTCACCCGTCCGTCGTCCAGCGCCGGGAATCCGTACCACCCGGTGTTGGCGATGTCCGCCGCCCAGGTGGGGAAGACGGGGGCCTGGAAGGGGGTGGGGTCCTCCACCAGGAAGTGGAGGACGGGCTGTCCGGTGACGGACATGAGCCCCCCCAGCCAGGGAACGAGGGCCGGGGTCCACGACCCCGCGGCCACCACCACGGTGGATCCCCGCACCGTGCGGCCGTCCGTGGTGACCACGCCGGTGACCTCGTCGCCGGCGAAGGCCAGGGACTCCACCCCGGTCTCTTCCAGCACCACTCCGGCGTCCAGGGCACGATCCACCATCCACTCCACCACCGCGCCGCTCTCCGCCCACCCCGCGCGGCGGTTCAGGTACCCCTCGGCGAAGGCGTCGGCGCTCCACCGGGGGAAGCGGGCGGAGAGGGCCTCTCCGGAGAGGCGCTCCACGGGGTTTCCGGCGCGCTCCTGCATCCTCAGGCTCTCGTGCTCGAACCCACCCGCGTCCAGGGAGGACGCCGAGAGGAGGAGGAACCCGTCCTCGTGGTACAGAGGGCGGGGGCACTCGGCGTTCCAGCGGTCCCACCCCGCCATGGCCTCGCCCGCGAGCTCGTGGTAGAAGGCGTCGGACCCGTAGTCGGTGCGCACGATCTTGCTGACGTCCGTGGACGACGCGTCGGGATGGGGGATCGGTCCGGGGTCGAGGAGGAGGACCGCATGGCCGCGACGGCGCAGCTCCCAGGCGGCACCGGCGCCGAAGACGCCGGCGCCCACGACGAGGACGGGGGCACGAGGAGCGGACACGTGTGCGAACCCTCCGGAAGGTGGATACTTTCAGCGCCGCGGCGCGCGAGCCCTCAATATCGATCCACTCCACAGGGAAAGGCCATCCATGCGCATCCGTCTTCTGGGGGAAGCCCACGTACGGGAGGCCGTGGACATGGCCGGGGCCGTGGCCGCCATGGGCGAGGCCTTCCGCGCCATCTCGTCGGGAGACGCCCAGGTGCCGCTGCGGGCCGGCCTCGACACCCGGCACGGCGTCCACCTCTTCATGCCGGCGCACGTGGCGTCCACCGAGGCGACGGGGGTGAAGGTGGTGTCGGTGTGCCCCGGGAACGCCTCCCTGGGGATCCCGGCCATCCACGCCGTGGTCATGGTCCTGGAGGCGGCCACCGGGCGCCCGCTGGCGCTCATGGACGGGACGTACCTCACGGCCCTGCGCACGGGGGCGGCGTCGGGGTTCGCCACCGGCCTCCTGGCCCGGGAGAGCGCCGGCGTGGTGGCGCTCTTCGGGGCCGGCGTGCAGGCGCGTACCCAGCTCGAAGCCGTGCGCTGCGTGCGCCCGGTCCGCGAGGTGCGGGTGATGTCGCGCCGGGGAGAGTCGGCGGAGCGGCTCGTGGCGGAACTGCGGGGCACCGGTGGCGAGACGGCCGTGGTGGCCCGGGCCGTCGAGCACCCCCGCGAGGCGCTGGCGGGGGCGGACATCGTCATCGCCGCCACGGACAGCGCCACGCCCGTCTTCCCCGGAGACGGCGTGGAGGAGGGGGCCCACGTCAACGGAGTCGGCTCGTACACGCCCGCCATGCAGGAGGTGGACGCCGACCTGGTGGCCCGCGCCCGGGTGTTCGTGGATCAGAGGGAGGCGGCGCTGGCCGAGGCCGGAGACCTCATCGTCCCCATCCGCCAGGGAGTGGTGGACGCCTCCGTCATCGTGGGCGAGGTGGGGGAGGTGGCCCTGGGCCGCTGTCCCGGCCGCGTGTCCCCGGACGACGTCACCTTCTTCAAGTCGGTGGGGAACGCGGTGGAGGACGTGGTGGTGGCCGCCCGGGTCCTGGCCGTGGCCGAGGAACGGGGCCTGGGCACCCTGGTGGATCTCTGACCCGCGCGGCTTCCGCCCCGCGTCAGGCCCCGAGTCAGGCCGGCGAGCTCTCTCCCGAGGCCGCCAGGAGGTCCGCCAGCACCTCCAGCGCCTCCTCCACCAGGTCCGACGGCACCAGGACGTCCATCCCCAGGGCGTTTGCGCCGGAGAACCCCGGGCCGAAGATCCCGGTCTGGTCGTCCCTCACCACCACGGGGATCTCCGCCGCTTCGAGCTGCTGCCGCGCCAGATCCGCCTGATAGGCCGCGGAAAAGCCGGCGATGCGCTCCCAGTGTACGCGCTCGTCCATGTTGCCTCCTCCCGAAGAAGCTCCTAGAACGCCCCGTTCCCCAGGGTGGACCACGCCTCGGCACGCTCCTGGTACCGGGCCGCGTCCGCGGCGTTGCCCTCCTGGACCGCCGCCTGCATGAGCGCCAGGTATCCCCACGCGTAGTAGTTGGGGATCCCCAGGGTCGACACGTCGGGCCAGTGCTCCCATCCCTCGGGAATCCCGCCCCTGTGTATGAATACCTCGTCGGTGAGGGTTCGGGTCCGTGGGACGTCCATCCAGTCCCCCACCACAGGCGAGTACACCGAGGGATCCATGGCCACGTTCCCCGGGTTCCCGCTCTCTCCGGGAAGGCCGTTCTCCAGCTTGAAGGCGAGCCCGTGGCGGACGATGTACGGCTCCACGCCCAGCGAGGCGGCCGCGTTCCCGCTGGAGGCGAAGTAGATGGGGCGCTCGTCGATGACGTGGTTCACGAGGCTGAGGGCGTACTGCTGCCACGGCGCCAGGTAGGTGCCGCCGCGGAACACCGCCTTCACGTTCCCCATGGTGATCTGCGAGTCGTCCTGGATCTGGTAGTAGCTCTGCGCCACGCGGGCCAGCGCGGCGTCGTCCAGGGGGAAGATGGACTTGGTGGGCGGCCGGATGGGGCGGTCCATCAGGAGCGGGACCTTGTCTCCGGCGTCCGCGCGGTTGTTCACGTAGGCCGCTCCCGTGTTCTCCGCCGTGTAGGGCCGCTGGCAGAGGATGCGGGTCCAGTCGTCCGACGCCTTCTCGTTCTCGGCGCAGGGCTCGGTGAGGTCACGGAGCTGGCGCGCGTACCAGTCGGTGTTCAGATACGACGTCACGATCACGGTGACGTCGCGGCGGATGCCCTCGGCCTCCTGGAGGTACCAGAGCGGGAAGGTGTCGTTGTCGCCGTTGGTGAAGAGGATGCCGTAGGGCTCCACGCTCATGAGCAGGTTGTACGCCCAGTCGCGGGCCGTGTAGTCGCCGGCGCGCGAGGCCCAGCTCCAGTTCAGGGCCAGGGGGATCAGCGCGATCCCCAGGATGGGCGCGGCCTTGGCCAGCCCGATGGAGAACCCCTCGGCGGCCTCCTTCCAGAGCGCCGCGATCCCCATCCCCGCCCACAGTCCCCACACCGAGAAGCTGACCACGAAGAAGTAGTCCCGCTCCCTGACCTCGGTCACGCTCCGCTCGGCGAGGGTGTACCCGTACTTGAAGTTCAGGTAGAACACCAGCGCCACGGAGAGCGTGCCGAAGAGGGTGAGGACGTACAGGAAGCTGGGCCGGTCGCGGCGCGCGTGCTCCATGGCGCCCCACACGCCCAGGGCGGTGAAGAGCATGGTGAAGGGGAGGCGCAGCACGGCGAACACCGTGTCGGGCCCGCCCAGCGACCGCGCCCACTGCCAGTCGAAGTACTGCAGGTAGTTCTGGTACTGCGAGGCGAGGTCGGCCTGCCGCGGGAAGAGGGGCGGCTTGAGGTACTGCCGGCGCGCCAGGGCGTCGGAGAGCGCCGTGCACCCCGCCTTCCCGTAGGTCACCACGCTGGTGATGGCCTCGCCCAGGGTACTGCAGGTGGGCGCCGCCTCGTTGATGACCGGGTCCAGCGCCGCCCGCAGGGGAAGCATGAGATGGATGGACAGCCCCAGCATGGCCACCGCGAATCCGGCCACGTAGATGCGCCAGTTGAGCAGGGTCCGGGGGTGCACCGCCAGGATGAACACCCCGATGGCCGGCGCGGCCAGGAAGGCCATGAGGTGGTTCCCCACGCTCAGCGCCAGCACGAAGGCCATGAGCACGAGGAGGTTGTCGTCCTTCCCCTTCCCGATGTTCTCCTGCCAGCGGAACGCCAGCCAGGTCAGGAGCGCGATGGTCAGGAGCGAGACCGTGTAGACCTTCTCGTTCACGTTGGACTGGTTCCACACCGTGAACGCCGTGGCGCTCACCAGCACCGCGACCGACGCGCCCGCCAGGCGGAAGGCCCGGTCGCGGGAGAAGTGCCGCAGGATGTGGTGCACCACCAGGAACCAGAGGGCGTGCGAGGCGGCGCTCACGAAGGCGCTGAACAGGTTGATCCGTACCGCCACGGAGAGCCCCAGGGGGGCCAGGAGGATGGACCAGGCCCGGGCCAGGACCACGAACAGAGGGTTCCCCGGAGGATGCGGGATGCCCAGGATGTGCCCCGTGGCGATGTACTCGCTGGTGTCCCAGAACGCCGTGCTCGGCGACAGGGTGATGGCGTACAGCGCGAATACCAGGAGCCCGGCCAACGCCGCCGCACCGTAGGGAGGGCGGAGCTCGCTGTCCGTTCCGACGACGGAAGTTTCGTTCATGTCCTCAGCATTCCTCTTGGCCACATGGCTTGATCCGGATCCAGCAAGATAATGGCGGACAGCCTCCCCAGCACGGATGCGCCGCGCCGGGTGGAGGGTTGCTCCCCGGAGGGGCCCCGGTCAGTCCTCGCGCAACAGGTGGAGCGACCCGTGGGCGTCCACCTCGGCCCGCCACTGCGGCGGGATCCAGGTGGTGGCGCTGTACTCCTGCACCACCGCCGGACCCTCGAGGGTGTGCCCCGCCCGGAGGTCCGAGCGCCAGACCCGCGTGGCGTCCATGGCCTCGCCTCCGAACACCACCGTCGAGGTGGTGGACGGGGGCGGCTCGCCGGCCTGCTCCAGGGTGGGCACCTCCAGCTCCGCCGGAGGCGCCGTGACCACCACGCGCAGCGTCACCGCCTCCACCGGCGTGTCCGGACGCTGGTACCCGTACCGCTCCTCGTGGGAGGTGTGGTACTCGGCCACCCAGTCGGTGAACCCGACGCGCAGCTCGAAGCTCTGCCCGCGGTAGCGCGCGTCCACCCACCACTCCACCACCAGGGTGTCCGGGTCGGCGCCCTCGGCCAGCATCTCCGCGCGGCTCTGCGACTCCAGCTCCGCGAACACGCGCTCCATGGCCGCGGCCAGCCCGTCGTCTTCGGTGCTCATGAGAACG
>JAOUPR010000156.1 GCA_029879725.1 Gemmatimonadota bacterium | reverse complement strand
AGCACGAGCGGAAGCCGCTGGACATCATCTTCTTCCCCATGATCGACGACGTCCCGTCGGCCATGGAGAGCGCGCTGGGACACCGCATCTGCCCCACCATCACCGCCACCCCGGAGGCGACGCGGGCGGCGTTCACCAAGGAGGGGGACACCTTCGCCCAGAAGGGCGTCCGCTTCGTGAACACCTTCGTGAACATGGGGCAGCGAGAGCTCTTCGAGCGGCAGATGTACCTGGACTTCAAGGACATCCTGGGGCTCTCGGCGGAGGAGAACCGCCGCGCCGTGGAAGCGGGGTTCGCCGCGCAGGACGAATTCCAGCGGAAGCTCCGTGACGAGACCCGCGCGGAGTTGGAGCGCCTGGAGCGCGAGGACCGCATCGGGATCGTCCTCCTGGGGCGGCCCTACCACGCCGACGAAGGGATCAACCACGACATCCTGGTGGAGTTCCAGAAGCGGCGGTATCCTGTGTTCACGCCGACGAGCCTCCCCCTGGACGACGACATCCTGGAGCGCCTCTTTGGAGACGAGGTGCGCGCAGGGGTCATCAAGGACCCCATGGACATCACCGACGTGTGGAAGAACGCGTACAGCGAGAACTCCAACTGGAAGATGTGGGCCGCCAAGTTCGCCGCGCGGCATCCCAACCTCATCGCCATGGAGATCGGCTCCTTCCGCTGCGGCCACGACGCCCCCATCTCCGGGGTCATCGAGGGGATCATCGAGAGCTCGGGGACGCCCTTCTTCTCCTTCCGTGACCTGGACGAGAACAAGCCGTCGGGCTCCATCAAGATCCGCGTGGAGACCATCGACTACTTCCTCAGGCGGTACCGCGACGGGCTGGTGGAGGACGCGGAGATCCGCCGCACGGTGGCGCGGGAGCTGGAGGCGTACCGGAAGGCCACGGAGGCCGATCGGATGGCCACGGAGCTGGTGCAGATCGAGATGGGGAGGGTGAGCTGATGGCACGGAGGCGTATTGCAGTCGTGTGCGGCAAGACCATGACCCTGGGTGCCGCAGCCGTGATGGTCCTCGCCGGTCCGGCGGCGGAGCGAGCCTCAGCGCAAAGCTTCTGGACGGAGGCGTCCACGTTGGGCTATGGAGGGCTGGCCGGGGCGACATCGATGGCCTTCATGTGCTGGCATGACTGCGACTCGTACAGGGTGGTCGTGGTCTTCCTCGCGTCGACCGTATCCGGTCTCGTCGCGGGCAACCGCATCGGAGCGTCGGCGGAGTCCGCCGCGAGGCGTAACGAGTGGCCTTCCGGACGCAGCCTCCTGGGAGTCCGAGTGGGAACGGTGGCGGGCTTTGCCACCGTGGGCGCAGGGCTGGCCGCCGGGCTCACGGAAGGCGATGAGTCCACCACGCTGGTGTTCGCCCTGGTCGGGGTCACGGTGGGGGCCATCCTGGAGGTCCGTGCGGAACGCGCGTTGGCTGCCGCGGTGGGCCGTGCGGCTCCGAGCCTTACCGTGGACGCTGCTCCATTCGGCGGGATGAGCATCGGGGTGAGGCGAACGTTCTGAAGGGGAGCCGGGCTTCCTCCGTCACCGTCCGGCTACCTACCTCCCTCCGCGGCCCCTTGTGCCTCCCCCACCGACCGTGAGAGCTTCGATATCCTGGCTCCGCGGCCAGCGGATCCGGCGAGACGCACGCTGGGCACGGGGAAGGGGTGGCCCAGGCGGGCGCCACGTCCCACGGGCCCTCCGGCCATCGTCTGATCCTCTGCTTCCTCCCCCCGCGGCACTCCTGCCGGCGGGGGGGCGCGTCGGGATGTCCGACGCGCCCCCCTGCGCTCAGGACACCACCACTCCCGCCCGCAGGAACACCAGCGCGGAGGTCACCGCTTCCTGCGGGAGGCCGAAGCGCTCCGCCACCGCCTCGCGGTACGCCTGGAGCTGGGGCGCATAATACGCGGCGCGCTCCGCGATGGCGTGGGGGTCCGCCGCGTCCACCTGGTCGGTCTTGAAGTCGAGGACCTCGGCGCGCACCCTCCGGCCGTCCTCCTCCTCCACCACCACCCGGTCGACGAACCCCTGCATGATCCCGTCGGGGACACGGCGCACGAAGGGGAGTTCCGCCATCACCTCGGCCCCCTCGGTGTAGCGGCTCACGGAGAGGACGTCGCGCACGGCGGGGGCCTCCACCCAGCGGCGGAACTCCACCATGGCGGCGTCCATCTCCGTGGGGGCCATGGCGGGGGCCGCCCGGCCGCCCACCCGACGGAGCACCGAGTCGTCGGGAAGGCCGTCCTCGATCCACCCGATCGCCTCGCACCATGCGTGGACCAGCGTCCCCAGGAGGCGCGCCCTCCCGGAGAGATCCTTCCGCAGGACCTCCTCCACCCTCACGGTGCTTCCGCCCTCCATCCCCGAAGGCGAGAGGCGGGGTACGTTCCGGGGTCGCTCCGATGCGGTGCCCAGGAAGCGGATCGGGGCGGGGGCCCCGAAGGCTGGCGTTGCGGCGGTCGGAGTCCCGGCGGTCGCGGCTCCCGCGGCCGCACCGCCCGTAGCCGAGGACTCGCGACCTTCCCGCGCTGCCCCCTTGAAGTCCTTCCGGGGGAGGCGGGCATACCACTCCGGATCGCCGTCTTCGTACACGCGGCTCCCCGGATCGGAAGGGTGCTCCGTGGCGAGTCCCTGGCATACGAGGCGCGCCACGGTGGCCGTCGTCGACGCCTTCTCCCCGTCTTCCGCCGGGACGACCAGGTGCAGTGCGAAGCGGGCGCGGGTCATGGCCACGTACAGCGCGCTCAGGGTGTCGCGGAACGCAGCGCTCCACGCCTGATCCCCGGCCTCGCGCATCTCCGGGAAGAGGGCCGCCATCTCCTTGGGAACCCTGGGATGGATGCGGAGGACCCGACCGGACCCGTACTCGCGCACCGGGAGCGCCGCGTCCCGGTCGGCACGGGGGTTCAGCCCGACATGGAGCTCCGGAAGGACCACCACGTCGAACTCCAGCCCCTTCGACTGGTGGATGGTCATGACCCGCACGCGGGCGCCGCTGGGCTCGTCCACCGACTCCTCCTCCACGAAGCGGACGAATCCGCCGGGGCGGAGGTCGGCGCGGGCGTCCCACCGGAAGGCCAGCTCCACCAGCTGGCCCAGGCGCCCGGCCTCCCGGGGTGAACACCGTCCCGGCACGCCGGTGAGCAGCCCCACCCAGCGCGCCACCGTGCGGCCGTACCCTTCCCGGGCGAGATCGCGGCGCACCCGGTGGGCCAGGGCGCGGGACCCGGCTCGATCGGCGTGGTCGTGGTATTCCAGCTCCTCCCCCAGGGGGGAGGTGGCCACGTGGTAGCGCGCCAGAGTGTGCGCCGGGTGGTCGGCCAGGGTCAGGAGCGCGAGGACGGCGTTGACGGGCGCGGCGTCGGTGAGGGGCGTCCCCCCCTCCCCACTGGCCGGGATCCCCGCCTGTCGGAGCGCCGCGATGAGGTACGCGGCGGCCTTGTTGGTGCGAACCAGTACGCCAACGTCCGCCAGGGGCGCTTTATCCCGAACTCCCGCCACGATCCCCACCGCGTGGGCCAGGATCCTCGGCTGCAATCCCTTCCGCCCCTCCACGGGAGGCGCCACCTCCACGGTGACGTGCCCGGGGCGCTCGGGGTACGCCGCCCCCTGGAGGAGGAAGTCCTTCACCCACTCCTCGCCCACCTCCACCCCGGCCCGGAGCTCCTCGACCCAGGGGTTGGCGGGAAGGGTGGCGAAGAGGCGCGCCGCCGTCTCC
>JAOUPR010000096.1 GCA_029879725.1 Gemmatimonadota bacterium | reverse complement strand
CCACCGCGGTACGTTTCACTCGGACCTCCCGTAGACGGTTTGCACGAGGGTGCGCGCGGCCTCCGGCGAGAGAGCCGCTAAAGCCGCGCTGGTAAACGTGTTGACGTCGGTCATCTCACGCAGGATCTCTACTCCTTCGGGAACGGGCGGAGTGGGCTCGTCCACCGCGACGAGCTCCACCTCGAGGACCCACAGGCCCTCCAGGTCCCCCGCGAAGCGGTCGAGTTCCCAGCGCCCGATGCGGAACCGATCCTTCTCGAGCGTCGTGCTTTCGCACGCCCGCCAGAGCGCCTCCGCCATGGCGTCGGGCACGGTGGTCTCCACCTCGTCGCGCACGAGTCCTGAGCCGCTCTTGCAGTTGAGCACCCCCCCGCCCGCCTCGCCGAGGCGGATCCGCACCGAGGGCCCATGGAGGCGGAGGTACCCCTGGCGGAGGCGCCGGGGGGGTGGCCAACGCGATGGCGCGGCGGGGTCCACGCGTACAAGGTACCGCCGCTCGATCTCCTTCCCCGAGGTGATCATGGTCCCGCCGGGGGCTTGCGTCCGAGCACGGCGATCCGCCGCCTGAGAAGGGGGAGAACCCTCTGCAGGCCCATCTCCAGCCATCGGAGGACGGGGACGTGGGACGGCGCGTAGTAGGCCCGCTCGATGACGAACCCCTGCTCCGCCAGCAGCCGCTTCATCCGGTCCATGGACTTGTAGTCCACGTGCGTCACGTCACGCTTCAGGAGGATGTTCCGGTTCTTGAGGATCTCCAGGACGTGCCCCCGGTGGGGCGTCCACACGGAAAGATACCCCCCGGGCCGGAGGATGCGGTACGCCTCGGCCACCACCCGGGCCGAGTCCTCCGGGTACAGGTGCTCGAAGAGGTCCGCGGCGATGACCACGTCGTACTCCCCCTCGTCCAGCCCCGTATCCCCCGCGTCGGCGCAGAGGAAGCGGAGGTTCTCCGCCCCGGACTCCGCCCGGCGCCGATGGCAGAGCTCGATGCTCTTGCGGCTGAAATCGACGCCCACCACCTCGCGGACGTGGGGCGACAGGACGAATCCGAAGGTCCCCCACCCGCACCCCAGGTCCACCACCCGGTCACCTTCCCGCGGCCGATGGATCCCCAGGACGTTCTCCACCCGGTACCGCTGGAACCGGCTCGCGAGGTCCGTGAGGTGCCCCGCCCCGTCCTCGAAGTACCCGGAGGCGTCGTAGTGCTCCCGGCCGATCCGTGTTCCGCTCAACGTGGTTCCTCCTGCACGCCTACAGCCGCCCGAAGAGGTCGCGGAGCTTGAGCGACCACACCCGCCATACCGCTTCCCGAACGATCTTCTTGGACATCTTGGACTCCCCGGTGTCCCGCTCCGTGAAGAGGATGGGGATCTCGAGGAGGGAGAAACCCCTCCGCCAGGCGCGGAACTTGAGCTCGATCTGGAAGGCGTACCCGTTCGATTCCACGCGATCCAGCGCCACCGACTCCAGGACCCGCCGATTCCAGCAGATGAACCCGCCGGTGGCGTCCCGTACGGGCATCCGGGTGATCACGCGCGCGTACAGGCTCCCGAAATAGCTCACCAGGAGACGTCCCATGGGCCAGTTCACCACCGTGACCCGTCCGTCCACGTACCGCGAGCCGATGACCACGTCGGCCCGGGCCGCACTCTCGATGAGGGTGGGGAGCGCGTCGGGCGGGTGGGAGAGGTCCGCGTCCATCTCGAAGACGAGGTCGAAATTGCGGGACAGCCCCCAGTGGAAGCCGGCCAGGTACGCCTTTCCCAACCCGGCCTTTCCGTGTCGGTGCAGCACGTGGATGCGGGGCTCTGCCGCGGCCATCTCGTCCGCGAGCACGCCGGTGCCGTCGGGCGAGGCGTCGTCCACCACCAGGATCTCGATGCGGGGATCCTGGGCCAGCACCGCGGGGATCACCCGGGGGAGGTTCTCCCGCTCGTTGTAGGTCGGGATGATGACCAGGAATCGTCCCTCAGGCACCCGGGCTCTCCTCCGGCCCCCGGCCGCCCGGGGTCCTGATCCAGAGGACGGCCGCCGGAACGACCTCCACGGCGGTGGTCCAGACCCGTGCCAGAGCGGCCAGGACGCCCGCCTCGCCCACACCCATGTACGGCGCCAAGAAGATCACCAGAAACCCCTCCCGAACCCCGATACCCGCCGGGGCGAAGATCATGAGATAACCGAGCACGTACGCCGCCGGGAATGCCGCCACCACCGGGAGCACGGGCCCTCCGAACCCAAAACTGGCCACGAAGAATTGGAAGGCCAAGCCGTACACGACCCAGTTGAGCACGAAGGCGACCAGCCAGCGGAAGGCGTGTACGCCGGAAAGCTCCTCGGGAGGCTCCCTGCGGGCAAGGCGGAAGAAGGCCCCCACGAAGGCCCGGAACACCTTCGGGGCCGCGAGGACGAGGACGAGGGCGGCCGCCAGGGCGCCCCCCACCCATCCGCCCCACCCCGCCAGCGGGCCGCTCCCGCCGAAGAGGGTTCCAAACCCCACGAGGGTGGCGGCGACGAGCGAGATCCCCTGCCCCGCCACCGCGGCGCCCGCCGCCACCGGGGGAGGCACGCCCACCTGCCGGCCCAGCATGGCCAGTCCGGCGATCTGCCACACCTTTCCGGGCACGTACCGCCCCAGATTCGCGACCATGTAGACCCGCACGGCCGCGCCCAGCGGAAGCGCGGGACCCCCGAGGTCCAGCACCATGCGCCCCCACAGGGCGGCCGAGATCCCGTATCCGGCCAGGAGGATCCCACACGAGACCGCCATGAGGGCGACGGACGGCACGCGGAAGGCCGCGTCCACGTCGGAGAGGGCGTCCAGGCTCAACCCCA
Source organism: Gemmatimonadota bacterium (assembly GCA_029879725.1). GTDB lineage: Bacteria > Gemmatimonadota > Gemmatimonadetes > Longimicrobiales > Gaopeijiaceae > JAOUPR01. Next base: position 10,023 of record JAOUPR010000096.1, on the reverse strand, counting down.
TGCGGTCCAGGATGAACCACGTGACCAGGAGGGTGAGGACGAGCTGCGCGCCCCTCCAGACCGGGCGACCCGGGCGATTCAGCGGGAGCCTCCGGTGGTCATGCCGGCTCCGCCCCCGTCGCGCCCACGTCCTTCCGTCCCGCCCACCACCCCCACGCCCCCATCCCCACCAGGCTCACCAGGATCACCAGGGTCAGCCAGAGGCCACGCGTGAGCGCCTCGGAGCGATAGTACATCTCCACGGTGTGCTCTCCCGCCTGCACCGGCACGGCCCTGAGGGTGTGGTAGGCGCGCAACACCGGGGCGTCCACCCCGTCCACGGTGGCCTTCCAGGCCGGGAACCAGTTGTCCCCGACCACGAGGAGGGCGGGCCGGTCCGTGGTGACGGACCAGCGCATCCGGTCCAGCCCCCGCTCCTCCCAGGTGACGGTCCCGGTGACCGGCTCCCCGTCGAGGGCGATGGGGGGCGCTTCCGCGAGGACGGCCTCCCGTGCGGGGTCGTGGGCCGGGGAGAGGATGTACGGGACGGCCTCCTGGTCGGACTTCACCACCGCGGAGGACACCAGGCGGGCCCGGGGAAGCCCCGCGCCGTCCGCCAGGAGCGTGGCGTAGATCCGCCCGCCGCCCATCCCCGCCTGCGACACCACCGGCCCCTCGGGGGCGGGCCCGAGCTCCCAGTCCGGCCACAGGATGTAGCGCACGTTGAGGAGGGCCCGGACGTTGGGATTGAAGATGTTGGCGGGCATCTCCGATCCCTTCATCCCGATGAGTTCCCGGTAGCGCCCCAGATCGTTGGGGTGATGCCCCGTGGCCAGCTCGATTCCGTGCATGGCCGGAGTGACGTCCTGAGCCCTCCCGGCCAGGGAGACCAGACGGTACGGCTCCGGGTTGTCCGCCTCCCGGTCCAGGAGGGCCCGGATGTTGGGGTCGGGACGCGACCACTCGTGGAAGTTCATGACCTGGACGAAGGGCGCGTCCACGCGCAGGGCGTCCACGGCGGCGAGGCCCACCACGGCCGCCACCGCGAGGGAGGGGCCGACATATCCGCCCCGCAGGGCCCACACGACTCCCCAGAGGGCCCAGGCCAGGAGGGCGCCCACCCCCGCACCTCGCGCCAGATGGGGCAGAACGGCGCTCAGGCGGCCCGGGTCGGCTCCGGGGTACACGAGCCCCCCCCAAAGGGACGTGAGGGCTCCTGAGCCCGCCAGGAGCGCCAGAACGGACATCACGGCGGCGCCACCCAGGAGTGTGCGGCCCACCGGCCGCCAGCCGGCGTCGGAGCCGTCGCGGATCGCCTCCAGGACCCGGTCCAGCCCCAGGGCGGCCAGCGTCACCGCGGCGAACCCGAAGAGGAAGATGGCCTGGGACGGGGCCCGGAACAGGGAGATCCCCGGTACGAGCTCGTAGAAGACGCGCCACACCGGCGTGTGCGTTCCCAGCGCGAAGGCCAGCGCCACCGCCCCCATCCCGGTGAGGAAGAGGCGGAGGCCGCGCCTGCGGCCGCCCGCGAAGGAGACGGCGGCCAGGAGGAGGACGAGGAGCCCCGCGTATTCGTGGTTGTCCTTGAAGGCGTTGCGCCCCCAGTACGTCCCCGAGGTCCAGGCGGAGCCGTTGGCGTTGTTCCCCGGGAACTCGGGGATCACCAGCGAGGCCACTTCCTCGGGGTGGAGGGACCAGGAGCTGGACCAGGCCACCCCGGTCTCCCCCGCCCCGGCGTCGGTGGTCTGGGTGCGCCGGGAATATTCGGTGACGTAGTCCGCCGCGGGGAGGAGCTGCACCCCCGCGCCTCCCGCGCCCAGGAGGGACGCGAGGAGGAAGGTACCGAACGCCCTGCTCCCCCGTTCCCTCCCCGACTGCACCGCCCGGAAGAGCGCGTAGCACCCCACGGCGGCGAAGAGGAAGTACGCCATCTGGAAATGGGTCGTGAAGAGCACCAGCGCCACCGTGAGCCCCACTCCGGCGAAGGTGGCCAGGCGAGCCCGCACGAAGTGGCGCTCCACCATCCAGAACAGGAGGGGGGCCAGCGCGGTGACGAAGATCTTCCCGTCGTGCCCCGGGTGGACCAGGCTCACGAAGAAGGGGGCCAGCATGTAGGCCACCCCGGCCAGGAGTGCGGCGCTCCGGGACGCGCCCAGCGTCCGAACCCACCCGAACATGAGGAACCCGGCCGCCAGCACGTGGATCACGAGCTTCCACCCCAGGGCGCGATACGGCTCCATCACGAAGAGGAGGAGCGCCGTGGGGTACAGCGAATCCCCTCCGGAGAGCGCCTCCAGGAAGGGGGTGCCCCCCAGGAGGTTGGGCGCCCAGAGCGGGAAATCGCCGAGATCGCCCACCGCGTGGGCGTAGAAGGCCCGGGCCATGTAGCCCAGCCCCAGGGTGTCGCTCCCCACCAGCATCCGGTCGCTGAAGACGAATTCCCGGAACAGGTAGCCCGCCAGCACCACGAACACCGCTCCCGGGACCCACCAGGCCAGGCCCGGCTCGTGGGAGGTGCTCTTCCCGGTGGAGGGCGTGGGCGCCGCGGAGCCGTGGCGCGCTCCCCTGTCAGCTCTCGATTTCCGTGCCATGGACTATCGTTTCCGGGTCAGGAGTCGTTGGTAGATGTCCAGATGCCTCCGCGCCAGCCGGGCGTTGCTCCACGAGGCGACGACGCGGCGTCGCGCCGCAGCGCCCAGGGCGTCCACATCTTCGCGGGCCAGGAGGCCCGCGACCACCCGGGCGAGGTCCCGGGGATCCGCCGGGGCGAAGAGCCCCCCGACCGTGTCGTCCACGATCTCGGGGAGCCCGCCCACGTTGGAGGCCGCCACGGGGAGTCCGCACGCCATGCACTCCAGCGCGGCCACCGAGGTCGCTTCCATGAGGGACGGGAAGACCGCCAGATCCGCCGAGGAGAGGATCCCGGGCATCTCGGCGTTGGGGCGGGCGCCCAGGAAGGTCACTCGATCCGCGATTCCCAGCTCGTCCACGAGGGCGCGGAGGCGCGGCCCTTCCGGACCGTCTCCGACCAGGATCGCCTCGGCGTCCACCCGCGCCAGGATCTCCGGCACGGCGCGGACGAAGTACTCCACCCCGTTCTTGGGGAAGAGCCGCCGTGGAACCACGATGCGCTTGCGCTCCGGGACTTCGCGGGTGAGGGTCGGCTCCATGGGGCGGAAGAGATCCGTGTCCACCCCGTTGGTGACGGGCTCCACAGGGTGCCCCGGGGCCAGGCGCTCCGCCACCTCCGCGATCTCCCGGCTGGCGGCCAGATTGTGGTCGCCCGCGGCCACCAGGCGGCCGAGGATCCCCTTCCACAGGGGCTTCTCGGCCCTCACCAGGAAGTGGGAGGTGTGGAAGGTGGTCACCAGGGGCGCTCCGGTGGCCGCGCGAGCGATCTGGAGCGGGGGGACCGAAGAGAACGCCTGGGCATGGAGGACGTCCGCCTCCCGGGCCAGGGCCATCACCCTGGGGAGGGACGCGAGGCTGTGGGCGGCCCATCCCAGAGGACTCTTCCCGGGAAACCAGGTGCGCCACACCCGCACCCCGTCCATGACCTCGTGGGCGGGGGTGCCCGCCATGGACCGGGAGGTCACGATGTCCACCTCGTGGCCCTCCGCGGCCAGCGCGCGGCAGAGGTGGTACACGTGGCTCTCGAGCCCGCCCACCTCCGGCGGGAAGTACACGCAGTGCATGAGGATCCTCACCGCCCGCTCCAGTCCTCCGTGGACCGGGCCACGCCCGTGAGGTCCGCGTGCACGATGTCGGCGATGCGCTCCCCCGCCCGCCCGTCTCCGTAGGGGTTCACGCGCCGTTCCGCGGGGGCGGCGGGCCGCTGCAGGATGTCGAGGGCGCGCTCCACGATGAGGGTGCCGTCGGTTCCCACCAGTTGGGCCACGCCCGCCTCCACGCCTTCCGGCCGCTCCGTCACCTCCCGCAAAACCAGGACGGGCACCCCGAACGTCGGCGCCTCCTCCTGGATCCCCCCGGAGTCGGTGAGGACCAGCGAGGCCGCCTTCAGCGCGCGCATGAGATCCTGGTAGCCCAGCGGTTCCGTGAGGTGGACGCGGGGGTGTCCGGCCAGGATCTCGCGGGCCGGGCCGCTCACCTCGGGGTTGGGATGCACCGGATAGACCACCTGGAGGTCCGGCGCGCGCCCGACGATGTCCAGGACGGCCCGGAACACCTCGCGGATGGCGTCGCCGAAGGACTCGCGGCGGTGCGCCGTGAGGAGCGCGAGCCGGCTCTCGCCGCGCGCCACGCCCTCCAGCACGTCGGCCAGGACGGGGTCCGAGGCCCGGCCGTCCGCATCCATGAAGCCCGTGAGGGCGTCCACCACGGTGTTGCCCGTGACGTGGATCCGTTCTTCCGGGACCCCTTCGGTCCGCAGCGCCGCCGCGGCCCTCCCGGTGGGGGCGAAGTAGTAGTCCGACAGGACATCGGTGAGGCGCCGGAACCCCTCTTCCGGGAAGGGCGCCGCCATGTCTCCGCTGCGCAGTCCCGCCTCCACGTGCCCCACCCGCACACCCTCGAAGAACCCCACCAGGGCGCCCGCGAACACGGTGGCGGTGTCCCCCTGGACCAGGAGGACGTCGGGCCGGAACCCACGCACGACGTCCCGGAGGCCGTCCAGCGCGCGGTGTACGACGTCATAGAGCGATTGCCCCTGGGACATGATCCCCAGCGTGTGGTCGGGCGCGAGCCCCAGGGCGTCCAGGAGGTCGTCCACCAGCGTCGAGTGCTGTCCCGTCAGGACCAGACGGGTCTCCAGCGCGGGCGCGCGGCGGCGAAGGGCGTGCACCACCGGGGCCATCTTGATGGCCTCGGGGCGGGTTCCCACGACCACCAGCACTCTGTGAGGCAACGTCTCAGGGCTCCCTTCTGAGGCTCTCGATCTCGTCCCGGACCTGGGCGATCTGCTCCGAGACCAGCCCGAATCCCACCAGGAGGAAGCCCAGGGTCTCGAGGAGCATCACCAGATACAGGAGCGGCCGATATCCCATGGGCGGGATGTACGGAGGAAAGCCCAGCATGGGGTGCAGGAATCGCAGGTAGATCGAGAGCAGGCCCACCACCATGCCCCCCACAACCAGCGCCATCCCCACGGACCCGAAGAGCATCAGTGGCTTTCGCGAGAAGGCCAGGAGGAAGGAGACGGACGTGAGATCGAGGAGCCCCACCAGGATCCGGAAGATCCCCTGGTACTTGGACGTCCCCGCCCGGCGGGGGAGGAGCTCGATGTCGATTTCGGTGACCGAGTACCCCTGGGCGAACGCCATGACCACGAAGAAGCGGTGCCAGTCGTGGCGCAGGTTCAGCCCGTCCAGGATCTCGCGCCGGAAGGCCTTCATGGAGTTGAGGTCCGACACGGGGACCTTGAAGATCATGCGCGACATGGCGTTGTACACGGTCGAGACCACCTGTTTCTCGTACGTGCCCACCTTCCTTCCCGTGACCATGTCCCACCCTTCCTGGAGCTCCGCGAGGAAGCGGGGGATCTCGTCGGGCCGGTGCTGGAGGTCCGCGTCGAAGAGGACCAGGTAGCTTCGCTGCGTCGCGGCGGCCGCGGTGAGGATGGCCTCGGTCTTTCCCTTGTTGGCGCGGTGCCTCAGGACCTGCACGAGATCCCATCCGTTGGCTTCCTCGAGCACCCGCTCGGCCGTGCCGTCCGTGGAACCGTCGTCCACGAAGAGGATCTCCCCGTGGAGATCGAACCGCTTGAAGGCTTCGCGTAGCTCCCGGATCAGGTCGGGCACCACCTCGACCTCGTTGAAGGCCGGGATCACCAGCGCGAAATCCCGGCGCATGAGGTCGTTCAGAGTGGCCGCGGCCACGGCCGGCTGGACGGAAGGTTCGCTCATGGCCACCTCAGACCCGCTTGCGCATGCGGGCGGTGAGAATGCCCAGTTGGTCCCGATACTTGGCGACGGTGCGGCGGGCGATGTTCACCCCTTCCGCCTCGAGGGAGCGCACGATGGCCTGGTCCGTGAGGGGCTTGCGGGGGTCCTCGTCGGCCACCAACGAGCGGATCTTGTCCCTCACGCCCCGTGCGGAGATGTCCTCGCCGGTGGTGGTGGTCAGGCCGCTGGAGAAGAAGTACTTGAGCGGGAACACACCTCGTGGCGTCTGGGCATACTTCTGGTTCGTCACCCGGGACACGGTGGACTCGTGCATCTCGATGTGGTCCGCGACCTCCCGGAGGGTGAGGGGCCGCATGTACTGGACCCCGCGCTCCAGGAACTCACGCTGGCGGTCGACGATGAAGCCCATGACCTTGAGCATGGTCTGCCGGCGCTGTTCGATGGCCTGGATCATCCAGTTGGCCGCGTTGAGCTTGCTGGATATGAACTCCTTGTTCTCGCCCGTGAAGAGGGTCTTGTCGCGCGCCACCTCCCTGTAGGCCCGTGAAATCCGGAGGCGCGGGAGGCTGGTATCGTTGGCGAAGACCATGTACTCCCCGTCGATCTTCTCCACGATGAGGTCCGGTACGATGTACTCCTCGGGCGCGGCCGAATAGCGCATCCCGGGCTTCGCGTCGAGGAGGGCGATCTGGTCGGCGGCGTCCTGGACCTCCTTTGGGGAGACTCCGAGCTCCCGGGCGATGTCCGACCACCTGTGGTTCACCAACCCGTCGAAGTGGTCGCGCGCGATGACGTAGGTGAGTCCGTCCTCTTCATTCTTGCGGCGCAACTGGATCAGGATGGACTCGTGGATGTCGCGGGCTCCGACTCCCGGGGGATCGAGGCTCTGCACGACCTCGAGCATCGCCTCGGCCTCGGTGATGGAGTAGGGGCTCAGCGTGGCCTCCAACTCCGCCAGTTCCGCCGTTCTCTCATCCTCGTCGTCCAGCGCATCCACGTTGGCCCGCGCCACCGGGCGCACTTCGTCCAGCCAAACGTTCACGCCGTCCACCACCTGGAAGAGCTCGCACGCGAGCGTGCCCTGGTCGTCGATGTTCCCCACGATCTCCTCGGCCAGGCGCAGCTCGCGATCCGAAAGGGCGAGGTAGTGGAGCTGATCCATGAGATGGTCGTGGAGGTCCGGGACCTCCACGGGCGTGGGTTCACGGAACTCGGTGTGATCGTGCTGCGCACGCCGTCCCCCCACGTCGAAGCCGTCCAGGAGGATCTCCTCCCAGTCGACCTCGTCTCCCAGCGGCTCGTCCTTGGTGTCGTCCTTCAACTCCACTTCCTGCTGGACGTCGGCCTCCGTCATCTCGAGGAAGGGATTTTCGGCCAGTTCCTCCTTGAGGTGCTGCTGGAGATCGAGAAGAGGCATGTAGAGCAACTCCATCGCCTGATACAGGCGTGGATTGATCCGCATCTCCTGGCGGAGTTGCGTGCTCTGGAAGAGTCTCGTGTTGAAAGGACTCATGGCCTCGGCGCTTCGGACGACGGGTTCAGGACACGGAAGCCGCGGGGCCCGAACGCGGATACCGCGATCGCATGCGGGCCGTGAGGGTGGGCCCGAGATAGATCTCGGCCACCTCGTCGTGCCAGACCAACTCCGACACCGTGCCACTCACTCGTATCTTACCATCGTACATGATGTACGCGCGATCCACGATCTCCAGCGTCTGCTCCACGTTGTGGTCCGAGATGATCACGCCGATGTCCCGGGCCTTGAGGCCCCGCACGATTTCCTGGATGTCGTTCACGGCGATGGGATCGATGCCGGCGAAGGGCTCGTCCAGGAGCATGAACTTGGGACTCTGGACCAGCGCGCGCGTGATCTCCAGCCGTCTACGCTCCCCGCCGGAAAGCGCGTACGCCTTGTTCTTGCGGAGATGCTCGATGGAGAGGTCGCGCAGGAGGTGTTCCAGGCGCTCCGACTCCTCTTCCCTGGGGAGCTTGAGCGTCTCCAGGATGGCCAGGACGTTCTCCTCCACCGTGAGCTTCCGGAAGATGGAGGGCTCCTGCGCCAGGTATCCCACCCCGCGGCGTGCCCGTTTGTACATGGGGACATCCGTGAGGTCGTCGCCATCCAGGGAGACCCGACCCTCCTGGGGTGAGATCAACCCCACCATCATGTAGAAGGTCGTGGTCTTCCCTGCCCCGTTGGGACCGAGCAACCCCACGATCTCTCCCTGCCGGACGGAGATGTCCACGCCGTCGACGACCCGACGCCGACGGTAGACCTTGGTCAGGCCTTCGCCGGTGAGATGGCTGGCGGAGCCGGGGGCGCCCATCATCGCATCTCCGCCAGCACCGCGGCTCCCGCTTCGAGTTGTGCCATCACCTCATTCCGATCCGATTTCACGTTGTTCCAGAATCCATTTTCGAGCACGAGCTCCTCGGCTCCGTCCGCCGGGCCCTCCCATAGGATACCGGCCTGGGCCAGCCGAGGCACGACTTCCTTGTCGAGGAACCGGCGGAACACCTCGGGACCTCGGCGGAGGAGGAAGGCGGCCGGTCCCGGGATCCCGCCTTGGAGGGCCGCCAATCTCTCCGCCACCGCCTCCGCCCAGGCGGCTCTTCCCACCACGCCGTCTTCGTCGGCCAGGAGGAAGATGACGTTGAGTCCCACCATGACGGGAAGCTCCTCCGGTCGCAACGTGCCGACGAAGCGGATCACCTCCGACCGTCCCGGAGCGCTGCTCAACGGACCACCTTCAGGGTATCCGCCGGAGGGTCCGCACGCCGGGGGCCGGGCTCCAGGTGGAGGCCCTGGCTGGGGCCCTCGACCTTCATCTCCTCGACGTCCCCGTCCCGCATGATGATGGTGATGGTGCGTCCCACCACGTAGTGGAGGGCCGGCGGGTCCACCCCCGCCACCGCGCTGGTGTCCGCCGGGTCCAGACGGTACAGGCTGCTGGCGTTGCCGCGCGCCTCCAGCCGATCGAGGCGATACGCGCTGGAGTCGCCCTCGGGAGCGGAAGCGACGTCCGGAAGGGAGTCGAGCGGGGGCGCCACGGTGTCCGGCGGCCCGGAGACCCGGGAGAAGTACGCGATGATGGTATCTCCCTCCACCCAGTCGGAGCGCGCCAGCACCGGAAGCATCTCCACGTTGATGGAGTCGCGGTCGGTGGACTCGCTCCGGGCGCGTCCCACCGCGAAGATGCGCTCGAGCACTCCGTCGGGCGCGGCGACGTCGAGGGAGTCGGCCACCATCCCGAACTTCTCCGACTTCACCGTGGGCCGGGTGGGTGGGACCCTTCCGGGAGTACGCACGGGGACCGGGGGCGGCGTGGGGAGGAGGTCCGGATCCGGTGCGACACCCTCCCCCTCTCCCAGGCTCACGGCCACCAGTCTCTGCAGCGCGCCGTCCACGGTGGACAGAACGATGCGGGGCGCCTCCAACTCCACGTCGTCTCCGACGAGAACGGCGTCCGGAAAGGCAGTGAGCTCCCGCACGTCCTCCTGCGACGGACCCGTGGCGATGGTCCGGGCCGAGAGGTCGTACGAGTCACCGTCCACGCGCGCCTCCCCGCGCAGGAGGAGGGAGTCGGCATCCTGGAAGAACTCGGCGGTGTCGGCAAAGGCGAGGAGGGCCTCCCTCACGATACGGACGTCGCCCACGGCCTCCAGGTATCCGTGACCCACGAGGGTGAGACGGTCTCCCTCGACCTCCTGGGGCGCCCCTTCGCCGGTATCCGGATCCCCGGATCCGGGGAGGAGGGCGCGGGGGCGCGGCTCTCCGTCCTCCGCGGTGACCACGAGCTCTTCCCGGGGGCGTTGTGCCGTCGCCCGCAGGTAGACCAACGAGCCGTTCTCCACGCGCGATCCATTCTCCAGGTCCCGGATCACCAGGGACCCCCGGGCCTGGAGGCGGGCGATCCTGGTGAAGTACCGCGCCGTCTCGGAGCGCATCTCCCGGGCGCGGTCGAGATATCGCACGTTCCCCATGAGAATCGCCATGTTTTCCGCCGAGTACACTTCCGTGGAGTCGGCCCAGATCTGCACCCCGTCGTCGCACTCGAAATGGGGCGTGCCCAGATAGATGATGCGCGCTCCCCCCGAGAGCGTGATCTGGTTCAGGCTTCCCGAACCCTCTCCGAAACGGCATCCCGACTGCGCTTCCAGCGTGCGGGGCGCCAGCGACACA
>JAOUPR010000028.1 GCA_029879725.1 Gemmatimonadota bacterium | reverse complement strand
GGTTCAGATGAAGACGATCTGGGCTCCTTCCGCCTTCTCCCAGAAGTCCATGGCGGTGATGCTCTCCTTCACCTGGGGAACGAGATCATCCGTGGAGAGGTTGAACATCTCCATGGCGAGCTGGCATGCGTAGAGTTCCGCGCCGGCGTCATCGAGGATCTCCAACAGCTCCGAGACCGGGGGAATGTCCAGTTCTTCCATCTTCTTCACCATCATCTTGGTGGCCAGGGCTTCCATCCCCGGAAGGCCCATGATGGAGTGGGGCATGGGGCTGGAGGGATTCCCCAGGAGCCCGGCGTGGAGATGGTCCACCTTCTTCTTGTTGATGATGTCCATCCCCCAGAAGGTGAAGAAGATGGTGGCGTCCATCCCCATCATGCGGGCCGCGTTGGCCATGATGAGGCCCGGGTACGCCATGTCCAGGCTCCCTTTGGAGCAGATGATCGCGACCTTGCGAGTGACTTCCTGCTCGCTCTCGCCCGCGGCCAGCCCCGTCGTTTGCTGCTCGAGCACGGTGGTCATCAGATGCACCCCTTCGGCTTGGTGAGACCGGCGATCCTGGACGCGAGGATCCCCGGGCCCTTGGGGAAGAGTTGGTAGATCTCCTTCGTGGAGACGTCCGTGTTCTTGGTGATCCGGCGGATGGTGGGTGGCGTGCCCTGGTCGGCCGCGTCCTTCCGGCAGAAGTCGATGACGGTCCAGTGCCGGTCGGTGAGGGGTTCGATCCCGCTCCGGCGGGCGATCTCCTCGGCGATCTCGGGCGTCCACTGGTCGGCGTTCACGAGGAAGCCTTCGGCGTCCAACTCTATGTTCAGTCCGGCAAGAAGCTCGGTGGTCATCATGTCCTCACTTGGTGGGGGTTTGGGTATCTGCTGCAACGGGCTCCTGGTGGCCGAGTTCCTTCATGACCGCCAGGAGGAGGTTCATTCCGCGCCGGACGTCCGGATCGCGGAGGGCCCGGACGACGCCCAGCTTCTTCGGGTGGGTGTCTCCGGTGGTGTCCTTCAACGCGCCGGCCGCCCGGTCGGCGACGCCAAGGATTTCAGGCTGCGTGAGATTGCGCACCGTGCGCAGGATGCTCACGACGTTCTCGCCCAGAAGGCGGACGTCTTCTTCGGTGAAGGAGGTGGCGACGCGCTCGAGCACGTTGATCCCCTCCCGGGCGAATCCGATCGCCCCGGCCTGCTCCAACTCGTGGAGCCGGGTGGTCACGGCGTGCGACACGCCCTGGACCATGGGCCAGAGGTCTTCCCGCAACTCCTCGATCCCTTCGATTCGGTACTCCATCGCCGTGACCGCCTTGTCGATGCGGTCCAGCTTCTCGTTCATGGCTCTCAGCTCCGTGAGGAGTTCGGAGTCGCTCCGCACCTCCGGGAGGTCCATCACATCCGCGACGTTCATGGTCAGCTCCACTTGCCCAGCAGGGACATCTTCGAGTCGACGAGCGGCAGTTCCTTTCCTGCCAGGAGTTGGTTCCAGTAGATCCAGCGGAAGGCCATCTTCCCCCAGTGGTTGGCCTCGCTCTCCTGGAGGAGGCTCATGGGCCCCACGCCGGGGAGGGGGAACCGCCCGGGAAGGGGCTCCGTGTCGTAGTTGAAGTCGATGAGCACGGCCTTGTCGAAGCCGGACTCGATGAAGCAGTTGGCGTGCCCATCGAAATCGGGAAGGAGCTCCCTCCCTTCGATGGCGCGCAGGAGGTTCTTCTCCAGCACCTCGCCCTGGAAGTGGGCCACGGATCCGGCCTTGGACGAGGGGAGGTTGGTGGCGTCTCCGATCACGAAGATGTTCTCCGCCGCGTCCGCCTGGAGCGTGTGCTTGTTCGTGGGCACGAAGGCGAGGTCGTCTCCCAGCCCGGAACGCTCCACGGCTTCGCTCCCCATGTGGGTGGGGATCGTGACGAGGAGGTCGTAGGAGAGGACGCGCTCGTCCCAGCTGGAGATGGTGCGGGCTTCGCCGTCCACCGAGCTCACGTTGAAGAGGGTCTCCACCTTCACGCCCTTCTTCTCCAGGAGCCCGCCCAGGAGGGACGAGGCGCGCGGCTTGGTGAAGGCTCCGTCCAGGGGCGTCGCGTAGACCAGCTCCACCTTGTCGCGGACGCCTTTCTGATGGAAGTACCAATCCGCCAGGAACATGAATTCCAGTGGCGCGACCGGGCACTTGATGGGCATCTCGGCCACGTTCAGGACGAGCCGCCCCTCTTCGAAGCGTTCCAGGGCGCGGAACAGTCCCTGGGCGCCTTCCAACGTGTAGAAGTCGAAGATGTTCTCATGCCACCCCGGGCCGGTCAGTCCTTCCACCTCGGCCGGCACGATCCGGCTTCCCGTGGCGATGACGAGGAAGTCGTAGGGAAGGGTGGAGCCGTCGGCCAGGCGCACCTCGTTCGCCTCGTGGTCGATCACGTCGATCTCGGAGAGGACCAGGTCCACGCCGGAGGGGACGTACCGCGACCGCGGCTTCACCACGTCCTTGGCCCTGTAGATGCCGAAGGGGATGAAGAGGAGGCCGGGTTGATAGATGTGCTCGTTGTCCTGGTCCACGATGGTGATGGACCACTCCTTCGGGTCGAGGGCACGGCGCATCTTGGCCGACATCATCGTGCCGGCCGTGCCGCCCCCCAGGATCACAAGGTTTCTCATCGTATGCGCCTTTGTGGTCGACGGGCTACGCGAGCCCGTATTGTTTCATTTTTCTCCAGAGAGTCGTGCGACTCATTCCCAACGCCGCCGCCGCGTCGGAGCGGCTGTAGCGTGCATGGGCCAGAGCTTCTTCGATCCTGCGCGCTTCGCCGGCTTTCGCGGGCGGCGTATCCAGGGGTCTCACGATTTCGACGGCTCCGGTGATGCGGCCGCCGGCGTCCCGGAACACCTGGCCGGACTTGCTCACGGGGATGAGTGATCCGTCCGCCCTGTACAACTCGAGCCGGATGTCCTTCACGACCCCCCGGTCGAACACGCCACACCCCTTCAGGCAGTCCCCACATCGGTGGATGCGGAGGCAGGAGTCGCCCAGGACATCGTCCGCCCTGAATCCCGTGACTTCCTCCATGAGGGGGCTCATGGCCACGATTCGCCGCTCCGCGTCGACCTGGAACCACGCGAGGTCGGCCAGCTCCATCAACGCGACCGCCGTGGCGGCGTCGGCGGAGGCGTGCCTCCCCTCGTTCCTGCCCCCGGCGTCGGTCATGTGGCCCCCTCGTGGTTCATGTATGAAACGTTGTGTTTCATTCGTGTTTCAAAGATTGCAACAGCCGAAGGCCGTTTGTGTCGGGATGAGACCGTGGGTGCATGTGGGAAATGTCCCGACGCCCGGCGGGGCACGTGGCTTCCCGGGAGGCCGGCCGGGGGCACCGGTTGCACGGATTCGCATGGAGACCTATGTATGATTCCGCGTCCTCCGTGGGCGAGGACGAGTGTCTGCCCGAGATTGGTGAATCGATGAGCCACAGGATCCCCCAGGACCGACTGCGCAGGGCGGCGGACATGATCAAATGTCTGGGCCATCCGCTCCGTCTCCGCCTCCTGGAGGCGATGCAGGAGTGCGAGATGACGGTCAAGGACCTGCAGGAATACACCGGGGCCGCGCAGGCCGCGGTGTCCCAGCAGTTGGGGATCCTGAGGGGAAAAAGCGTCGTGGAGTGCCGTCGCGAGGGTGTCTTCGTCTACTATCGGGTCATCGAGCCGAGGGTGTCCCAGATTCTCGGGTGTATTCGCGAAGGCTCCCTCGAGGTCGAGCGCGTTTGATCGATCCGTGATCGGCCGACACGCGTCTACCTTCATGCTCCTGATATGCCATCTTTCTCCCGGCACGGCGTCGGTGATCGGCGCCCTTTCGTCCAGCGGGTCTTGAGTACCTCATCGTGAGAGGGCGCACGTGGCCGTAACGGTGGAGCAGGGAGTGGTCGAAGGTCGGGCGACCCGCTGGGCCAAGGTGGTGGACCAGACCAAGTGTATCGGATGCCACGCCTGCACCACGGCGTGCAAGTCGGAGCATCAGGTTCCGTTGGGGGTGACCCGCACGTACGTCAAGTACGTGGACAAGGGGCACTTCCCGCAGGCGCGACGGCACTTCCAGGTCACGCGGTGCAACCAGTGCGCCGACCCGCCCTGCGTGGCGGCGTGTCCCACCGCGGCCATGCACCAGCGCCCCGACGGGATCGTGGACTTCGACAAGTCCATCTGCATCGGGTGCAAGGCGTGCATCGCGTCGTGCCCGTACGACGCCATCTTCATCAATCCGGAGGATCATTCGGCGGAGAAGTGCAACTTCTGCGCGCACCGGATCGACGTGGGGCTGGAGCCGTCGTGCGTGGTGGTGTGCCCGACGCAGGCTCTCGTCATCGGAGACATGAACGACCCCCTCTCCCTGGTCAGCGAGATCATCCACCGGGAGGCCGTCTCGGTGCGCCGCCCGGAAAAGGAGACGCACCCCAAGCTCTTCTACAAGGGCGCGGACCAGGTCACCCTGGATCCACTGGGGGCCCGGCTCCCCGATGGGGGGCTCTTCATGTGGGCGGAGCAGGGGAACGTCTCCCACCAGGTCCCGTCGGGGCACCCCGGGCCGCACAACAGTTCGGCGGCGGCGGTGCTGAGCTACGACATCCCCCATCGCGCGCCATGGGACTTCCGGGTCAGCCTCTACACCTTCACCAAGTCCGTGGCGGCGGGGGCGTACCTCATGCCCCTCCTGCTCGCGGTCCTGGGGATCCTTCCGTGGTATTCCGCCGAGTGGGGATGGGGGGCCGCGGTCCCGTCCATGGCGGGGTTGGTCCTCACCGGGATCATCCTGATCTGGGACCTCGACCACCCCGAGCGCTTCTGGATGGTGCTCCTGAAGCCTCAGCCACGGAGCTGGCTCGTGAGAGGGGGGTTCATCATCACCGGATACGGGGGGGTGTTGGCGGCCCACCTGGCGGCGAGCTTCGTGGGGAGGGCGGATCTCACCCCCATGCTGGCCTGGGTGGGTGGACCGCTGGCGCTCATGACCGCCGTCTATACCGCGTTCCTCTTCGCCCAGGCGAAGGCGCGCGACCTCTGGCAGAGTCCACTTCTCCCCGCTCACCTCGCGGTTCAGGCGCTGATGGCCGGGGGCGCGGTGATGCTGGTCCAGCGTCCGGATCCGGATCTCCTCGGACCGGTCTCCTGGTTCTTCGGGCTGAGCGTGGTCCTCCACCTGGCCCTGGCGGTGGGGGAGGTGGCGGTGGGGCACCCCACGGCTCACGCCGCGCTGGCCGCCCGCAACATGACCCGCGGCCGCTTCGCCGGTTTCTTCTGGAGCGGGATGGTGCTGGCGGTGGCGGCGTTCTTCCTCTCCGGTTCCTACCCCGTCCCGGCCGCGCTCGCCGGGCTGATGGGGCTCCTCGCCTACGAGCACGCCTACGTCCAGGCGGGCCAGAGCGTTCCCCTGGCCTGAGGACGGTACACGCATGGATCTCAACGAACTGAATCAGAGGGTGTCCGCCGCCCGCTCCGAGGTGGAAGGACGGGGAGAGACGTTCTATCCGGGACCGTCGCGCATCCATCTGGCCCACTTTCCCCCCAAGGAGCGGTGGAACGACTGGGTGGAGCTCGACGCCAGGTCGTGGCCCCGGCGGGTGGAGAAGCGGTACATGCTGGTTCCCACCACCTGCTTCAACTGCGAGTCGGCGTGCGGTCTTCTGGCGTACGTGGACCGCGACACCCTCCAGGTGCGGAAGTTCGAGGGGAACCCCGAGCACCCCGGATCGCGGGGGCGGAACTGCGCCAAGGGCCCCGCCACCATGAACCAGATCACCGATCCCGACCGGATCCTGCACCCCCTGAAGCGGGTGGGCGGACGAGGAGAGGGGAAGTGGGAGCGGGTCACCTGGGACGACGCCCTCGACGACATCGCCGCCCGTATCCGGCAGGCCATGCGGGAGGACCGCCACAACGAAGTGATGTACCACGTCGGGCGCCCGGGAGAGGACGGGTACACCACGCGGATGCTGGCGGCCTGGGGGGTGGACGGCCACAACTCCCACACCAACGTCTGCTCCAGCGGCGCCCGCGCCGGATACCATTTCTGGATGGGGATGGACCGGCCGAGCCCCGACCATGCCAACGCGAAGGTCATCGTCCTGGTGAGCAGCCACCTGGAGACGGGGCACTACTTCAACCCCCACGCGCAGCGGATCATGGAGGGGAAGAAGAACGGCGCCAAGCTCATCGTCTTCGACACCCGCCTCTCCAACACGGCCACCCACGCGGATTTCTGGCTCGCGCCGTATCCCGGCTCCGAAGCCGCCATCTTCCTGGCGGTGGCCAGTTGGATGATCCGGGAGGGACGGTACGACCGGGAGTACGTTCGCCGCTGGTGGAACTGGCGGGAGTACATGACGGAGGTGAGGGGCCGGGCCGGCGCCTCCTTCGAGGACTTCGAGGCCGCGCTCCGGGAGGAGTACGCCAGCTACACCTTCGAATTCGCCGCCGCCGAGTCGGGGCTGGATGCGGATACGCTTCGCGATGTCGCGGCCACCATCGCCACCGCCGGCACCCGGCTGGCCACCCACAACTGGCGGAGCGCCGGCTCCGGGAACCTGGGGGGGTGGCAGGTGGCGCGCACGCTCCTCTTCCTGAACGCCCTCACCGGGTCCATCGCCACCGAGGGGGGCACGTTCCCCAACTCCTGGAACAAGTACGTTCCCAAGCCTCCCCGGGCGCCCCACCGGCATCCCCGGCAGTGGAACGACATCCTGTGGCCCGACGAGTACCCGCTGGCGCTCATGGAGATGTCGTTTCTCATGCCGCACCTCATGAAGGAGCGGGACGGGTACGTGGACGTGTACTTCACCCGCGTCTACAACCCGGTCTGGACCAACCCCGACGGGTTCCACTGGGTGGACATGCTCAAGGACCCGAAGCGGATCGGAGTCCACGTGGCCATGACCCCCACGTGGAACGAGACGGCGTTCTTCGCGGACTACATCCTCCCCATGGGGCACTCGTCGGAGCGGCACGACCTCACCTCGTACGAGCAGTACGACGGCCAGTGGATCGGCTTCCGGCAACCCGTGCTCCGGGCCGCGCGGGAGCGTCTCGGCGAGGACGTGTCCGACACCCGCGCCGTGAACCCCGGCGAAGTGTGGGAGGAGAACGAGTTCTGGATCGAGCTCACCTGGCGTATCGACCCCGACGGCTCGTTGGGGATCCGCGAGTTCTTCGAGTCGTTGGAGCGTCCCGGTGAGAAGATGACCGTGGACGAATACTACGGGTGGATGTTCGAGAACTCGGTCCCCGGCCTTCCCGAGGCGGCTTCGAAGGAGGGGCTCACCCCGCTCCAGTACATGCGCCGCTACGGCGCCTTCGAGGTCTCGCGGAAGGTCGGCCGCGTCTTCGAGCAACTCGTTCCCGAGTCGGAACTCGAAGACGTGCACGTGGACGACATGGACCGGGTCTACACACGCGCCCCCGTGCCGCCGTCCCCGAAGGCGCCGGGCGGGATCAAGATCGATCCGGACGCCGAGGGACGGCGCCGCGTGGGCGTGCGCGTGGACGGAGAGATCAAGAGGGGGTGGCCGACCCCCACGGGGAAGCTCGAGTTCTGGAGCCGTACGCTCCACGAGTGGGGATGGCCCGAGCTGGCGCTCCCCACCTACATCAAGAGCCACATCCACCGGCAGAACCTCGACGCGGACCAGGTACCCCTCATCACGACCTTCCGCGTGCCCGTCCAGATCCACACGCGAAGCATCAACGCCAAGTGGCTGGAGGAGATCGCCCACACGAATCCGCTCTGGATCCACCCCGAAGACGCCGCGCGCGTGGGCATCGCCCGCACCGGTGATCTGGTCCGCGTGGAGACGGAGACCGGCTACTTCGTGGTGAAGGCCTGGATCACCGAGGGGATCCGTCCCGGAGTGGTGGCGTGCAGCCATCACATGGGACGATGGAAGCCGGAGGGCCACCTGGGCCAGAGGATGGGGATGTCCACGGTGGCGTTGGAAAAGGAAGGCGCCCGGTGGTCGCTGAACGTCCGCAAGGGCGGTGGGCCGTTCGAGTCTTCCGATCCGGACACCATGCGCGTGTGGTGGACGGACCTGGGCGTGCACCAGAACCTCACGCACGCCGTGCACCCCGATCCCATCTCGGGGATGCACTGCTGGCATCAGGCGGCGCGTATCCGGCCCGCCGAGCCCGACGACCGCTACGGCGACGTATCCGTGGACACGGACAAGGGGTACGCCGCGTACCTCCGCTGGTTGGAGATGACGCGGGGCGCGACGGCGCACTCCCCCGACGGCACACGGCGGCCGTACTGGATGTTGAGGCCGGTGCGTCCCGAGCGGGCGGCCTTCGACCTTCCCCGTTCCGCCGGCTCCGCCGGTCCGCAGGGTTGACCGCGACCTCCTCAGCGACCCCCGCCGAACTCGTCCGGGCGTTGGCCGTCCTGACGGAGCCACCCTCGCCCGACCATGCGCGGGTGGCGGAGGCGCTCGGCTTCGGCGAGATCCCCGGGTCCTCCGTCTACACCGAGGTCTTCCTCTTCCAGCTCTTTCCCTTCGCCTCGGTCTACCTGGGAGAGGAAGGGATGCTGGGGGGCGAGGCCGGTAGCCGCATCGCCGGGTTCTGGAGCGCGGTGGGTCACCAGCCCCCGCCGGAGCCGGACCACCTCGGTGCGCTCCTGGGGCTCTACGCCGCCCTGGCCGACGCCGAGGGCGCACGTGGCGATGCCCCCCGTGGTGTCCTCGCGGGCCAGGCGCGACGCGTGCTCCTGCACGAGCACCTGGCTCCCTGGCTGTTCGCCTATCTGAGCAAGGTCGAGGCGCTCGCCGGCCCCTTCTATGCCCGGTGGGCCTCGGTCCTGGGTGCCGTCGTGCGGCGTGAGGTGGAGGGCGAGGCGCCCTTCGATCAGGACCTTCCCGCCCACCTCCGGGAGGCCGCGCCGCTTCCGGACCCGCGCACGGAAGGGTCGGCACCCTTCCTCGACGGGCTCGTCGCGTTCGTGCGCACGGGAATGATCCTCACCCGCGCGGACCTGACCCGTCTGGCCCGAACCCACGAGTTGGGGATGCGGATGGGAGAAAGGCGCTACATTCTGGAACATCTGCTGGCGCAGGACGCGGTGACCGTATTCCGGGCGCTGGCCGAGGAGGCGGGGGAGTGGACCTTCCGCCACGAGGAGCGGGTGCCTCTCCTCGGCTCCACCGCCCGGTTCTTCGCGGATCGGGCGACGCGGACCGCCGCGCTCCTCACGTCCCTGGCGGACGAGGGAGAGACGTTCCTGACCGACGAATTCGCCGTGAAGTCTCCGCAGGGAGGAGAGGAGCCCACGTGAGCCCGGTGCGACACGACCCCGAGCACAACTTCCACGCTCGCGACGTTCTGGCGGGGCTGAGCGTGGCTCTGGTCCTGATCCCGCAGTCGATGGCGTACGCGGAACTGGCGGGGATGCCCGGAAAGAACGGCCTCTACGCCGCGGCGCTGCCGTTGGTGGCGGCGGCCTTCTTCGCCTCTTCGCCCTACCTCCAGACCGGACCGGGTGCGTTGACGGCGCTCCTGACCCTGGGCGCGCTCGTCCCCCTCGCCCAGACGGGATCGGCGGAGTACGTCGCGCTGGCCGCTCTGCTGGCGCTCCTGGTGGGACTCGCCCGCGTGGGCGTCGGACTCTTCCGGGCGGGGTGGCTGTCGTATCTCATGTCCCGGCCCATGCTCACCGGGTTCACGTCGGGGGCAGCGATCCTCATCATCGCGTCCCAGATTCCCGGTGGGGTGGGGAGCGCCGTGTCCGAGGGCGGGGTGCTGGCGCGCGCCCTCTGGGCGCTCTCCCACCCTTCGTCGTGGGAACTCGCGTCCATCGTGCTTTGCGCCGCGACCGTGGCCATCATCCGGGGAGGGCGCAGCTTCCACCCGCTCCTTCCCGGGGTGCTGGTGGCCGCGGCGGTGGGGTGGGTGTTCTCCGTGGCGACGGGGTACACCGGACCCCGGGTGGGAGAAGTGGTGGGCGGCCTTCCCCGCCTGACGGTGGATCTGCCGTGGTCGCGGGTGCCCACGCTGGTGCTTCCCGCGGCGGTGATCGCCCTGGTGGGGTTCGCGGAGGCGGCCTCCATCGGGCGGTTGTTCGCGTCGGAAGACCGTGATCGCTGGGACCCGGACCGTGAGTTCGTCAGCCAGGGGGCGGCCAACCTGGTCGCCGGCCTCACCGGAGGATTCCCCGTGGGAGGTTCCTTCGCGCGGAGTTCCCTGAACCGCCTCGCCGGGGCCCGGAGCCGCTGGAGCGGACTGGTGTCGGGCGTGGCCGTGCTGGTCTTCCTCCCCTTCGCGGGGGTGCTCGAGCCCCTCCCTCGCGCCGTGCTTTCCGGGATCGTCATCGCGGCGGTGTGGAACCTCCTCAAGCCCCGCGAGTTCTTCGGCCTCTGGTCGCTGTCGCGTCCCCAGGCGCTGGTGGGCTGGAGCACGGCGGCACTGACGCTGGCTCTGGCGCCCCACGTGGAGCACGCGGTGCTCCTGGGTATCCTCACCGCCGGAGCCGTCCACCTGTGGCGGGAACTGAGCCCGGGGGTGGAGATGAGCCGCGAGGGTGGCACGCTCCATCTCCACCTGAAGGGCGTCCTCTGGTTCGGATCCGCCGCCGCCCTGGAGGACGAGGTGTTCCGATGCCTCTCCGCGGAGAGGGATGTGTCCGCCATGGTGCTGCATTGCGGTGGCCTCGGGCGCATCGACCTCACCGGGGCGCTCTCCCTCGCCGAGATCGTGGAGCAGGTCCGCGCCGCCGGCCTCGAGGCACGCGTGGAAGGGGTCCCTTTCCACGCACGGCGGGTACTCACGGGTGTGGGAGTGATGGACGCAGGCTGACGGGAGACATCGATGCGACTCTCATTTCTGGGCGCCGCCGGAACGGTGACCGGCTCCCGCCACTTCCTGGTGGCGGGGGGGAAGAGGATCCTGGTCGACTGCGGACTCTTCCAGGGGCTGAAGGTGCTGCGCCTCCGGAACCGGGAGGCACTCACCTTCGACTCTTCCACCCTCGACGCCGTGGTCCTGACC
This sequence comes from Gemmatimonadota bacterium, assembly GCA_029879725.1. GTDB lineage: Bacteria > Gemmatimonadota > Gemmatimonadetes > Longimicrobiales > Gaopeijiaceae > JAOUPR01. The sequence goes on along the minus strand of JAOUPR010000028.1, from coordinate 30,577 downwards.
CACGCCCACCTGGACCACTCCGGATTCCTGCCCGTGCTGGTCAAGGCGGGATTCTCGGGTCCCATCTACTGCACCGGGCCCACCGCCGACCTCGTCCCCATCCTTCTTCGCGACTCGGGGCGGATCCAGGAGGAAGACGCGCGCTACGCGAATCGGAAGGGGTTCTCGCGGCACGATCCTGCCCTCCCTCTCTACACCGAAGCCGACGCCCGCGCGGTCACGCCACTGCTCCGGGTCGTTCCCGTGGGGGAACCTGTGGAACTCGACGGCTTCCGCCTCACCTTCCGCGTGGCGGGCCACATTCTCGGCGCGGCCTCGGCGTTGCTGGAGACGGAGGACGGGTCCGTCCTCTTCTCCGGCGACCTCGGACGCCCCGACGACCTCCTGATCCCTCCCCCCGATCCGCCGCCGGCCGCGGACACGGTGGTCATGGAGTCCACCTACGGCGGGCGCGACCACCCCGTCCTCTACCCCGCGGCGGCGCTGGCGCTGGTGCTTCGCCGGACCGCCAGGCGGGGAGGCGTTCTCATGATTCCCTCCTTCGCAGTGGGGCGCGCGCAGCTCATGCTGTACGCCCTGTGGAAGATCTTCTCGGAGGGGCGGGCTCCCCGTGTGCCCGTATTCCTGAACAGCCCCATGGCCATCGACGTCACCGACCTCTACGAGAAGTACGCGGCTTTCCACCGCCTCTCCACCGAGGAGTGCCGGTCCGCTTTCTCCGTGGCCGAGTACGTGGAGTCGGTGGAGGAATCCAGGGCGCTGAACGGCCGGGCCGGACCCATGGTGATCATCGCGGGAGCCGGGATGCTCACGGGTGGCCGCATCCTGCACCATATCAGGCAGTTCGCTCCCCACCCGCGGAACACCCTCCTCCTCACCGGATTCCAGGCCGAGGGGACGCGGGGAGCGGCGCTCCAGCGTGGCGAGCCGACCCTGCGGGTCCACGGGCGCTCCGTTCCCATCCGGGCGGAAGTGGCCACCATGGACGGACTCTCGGCACACGCCGACCAGAGCGAGCTCCTGGACTGGCTGGCTGCCCTCCCGGCGCCGCCGCGGAACGTCTTTCTCGTGCATGGTGAACCGGCGCAGTCCGAGGCGCTGCGTCTGGCGGCGAGGGAACGCCTGGGGATGGATCTGCGGGTGGCCGAGCATCGCCAGACGGTGACGCTCCGATAACGGAATCTACCCGACAGCCGAACCCACCCGCTTCCGCGAAGATCGGGAGGGACCCCTCCCGACCTGACGCCGGATCGCATGGGCTCGGATGGAGCGGGGAAGAGGGCCAGGTACGTGTGGACACGGTGCTGAACCTGGGGCTCGACGAGGCCGTCGCCGCGGCGTGGGCGGAGCGCACGGGTGACCCGCGCGCCGCGTACGACCTCTACCGGAGACTCCTCCAGATGTTCGGGAGTGTCGTGCTCTCCCTTCCGCGTGCCCACGGCCCGGCTGGTCGCGGGCCGGGCCGCCCTGGCGCGGACGCGTCACTCCGGTTGACGGACCCTCACCAGGACGGCACCGGCGCGGCCGGCCAGGAACTTGACGCCGATCAGGTGCGGTCCTGGCGGGAGTGTATGCACCTCCCGATCGCGGGATCCCACGGTCCATCCTGCTAGGCTCACCTCCGGATCGGGCTGGGCACGGTGGGCTTCGTAATGGACGGGCTCACCATCCACGGTCAGCTCCAACACGTAGGCGACGGTGTCGGCGCGGTTCTCGGGGAGGAGCGGCCGTGCCTCCAGACGTACCGGATAGTCTCCGTCCACCTCGACGGTGACGGTCCGGCCCGGCTCCACGATCCACCACTTCTGTGATCCGTTGGCGACGCGCTTCAGCTTCACCCGCTCCGCCGAATCGGGCGGAATGGACTCCCAGTCGATACTCGCCGGACCGACCTCCGCCGACAGCCCCCAGACCGTGATCAACACGGCGGCGACCGCACCCAGCGAGAGCGGGGTCCTCATCCGGTACAGGAAACGGCGGCCCGGATGGCGCGAGCGCTGGATCTCCGGCCAGACCTGGCGGCGCGCGGCGTCCAGGTCGTAGGGGAAGTCGATCTCCACCCAGGGGAGACCGGCCACGTTCACTCCCGTCACCTCGACCTCCGCGAGGACGCTTCGCACGGCCTCCGTCACCCAGGTCCGCTCGCCTCCCGAGGAGATGATGGCTTCGGCGCGCTTGCGCATGGTCATGGACGCCTGGGCGTCGAACTTGATCAGCCCCAGGTTCTCGCCGCGGGCGCCCGTCTCCGGGAAGTCCTTGCCGAGATCGGTGATCCGGCCTCCGTTCAGGCCCACCTTGGTCTGCTCCGCGCCGCCGTGGCTCGTCGAATCGAAGGCCAGGGCACTCCCCTTCGTGCGGAGGAGCCGCTTGAGGATGTCGGGGTGGAAGAAGAGGTCCGAGTTGAGGATGAGCACCTCGCCTTCCAGCCATTGTCTCGCCAGCCAGAGGGAGTAGAGGCTGTTGGTCTCGCTGGGCCGGGAGTTGACCACGTACTCCACCGAATCACCCAGAACCGTCCGGACGTGTTCCTCTCCGTGGCCGACCACGACCACCACGGGACCCACCCCTTCGGCCGAAAGCGCCTCCAACTGGTGCTCGATGAGGGTGCGGTCCCCCACCTTCTGGAGGGCCTTGGGGAGTCCCTTGGCCTTGGGTCCGAGTCTGCTGCCGAGACCGGCGGCCAGAATGATCGCCTTCATGATCGGGTAACCTCTATGCTGGAACGGATGGGTTCTGGAATACGCATCGGGTCGTCCGACACCGATGCCTGGAATTCGTCTCTGGTTCCGAAGAACGCGACTTCGCCCTCGTGGAGGAGGAGGATGCGGTCCAACTGGGCGGCGAGCCGGGGGTCATGGGTGACCCAGAAGCTCGTCTTTCCCCGGGTGACCTCCCGGAGGATGGCGATGACGGCGTCGGCTCCCCCCACGTCGAGGCCGGTGGTGGGCTCGTCCACCAGCCAGACGTCGCCGTCGGTGAGGAGGGCCCGGGCGATGGTGAGACGTTGGCGCTCGCCCGCGGAGAGGAGCTTTCCGGCCTTCTGCACCACGGTGTCCAGGCCGTCGGGAAGCCGCTCCACCATGTCCCGGGCTCCCACGCGGGCCAGCGTCTCCAGGATCTCCTCGTCGGTGGCACCCGGCCGGCCCAGAATCAGGTTCTCCCGGACGGACAGCCCGAAGAGCACACCTTCCTGGAAGACGACGCTCATCCGGCCCCGCAACGACGACCGGGTGAAGTGGGGAAGAGGATGGCCGTCGATGAGGATCTCACCCTTCTTCGGTTCGGTGAGGCGTAGCAGCGTCCGGAGTATCGTCGACTTTCCGGCTCCGTTGGCGCCGACCACGGCCACGCTCTCGCCTCCCGGCGTGGAGAAGGCCACCTTGCGAAGGGCCCATCGGCGGCTCCCCTGCGCGGACCGGCTGTTGAGCACGCTCACGGAGCGGAACTCCACCGCCCCGGAGAGGCGCTCGACCTCGACGGCGCCGGGCAGATCCACGATCTCGGGCGCCCGGGACATGAGCTTCTGGAGGCGATGCGCCGACGCCAGCGTCGTTCCCATCCGCGTGGACTGCCGCGCGAAGCGGAAGAACGGCGTATACAGGGCCGTCGCGTACGAGACGAAGAGCACCAGTTCTCCGGCGGTGATGTCGCCCGAAGCCACCCGGCGTGATCCCAGGAGGAGCACGAGGGCGACCCCGATGCTCATGACCACCTCCACCCGGAAGAGCATGAGAGAACCCAGACGGCGGATCTTTCCTTCCTGCTTCAGGCTCTTGGCGTTCACGCGCGCGAAGGCGTCGCTTTCGGACGCGTCCGGACGGAACGTCTGGACGTCCCGGATGGCGAGGAGTTCCTCGGCCACCAGGGCCGCCAGCTTCCCTTCCCGGCGACGGTTCTTCTTGGCCGCTCGCTTCACCTTCCTGCTGCTCTTCGCCATGATGGCGAGGGCCATGGCACCCAGGACGCCCATGACGCTCGCCAGGAACGGATCGACCCAGAAGAGCACGCCCACGGTGGCGACGAAGGTGAGGAGCGTCTGGAAGAATCGCGTGAGCACCTGGTTCACGCCCTTCCGCAGGCGTGTCGTATCGTAGACCACGCGCGTGAGCAGCTCCCCCTGTGCCTTCCGCTCGTGGAAGGCCAGCGACTGCTGGAGCACGTGGCGGAAGAGGTGGGTCCGGAATCGGTACAGCACCTGGTTGCCGAGTCCGACCAGGACCATGACCTGCCCGTACTCCGCCGCGGCGGCCATCCCGGTCACGGCCAGGAACCCGGCTGCCGACCACTCGGGTGAAACGGGCTGCGTGCCCACTCCCGTGAGGCCGTCAAGGATCCACTTGAGCGGCCAGGGTTGGAGGAGCCGGAACCCCAGCAGCAGCACGGTCAGGACAATACCGCCCGCCATCCTTCCCCCGTGTCCATGCGAATAGGGTGCGAGAAGGTGCACCACGCCCTTCATTTCGCGGATTTCGCGGAGTAGCTTCCAGTTGCTCCTGGGGCGTCTCATGGCGGCGGACCCCCGGTTCAGGACGAACCGAGCCCCAACTCGGAGGTGATCCATGCCTCGGCCGCGTCGGTGGCCTTCCCGGGGTTGAAGAAGAGATCTTCCGCCATGGCTCTGCGGACGTCTCCGTGGGCGTCGGGGTTCGCGAGACTCCACTCCACGGCCTTCACCGCTTCGTCCGGCCAGCGCGCCACCGTGCCTCCGCGGCGCCCCCACGTCTCCGTGTCGAAGCGGCCCTTCTTGCTTTTTTCCGCCGAGTCGAGAAGAGACGGGACATCGAGGAACACGACCGGCCGGTCCATGAGGGAGTACTCCATGGTGACCGAAGAAGCGTCGGAGATCACGAGATCCGCGAGGAAGAGGTACGGCACGATGTCGAAGTCGTCCACCATCCGGGTATGGTCGTCCAGGAGCGACACCAGTTCGTCGCGGCCGGGCTCGGCCCGGTTCCGGGGGTGGTCGTGAAGCTTGAGGAGGATATCGTACTCTCCCGTGTCCCGGAGCCGCCGGATCACCTCCGGGCCCGTGGACTCCAGGGAGTTCCCCTTCTGTCCGGTGGGCGCGTACAGGATGACCGGCCGCTCACCTGAAATCCCCGCCCGGCGAAGCACGTCTTCGCGCTTCAGCGACCCGTCGACGAGGCGGTCGAGCTTGGCGAATCCCGTGGACACCAGCCGATCGCTCCCCGGCCGGAATAGCTTTTCCTCCATCAACGACCGCATCATGTACGGTCCGATGACGAAGAGGTTGTCGTAGATGAGCACGTCGCGGCGGATGGCCATGTTCCGGAAGGAGAGCCCGTGGAACACCTGGACCCGCTTCCTGTCCGCCTTGGGGAAATAGCCCGAAATGTGGGCGGAGAAGACCATGTCGTATTCCCGCTCGTACATGTCGGGGAGCTCCACGATCCGTTCCGCGGGAACGTCGAAATGGGAGTAGAGCTTTGCCGCGGACAGCGCTCCGCGTCCCTCAGGGTCGGGTTCGCGCCCTCCCGACAGCTCTACGCGGACGTCGCCGCGGGCCGCGAGACGGCGATAGATGGGCTCGAAGCAGACGAAGTGGACGGGCGCGTACCCGGCGAAGAGGATCGTCTTCATCGCGTGAACACGAGACGGATCGAGAGCTGGGAACGACGGTAGTCGACCTCGTCGGTATTGTTCCCGCCGGCCGGGCGCCGGGTGTCCTGGGCGATGTAGGCTCCGCCGACGAACAGGTCGGCCGCCTTCGATACCTCGTAGCGGAGTTCCCCGGACACCGCGGAGCGGGTGTCGAACCGGTCTCCGTAGACGGGATCGGTTCCGAGGGCCGCGTCGAAGTCACGGGTGCGCCGCTCGTACGCGAGGGAGAGCCTCGCGTCCTTGTTCAGGTCGAACCTGAGCTCCGATCCGATCCCCATCTGGACGAAGTCCCGGTTGAGCGAGAAGAAGTCCACCCCGGTCAGGACGTCGAACACGGGCTCGAGGCCACCGTCGTGCGACGCCTGAGACCGCTCCACCCCGATCTCCAGATCCACCGCCTTGCTGAGTTGCGCGTCGAACGAGATACCGGCCCCGTACATGGTCCGGTCCCGCCACGGCATGTCCGCCGTCGTCCGCCACAGAGCCGTTCCCGAGAGCTCCATGGCGAGCCCGGTTCCCTTCCCGTCGTACAGTTCACGCTCGTACGAGATGGAGCCCGTACGGATGTCCAGAACGCCCTCCGAATACGTGGGTGCTCCGGTGCCGTCCTCTCCCATCAGGTAGTTCCGCCGGAACTCCGACGGGTTGAGGCCGAACTTGACCTTCAGCTCGTCCGCCCGGGAGAAGGACTGGGCCAGGAAGACGTCTCCCGAGAAGCGGGTCCGGCTCGAGTTGAGCGCGTGGACGTCGGCGTCGAAACCGAAGCCGAAGCGCGTCCGCCGGCCGTGCGACCGCTTCGTGCGGAATACGGCGTCGATCCCCACGGCGACCACGGCGTCGTTGGCGTTGTCCATGTCCAGAAACCGGTCCAGCCCCGATCCCAGGTCGTTCTTCTGACCGTTGGTGAGCTTGAACGGGTTGGTGTCGAACAGGGCGCCCGCGGAGAAACTCCAGTCGCTCTTCATCGAATTCTGGGCGGAGACGGAGGTCGGGTTCACCCCCACCACCGCGGCCAGCGCCAGCAACCGGAGTGACCGTGCGGACGGATACCAGCGCATCGAACGATTTCGACGTGACATGTGCACATTCCTCTTTGGATACGGGCCTTCCTGGAGACGTGCGCTCCACATCCGATGGGATGGCGGGGCGCACGGCCGTTCGGAGAAGGCTACGGACGCAATATCCGTGCCGGTGTCCTCGGAGTTGCTAAGGTGTTGGCCATCTACGAGTTATGGGAGAGGTCGGATCTTCCGCCGAGTGGGGTCGGGGACCAGGCGGGGAAATGATGTTCCCAAGCGGGATACGCGGTGCGTGCCCTCGTCCCGGAACTCCGTCATCGCTATCCTCGTAGGGCAGGGGGATCGGAAGGCATGGACTCCATGCTCGCAACACCAACGGGAGACATCACGATGTTTGGACTCATCGCCATGGGTATCGCAGGCGCGGCGGGCGTCTTCGGCCATATCAAGTCGCGTAGCTTCGTCGGGACCAAGCTTCGGTATACGAAGTTGGTGGACAAACCCCTGATCGGCCTCTGGGCGGGTGTCGGCGCGACGGTGCTCGCCGCTCCGCTCGTCGCGGTGCTCCCCATCGTGGGAGCCGGGACCGCCATCGCGCTGGGAGCGGGGGTCGGGACCGGCGTGTCACTGGGGGCGCACGACGCCAAGGAGCGGCCCATGGTCGGGCCCTGAAGCGTCAAGTTCCTCCCCCGGGGGTCGATACGTGGGGGTAGACGTCCATCCAAACTCCCACCATCGAGATGCGCACTCGTTCTTTCAGGAACTCGGTTCTGTTGCTGGTCCCGTTCGTGGCGGTGTTGTGGGGACTCGATCGGATCGGAGTACGGGAGAGTATAGACGCCCAGGAAGAGCAGATCCGATCGTCGCTTCAGACGGTACTTTCGGTGTCGCACGAGGCCATGCTCGGATGGGTGTCCACCCAGGTCGGGATGGCGCGTATCGAGGCCGCTCGAGCCGACTTCCCCCGACCGGATACGGCGGGGTCCTTCTCCGACTCCGATCGCGCTCGAGCCATCCGCGCCATCATGGGGAGGAACCCGGCTGCCGATACCGTCTTCCTCGCGCTGGGTCCCGACGAGGTCAACAAGGAGGAGTACACGCGATGTAGGCCCGTGGTCCCCCGGGGCGGGAGGCGCGTGATCGTTCCCCCGCACGGGGATTTCCACCGGGTCGTGCACATCGAATCGGACGGTGGGGGCGTCTGCCGACTCGTGGTCCGCGTTCCCGTCACCGGGGAGGGTGGGGAGTTGAACGGCTCCGTCACCCTGGTGTTCGATCCCCACAGGGCGTTCTCGAGCCTCACCATGCTCGGGCGCATCGGGGCCACCGGCGAGACGTATGCCTTCGATGCTGGGGCGACCCTCCTGAGCGCCAGTCGATTCGTCCCCGAACTGCCACCCGAGTTCCCTGGTGACGGGGAGCGCGGAAGGCTTATCCCGATCCGACTGGAAGACGTGATGGGTCGGGCCGGTGACGGTGCCGGGCGACCTCTGACGCTCATGGCGGTGTCCGCGCTCCGTGGCGAGGCGGGCTACGACACGGAGGGATACCGCGACTATCGGGGTGTACCGGTGGTGGGGGCCTGGCTCTGGAACTCGGACCTCGATCTCGGCCTGGCCACTGAGATGGACCACTCCGAGGCCTTCGCTCCCCTTCGCGTACCGCATCTGGCCATCCATGTCCTGACCGCGACCGGGATACTCGCCTGCGTCTTCCTGGTTCTCCTCATCGCGCGACTCCGGGGTCAGCGGGAACGGGTAGTGTCCAGTGAGCGCCGCTTCCGGCGGCTCTTCGACACGGCGCCCGTGGGGGTCTCACTCTTCGACGGCGAGGGTGGGCTCGTCTCACGCAACGGAGCCGCGGTCGAGATGTTCGACCCCGCGGGTTCCCGATGGGAGTCGTTGGGCGCGGTTCTCGAGCATCTCCGCCGCGTCATCCCCGGGGCGACACTCTCTGACGATTCCGCGATCCGCTTCGAGGCGGAACTGGATCGAGCCTCGGGCCCCGGGTCGGACCCCGTCGTCCTGCGTACCGATGTGATCGCCGGGGGAATCCGCGCGGGTCGATCCGGGGCTCGGCAGGAGAACACCATCGTACTTACACAGGATGTCACCGCGGAGCGGGCGGCGGAGCGTGAATTGCGGGAGTCCCTGGAGGAGAAGAAGATTCTCCTGAAGGAGGTCCACCACCGGGTGAAGAACAACCTCCAGGTGATCTCGTCGCTCCTATATCTCCAGAGCAGGGCGGTGGAGGATCCCCGCTCCGTGAAGATGTTCGATGAGGCGAGAGAACGGGTCCACGCCATGGCCATGTTCCACGAGACGCTCTACCGGGGAGACAGTCTCGCCCACGTCCAGGCCGGGCAGTACGTGTCGGGGATCGCGGAGGGACTCATGCGATCCCATGTGCCACTCCATGTCGAGCTCGTTACCGAATGCGACCCCATCGATCTCCATATCGATCAGGCGGTGCCCATCGGCCTGATTCTCAACGAACTGATGACCAACTCGCTCAAACACGGATTCCCGGACGACCGGAGGGGCGAGATCCGGGTGGAGTTCGCCCGGGAGAGCCCGGACTCGGCACGTCTCACCGTGTCGGACGACGGAGTGGGGATGCCTGGCGAGTGGGACCCCGAGCGGCGGGACGGCCTGGGAACCACGCTCGTCTCCGGCCTGGTGAGACAATTGGACGCCACCCTGTCGGTGAGCGGTGGCGAGGGGACCCGGATCGACATCCGGATCCCCATCACCGACTGACGCGGCGGCCCGGTACCAACGGCTCCTACGAAATGATGGGAACCCCCCGGGTGCGCAATTGCTCGTTCAGCGCGGGAAGATCCACGTCGAGGAGCCGGTCCATGAGTACCTTCGCTTCATTCAGGCGCTCCCGGAGCACCTCGTAGACCTCCTGCTGCTGGGACGTGGGTGCGAAGTCCGCGCCGAATCGACCCAGGTCGCTCCCCAGGGAGGCCATGCGGCCGTACAGCTTCATGGGAGCGCGGAAGGCGTCTTCGCGCGCGCCGGACAGGTTGATGTCGAAGAGCCGCCCCTCCACCTCGAGGAGTCGATCGCGGAAGGCGGCCGCCGCTTCCGCCACGGCTTCGGCGTCGGCTTCCACGCGGGACAGTTCCTGGAGATCCTCGACCTGCTCCCGGATCCACTCCAGCCGGTCGATCATTCCGCCGATCTCGTTCAGGTCGTCACGCAGGGCGAGGGAGAGGGCGACCTGGCGGCGGATATCCTCCAACGTGCCGGTGGTGTTGGGGTCCTTGAGCACCTCCACCGTCGTTTCCAGGGCGCGTGCGCCCGCCCGGATCCGGGCCGTGTACGTTCCCGGCACGGCCAGCGGTCCGATCTGCCCTCCGGTGAGATCCAGGTCCCACGTGCGGAGGCGGCGGGTACCGTCCTCCTCCATCTCGATCCAGGGCATGTCCGGCGGCGGGGTGCGCAGGCGCGGAGCCCTGGGTGATTCGTACCGCAGGTCCCAGTGGATGCGGTTGAGTCCGGGCGTGCCGCGTTGCTTCAGGGTGCGGATGACCGACCCCTCACCGTCTACGATGTCCACCTCGATGGGGCCGGCGGCCCCGGCCGTGAGCCACACGTCGATGGCGGCGCCGTAGCGCGGATTCTGCCCGAAGACGTGGCTGGGGGTGCTCTTGAGCGCCTGGATGGGCTGGAAACGATAGGCGGGGAGGACCGGCGCCACGGCGGCTTCGGCGGACATGAAGTCCGTGTCGAGGGAGCGGAGGCCGGTGATGTTGTCCAGGATCCAGAAGCCGCGGCCGTACGTTCCCACCACCAGATCGTGGAAGTGCGGTTGCACGGTGAGCCAGTACACCGGGGCGGCGGGGAGGTCGTTCCGGAGGGACATCCAGTGCGCTCCGTCGTCCAGCGTGAACCACACTCCGTTGTCGGTGCCCGCGAAGAGCATCCCCTTCCGGAGAGGGTCCTCCTTCACGACGTGCACGAAAGAGGACGTCGAGCGGGTGATCCCCGTGTCGATGCGGCGCCACGATCTTCCGTAGTCCGTGGTCCGGTAGATGAAGGGGTCGAAGTTCCCCATCTGGTGGAAGTCCACCGCGGCGTATGCCGTGCCGGCGTCGAAACGCGAGGGCTCGATGTTGGAGAACTGCCCGTACTCGGGGAGTCCGGGAAGGTTGGCCGTCACGTTGGTCCACGTCTCCCCACCGTCTCGGCTCACCTGGATCTGCCCGTCGTTGCTACCCGACCAGAGAACGCCCTGCTCCACCGGAGACTCGGCCAGGGCATAGAGCACCGATCCGTCGAAGGTCATGAGGTTGTCGGTGGTCATTCCACCGGAGCTCTGCTGCTTCGACTTGTCGTTCAGGGTGAGGTCGGGGCTGATCACCTCCCAGCTCGACCCCTTGTCCCGTGTGCGGTGAACGTGCTGGCTCCCCACGTAGACGGTGTTGTGGTCGTGGGGGGAGATCACCACCGGGAAGGTCCAGTGCCAGCGATACCGCAGGTCCGCGGGGCGCCAGCCGTACGCTGCTTCCGGCCACACGCGCACGTTGCGGGCCTGGCCCGTGGCCGGGTCGAAGTACTCCAGCCCCCCGTCGTAGCACCCCGACCAGACCTCGTTGTTGGCCGCCGTGTCGGGGATGGCGAAGCCGGACTCGCACCCGCCCACACCCGACCAGTGCCCCACGGTGATCCCCCCCGCGCGAGAGTTGGAGGGGCCCTTGTAGGACCATCCGTCCTGGCGGTTCCCGTAGAGGTTGTAGGGCACCTCGTTGTCGGTGAACACGTGGTACATCTGGGCGATGGGGAGGACCACCCGCTCGAAGCTCTTGCCACGGTTCAGCGTGATGTTGGCGCCACCGTCGTCGGCCACCATGAACCGGTCCGGGTCGGTGGGGTCGATCCACACGTCGTGTGTGTCGCCGCCGCCTCGGGGTGGGTTGGACACGAGAGAGGCGCCGCCGTCCTGGGTCATCCCGAAGCGCACGGAGGCGAAGTAGACGCGGTCCGGGTCGCCGGTGTCCACGCGCATCCGCGTATAGTACGAGGCGCGCTCGGCCAGGTCGTGGTCCCGATTCATGAGGCGCCAGTTCCGTCCTCCGTCGTCCGACCGGAACAGCGTGGGGTGATCCAGCTCCAGGAGGGCGTACACGCGGTCCGGATCGGAACGGGCGATGTCCACCGAGACCTTCCCGACCATGGCCGACGCGCCGGGGAGGCCTCGCCCGGTGATCTTGCTCCACGCGTCGCCGCCGTCTCGGGAAACGTACACGCCGCCCCCCGTGCCACCGGAGCGGAGGCCCCAGGGGTCGACCTGGAGGGACCACATCCCCGCGAAGAGGATGTCGGGGCGGTCGGGGTCGATGGCCAGATCGGCGCATCCCGTCCCCTCGTCCGCGAAGAGGACCTGTTCCCACGTGGAGCCGCCGTTGGTGGTCCGGTAGATCCCGCGCTCCCGCTGCGGAGCATAGGAGTGCCCCAGGGCGCAGGCGTACACCACGTCCTCGTCACGGGGGTGGATCACGATCCGTCCGATGCGCCCGGTGGCCTCCAGCCCCATGGAGGTCCAGCTCTCGCCTCCGTCGGTGGACTTGTAGATCCCGTTCCCCATGGCGAGCGCCGGTCGGATGATGAAGGTCTCACCCGTGCCGGCCCAGACCTCGTTCGGTGCCGTGGGCGCGATGGCCAGCGATCCGATGGACTGCACGTCCTGGTCGTCGAAGGTGGGACGCCAGCGCGCCCCGCCGTCTTCGGTCTTCCAGACTCCTCCGGAGGCCGCGCCCACGAAGGCGATGAGGGGGTTTCCGGGAACACCCACCACCGCGATGGCCCGGTTCCCCTCCGGGCCGACGTGGCGCCAGCTCAGGGAGGAGTACACCGAGGGATCGATCTGTTGGGCGTGGGCCGCGGTGGTGGGAAGGAGGAGCCCGAGGGCGAGTGCGGCCGCGATGGTCGGGTTGCGCATGAGGTGCCGGAGTCCGGGTGAATCGAATGGAGGCGTCGTGAGATCGCCAAGGTGCGCCACCGTCCGGTGGCGAAGCAAGCCCCCGCCGTCTAGTGTGGGGGTCGGGAACCCCACGGCCCTTCCATGGCCGAGTCAGCTTCGCGGAACTCCGCGCACCGAAACTCTGAGAGGAGGGGATGATGGACGAGGCCAACTCCCCCGAGGGAGGTCTCCGCAGGGCCATCGGGCCCTACCGCGCCACCGCCATGGTGGTGGGGACCATCATCGGGGCGTCCATCTTCGTGCAGCCCTCGGAGATCACGGGCCAGGTGCCCACCACTCTGGGGATCTACGCGGTCTGGCTGGTGTGCGGGGTGCTCACCCTGTTCGGGGCCCTGGTGTGCGCCGAGCTGGCCTCGACGTTTCCGGAGTCGGGCGGCGTCTACGTGTATCTCCGTGAAGCCTTTTCTCCCGCCCTCGGGTTCCTCTGGGGATGGGCCATGTTCTGGACCATGCACTCGGGCATCATCGCCGCCATCGCGGTGGTGTTCGCCCGGTACGCGGGGTTCTTCCTCCCCCTCGGCGACACGGGTACCCGCGCGCTGGCGGTGGGCGCGGTGCTGGCGCTCTCCGGTGTGAACTACCTGGGGGTCCGCCAGGGAAGCGCGCTGCAGACGGCCGTCACCGCGGGGAAGCTGGTGGCGATCGCGACGATCATCGCCCTGGGATTCGCGTTCGGGGGGCGGGCCCACGAGGTCGCCGTGCTGGCGGGAGAGGCGGCACGGGGGGCTACGGGACCGGGGGTGGGCGGCGTCGGCCAGACCGCTTTCGGGGTCGGCGGTTTCGCCCTCGCCCTGGTGGCGGGCCTCTTCGCCTTCGGAGGGTGGCACATGGTCACCTACAACGCCGAGGAGACCCGCGACCCGAGGCGCACCATCCCCCTCGCCCTGATGGTGGGGATCCCCCTGGTGACGGTGTGTTACATCGCCCTCAACGCCGTGTACCTGTACGTGCTTCCCATGGAGGTTGTGGCTTCGTCGGACCGTGTCGCCGCCGACGCCGCCGACGCGGTGTTCGGATCCGGGGGTGGCGCCGCCATGTCGGCTCTGGTCGTGTTCTCCACCTTCGGGGCCCTCTCGGGGATCATCCTCGCGGGGCCCAGGGTCTATTTCGCCATGGCGCGGGACGGACTCCTCTTCTCGTGGGCGGCGGGCGTGCATCCGCGCCACGGGACGCCGCATCGGGCCATCGTCCTCCAGGCCGTGTGGTCCTCGGTGTTGGTGTTCACCGGCACCTACCGTGCCCTCTTCACCCGCGTCATCTATACCGAGTGGATCTTCTTCGGCCTCATGGCCGTGGGGCTGATCCTTCTCAGGCGCCGCCCGGGAGTGACCCGCGACTACTCGGTGTGGGGGTACCCGTGGGTGCCGGCCATCTTCGCGATCTTCGCCTTCGGCATCACCGCCAACCAGGTCGTGGCCGCGCCGGTGGACAGCGCCCTGGGTCTGGGGATGGTGCTCGCCGGCGTTCCCGTCTATTACCTGTGGGCCCGCAAGGGCTATCGCACGTCTCCGTCGCAGAAGGACGCCTCATGATCATCGACTTCCACAACCACTACTTCCCACCCCGATACCTCGACGCCATCCGCTCGGGAGGGAGCCATTTCCGGGTCACCACCGACGACGACGGCAACCCCGTGCTCCACTCCCCGGGGGACTACAACGTCCTGGTGCCGGGCCACCGTGACCTGGACTTCCGGGCGCGGGTGCTGGACGAGGTCGGCGTGGACCGACAGGTCCTCACCTTCACGGCGCCGGGCACCAGCATCGAGACGCCGGACCGGGCGGTGGAACTCTCCCGTGTCATCAACGATGCCTTCGCGGAGGACGTGGCCGCGTGGAAGGGGAGGTACACGGCGCTGGCCCATCTCCCCATGAACGCTCCCGACGCCGCGGCCGAGGAGGCGGAGCGGGTGCTGGGGGAGTTGGGACTTCCGGGGGTCATGTTCCTGTCCAACGCCAGCGGAGTGCCCCTCTCGGACGACCGGTTCCTCCCGGTGTGGGAGGTCCTGAACCGTCACCGCGCGGTGGCCTACATCCATCCCACCTACCCCGTGGGCGTGGAGGTCATGGAGAAGTACATGCTCATGCCCATGGTGGGATTCCTCATGGACACCACCCTGGCCACCGCGTCGCTGGTGTACGCCGGCGTGGTGGAGCGGCACCCGGACATCACGTGGGTTCTGGGACACCTCGGCGGGGCCGTGCCGTACCTGGCCGAGCGCTTCGACCGCGGCTTCGAGGCGTACCCCGAGTGCCGCGAGCGGTGCACCGTCCTTCCCAGCGAGCAACTCAGGAACTTCTACTACGACACCGTGAACTTCGACCCGGCGTGCCTCCGCCTGGCGCTGGAGTTCGCAGGCGCGGACCACATCGTGGCCGGGTCCGACTATCCCCACATGATCGGAAGCCTGGAGAAGATGAAGTCCAGCATCGCGGGGATGCCCGTGACCGACGAGGAGCGTGCCGGAATCTACGGGGGGAACGCGGCCAGGATCCTGGGAATGGGGTGACGGGAAACGGAATCGGGGGTCGTTGACCGCATTCGCGGATTCGTTTAGCGTTGCGGACGCTTATCGAGACCGGCTGAGGGATGGGCCCTTTGACGCCGGGGCAACCACCAGGTCCCCAGGACCGCGGATGGTGCCAAATCCCACGGAGAACCATTGCCGGTTCTGCGAGAGATGAGCCGCCGGACTCCGTTCCCGTGGCCTCTTCCGTCCGGCCTTCCCTCCGTGGGTTCTCCTGAGCCGACACGTATCGCGGAGGAGTCATGCCCCACAACGACCACACCATCGCGCCCGATGCCGGAGTCCGCATCGACGCGTACCGGACGTCCGGCTCGTCGCCGGGACCCACCCTCCACCTCCTGGGTCCAGGGCAGGTCGGACGTGAACTCCTGAAGCTCCTCGCATCCTCGGACGTCAGGGTGGTGGCCGTCACCGACGGGAGCGGAACGCTCCACGAGTCCGCCGGCGTCGACATCGAGCGCGTGCTCGAAGTGAAGACGGCGGGGGGGAAGGTGCGCGACCTTCCCGGCGCCGAGCCGTGGGACGCGTGGGAGGCCGTGGAGAGGGTGGAGGCCGACCTCGTGGTGGACGCCACCTCGACGGATTTCGCCCGCGAGGGTTGGGGCGCCCACCTGGAGTCCCACGTCGTGTCGAGGGGCGCGCCGCTGGTGATGGCGGCCAAGGACGCCGCGGCCGCGCACGCCCACCGATGGCTGGACCTCTCCGCCGCTCGGGGCCGCGTGGGGATCAACGCCGTCCTCGGCGGCGCGGGAGCCGCGCTCCGCCATCAGATCGCGGAGCTCCGGGCGGAGGCCACGGGGGTCGCCATCGCGGGGAGCGGCTCCACGACCACCATCATCGAAGTGGTGGAGGCTGGGGGCTCCATACAGGACGGTATCGACGAAGCGGGGCGGAGGGGACTCCTGGAGACCGATCCGGAGTTGGACCTGAAGGGGTACGACGCGGCCGTGAAGCTCGCCGTGGTGGCCTCCGCGCTCTGGGGCGTCACCGCCACCCCCGAGGAGGTCCCGCGCCAGGACATCCGGGACCTGGAGGAGGAGGAGATCCGTGGCCGCGCCGCCCGTGGCCACACGACGCGCCTGGTGGCGCGCGGGGACGCGGAGGGGAGGCTGGCCGTGGGCTTCGAGGGGGTCTCCCGCACCTCACCGCTGGCCGTGCCGGGGGACCGGGCCGCCTACGTGTACGACCTTCCGGGGAGACGCCGCCGGGTCCACCTGGGCGCTGGAATGGGACCCGCGGCCACCGCGGCCGGCCTCTTCCGGGAGATCCTCGAGTTCTCGGGCGCCGCCGTGGAGGTGGCCGGAAGGGCGGCTCCCGCCGTGTCCGTGGAGCTTCCGGCCAGCACGGAAACCGTCCACCTCCCGAGCGATTTCGTGCTCGAATGCGGCGTGTCCGTGCATCCGGGCCACCTCGCCTTCGAGCGGTGGGGGAGTCCGGACCGGCCCACCGTGGTGGTCATGGGTGGGATATCCGCCACGCGTTTCGCGGGCTCGGTGGGAGACGAGCGTGGATGGTGGACCGACCAGGTCGGTCCCGGCCGCGCCATCGACACCGAGCGCTACCACGTCATCGCCTTCGACTACCTCGGTGGCGCGGGAGCCTCCTGGGGCCCGTGCACGACGAACGCCTGGGATCCCGCCTGGGTGGCCGCCACGGTGGACCAGGCCAGGGCCCTCGCGGGGCTCCTGGACGCGCTCGGGGTCGAGCGGGTCCACGCCGTGGTGGGCGCCTCCTTCGGGGGTATGGTGGCCCTGGCCCTCGCCGAGGCCTTTCCCCCGCGGGTGGGCAGGCTCTGCGTCCTGGGGGCGTCGCACCGGAGCCACCCCATGGCCACGGCCGCCCGGGAGATCCAGAGAAGGATCGTCCGTCTCGGTCTAGACTCGGGAGATCCGGCTCCCGCGCTGTCCATCGCCCGGGGGCTCGGGATGATCACCTACCGATCGTCGCTGGAGTTCGAGGAGAGATTCCCGACGCCGGCGGAGCACGCCGTGGCGGGGGTCTTTCCCGTGGCCGCGTATCTGAAGGCTCGGGGCGACGCCTTCGCGCAGCGCTTCGATCCCCAGGCCTTCCTCTGCCTTTCCGAGGCGCTGGATCGCCATGCGGTGCATCCGGAGTCCGTACGGGCGCCGCTGACGCTGGTGGGCTTCGACACCGACGCGCTGGTTCCCCCCGCCGAGCTCGAACGACTGGCGGTCGAGTCCGGCGGACCCGCCTGGTACATCGAGGTCCAGACGGAGTACGGACACGACGGCTTCCTGAAGGAGCACGATGCGGTGGGTGAGGTGCTGGTCCGGTGCCTCGCCGCCGATCTCTCTTGACACTACCCACGATCGAGGACGTTTCCATGCGCAGACTACTATTCGTGGCCACCCTCGCGGCGGCCGTCGCCACGCCCCTCCGGGGCCAGGAACTCACGCCGGTGGAGGCCGACCTGGCCGCCTGGGCCGACGCCAACGCCGAAGAGGCCGTGGCTCTCCTTCAGCGCATCGTGGACATCAACAGCGGAAGCCTGAATCTGGAGGGCGTCCGTGAGGTGGGCCGGGTCCTCCGGGCGGAGCTCGACGCTCTGGGACTCGAGACCGAGTGGGTCGACGTTCCCGAGACGGGGAGGGCGGGTCATCTCCTGGCGCGGACGAACGGAGGAGAGGGGAAGCGCATCCTCATGATCGGGCATCTCGATACGGTCTTCGAGGAGGACGACCCGTTCCAGTCCTTCCAGCGGGACGGAAACCGGGCCACCGGCCCCGGAATCGACGACATGAAGGCCGGGGACGTGGTCATGATCTTCGCGCTCAGGGCGTTGGCCGAGGCGGGGCTGCTGGACGACGTGCAGATCACCGCCGTCTTCACGGGAGACGAGGAGAGTCCCGGCGAGCCCCTCGAGTTGGCGCGTAGGGACCTCATCGAAGCGGGGAAGTGGGCGGACATCGCCCTGGGCTTCGAGTCGGGCATTCGCGACGAAGAGGCCGAGTGGGCCACCGTGGCGCGACGTAGCGCGTCGGAGTGGCGCCTCAGCGTGACCGGCCGCCAGGCCCATTCCTCCGGGATCTTCTCCGAGGAAGCCGGAGCGGGAGCGATCTTCGAGGCCGCCCGCATCCTGAACGGATTCTACGAGGAGGTCCGGGGCGAGGAGTACCTCACCTTCAACGCCGGCGTCATCCTCGGCGGCACCGACGTGGGCTACGACTACGAGGAGACGCGGGGGACCGCCTTCGGGAAGACGAACGTGATCCCGAACACGGTGGTGGTGCACGGGGGGATCCGCACGATCTCCAACGAGCAGCTCGAGCGTGCCCGCCAGGGGATGCGGGACGTGGTGGCTCGTCACCTTCCGCGGACCTCCGCGGAAGTGACCTTCACGGAGGGGTATCCCTCCATGCCTCCCACCCCTGGCAATATCGCCCTCCAGGAGGCGCTCTCCGCCATCAACGTCGGGCTGGGGCGGGATCCCATGCCCGCCTTGGACCCGGCCCGCAGGGGCGCGGCCGACATCTCCTTCGTGGCGCCGTACGTCGATGGCCTGGCGGGGCTGGGTGGGTACGGCGAGGGGGCTCATGCACCGGGGGAGAGTCTCGACCTGGAATCCCTCCCCCTGGCCATCAAGCGTGCCGCCATCCTGATCTACCGGCTCACGCGGGAGAGCCCGGTACTCTGACCGGAGCGCGGGGTCGGCGCCCCCACGCGGGTGCCGACCCTCAGCGGGTCTCGACGATGGCCTGGTACACCAGCGCGCGCACGCGCTCGTGGTCGTCCAGCCCTCCGGCCGGGATCACCTGGGTCAGGTAGACCACCACCAGCCCCTCGGCCGGGTCGACCCAGTAGGTGGAGTGGTACGCGCCGCCCCACCCGAACTCTCCGAGGGAACCGGGTTGTCCCCGGGCGCCCGGATCCTCCACCACCGAGAAGCCCAGGCCGAACCCGGCGCCCCGGCTCCCGTAGAGGCTGCCCACGTGGTCGACGGTCATGAGTTCCACCGTCTTCGGTGACAGGAGTCGCACCCCATCCAACGCTCCGCCGTCCAGGAGCATCTGGAGGAAGCGGGCGTAGTCTCCCGCGGTGGACACCAG
This sequence comes from Gemmatimonadota bacterium, assembly GCA_029879725.1. Classification (GTDB taxonomy): domain Bacteria; phylum Gemmatimonadota; class Gemmatimonadetes; order Longimicrobiales; family Gaopeijiaceae; genus JAOUPR01. The sequence continues at coordinate 11,351 of JAOUPR010000028.1, read as the reverse complement.
CCCCGCTCCGCCGGAGAAGCTCCGGCGAGGGCCGTCCACGTACTGGCCCTGGGCCGCCATCCCGGCTCCGTCCGGAGCCCTCTCCAATCCACCCGACGGCGTGGCGGAGTACACCGTGACCAGGCGGTCCCTCAGCGTGGGCGGCACGAAGAAGCGGGTGTCGGCCATCCCCAGCGGGGCGAAGATCCTCGTTTCGAGGAACCGGTCAAGGGAAACCCCGGAGGCGACTTCCACCACCGCCCCCAGGATGTCCGTGGAGTATCCGTACACCCATTTCTCACCGGGATGGGACGGGAAGGGGAGCGCGGCCATTCGTTCCACGGTGGCGAGAACGGGCTCGTCGCGATGGGCGAAGTACCACCCCTGGATCCCCTCGGCCTCCCAGCGGTCCGCTCCCACCCCTCCGCCGTACGCCACCCCCGACGTATGGGTGAGGAGATCCCGGACGGTGATGGGGCGGTGGGCCGGGACCACGTCGTAGCCACCGCCTTCCCGGGCCTCGGCCACCAGCGTCGTCCGGAACGACGGGATGAACTTCCCCACCGGGTCGTTCAGGAGGAGGCTCCCCTCCTCCATCAGGAGCATGGCGGCGACGCTCACCAGCGCCTTGGTCTGCGAGGCGATGCGGAACAGGTCGTCGCCCTCCATGGCGTCCCGTTCCTCGAGGTCGCGCCAGCCGAAGGCCCGCCGATGCACCACCCGGCCATCACGCGCGACCAGGATCACCCCTCCCGGAAGCCGTCCACTCTCCACGTACGAGGTGAGCGCCCGGTCCAGGCGATGCAGCCGGTCCGAGGACATCCCCACCTCTTCCGGGGCCGCGGGCCGGAGCGCCTGGGCACGGATCCCGCTCCCGAAGCACAGGAGTACGAGGGAAACGAAGAGGGTGCCCATCCTTCGCCTGAAATGAGGGATGCGGATCATGGCCAGTGTATGGAAAAGGGGGCAGGGCGAGCACCGAGCGCGTCGATGCGACATCGACCACACGGGCGACATGATCGATGGGGGAGACCGATGGCGAAAGGGGGGGCGCCCCGGTGGGCGCTCCCCCTGGTCGCGGTCATCCGGCGTTGTCGGAGTAGTTCGTGCGCAGGAATCTGGTGATGTACAGCGCCACCGCGTCGATGTCCCTGTACTTCAGCCCCACCAGCCCCCAGTACGGCATCCCGGCCACGTTGCCGGTGAAGATCTGGCGTCGGAGACCGATGGGGTCGTCGGCGAATCGCCATTCGGCGGCCAGGAAGCTGGGTGGGCGGAGCGTGTCGGCCTTGAGCACGAAGTTGCCGTTGCCGCGACCGGACTCTCCATGGCACTTCGAACAACTGATCCTGAACACCAGGTTTCCCCGCTCGATGGCTTCCGAGTCGGTGGCCCACTGGATGGTGTCGAACGCCGACGGGTCGAACATCTGGTCCGCGGCCTGGACGGAGTCCGCCCTCGTGGGACCCTGAGCGACAGGCACCTCCTCCTGTGTTCCACAGGCGGCGAGCCAGGTCAGGGCAGCGAGACCCGGAATGAGAGCACGCATGATTTCTTCCTCCCAGCGATGGCCGTCGAGAGAGGCGGTTCGTCCACCTTGAAGGTACGCGCCCGTGGGTCGGCTCTCAAGCCGGTGCCTGCCGGGTAGGTTCCGCGCCGGCCTGAGGGGGAGTTCCCTTGAGCTTTGCCGTTCCGAATGGCACGTTCTCCGCCAGGGGTGGGAAGTGACACCGAGCCATGGAGACAGGATGAGTGGATCCGGAGGAGTCGGTCGTAGGGACGTGCTCAAGTTGGGCGCTCTCGGGTTGGGCGTGGGAGCCGTCGGCGGGATCGTGCCGGGGGGAGGGGAAGCCCAGGAAGCCGGTCCACGTGGGCGGCACGGACACGGGACGGGCCCCGCGCCACGGAACCTCCCCGTGGCGGACCCCATGGACGAGGTCCGCATCGGCTTCGTGGGCGTGGGGGGGATGGGCGGTGCACACGTCCGCAATCTCCTCCAGATCGAGGGCGCGCGCCTCGTGGCCCTGTGCGACATCGACGCGACCCGGGCGGAAGAAGTGGCCGGGTGGGTCGTCGACGCCGGCCAGCCGAGGCCGGCGCTCTACACCCGGGGCGAGCAGGACTTCCGGCGCATGTGCGAAGAAGCGGAGCTCGATCTCGTGTACACGGCCACCCCCTGGGAGTGGCACGTCCCCGTGTGCCTCGCCGCCATGGAGAATGGAAAGCACGCGGCCACGGAGGTGCCGGCCGCCTACACCATGGACGATTGCTGGGCCCTGGTCGAGTACGCGGAGCGGTACGGGAAGCACTGCGTCATGATGGAGAACTGCAACTACGACCGCCCCGAGATGATGGTCTTCCACATGGCCCGTCTGGGGATGTTCGGTGAGATCCTCCACGGCGAGTGCGGATACCTGCATGACCTTCGCGCCATCAAGTTCGCTCCCGACGGCGAGGGGCTCTGGCGCCGGAACCATTCCTGGGTGCGCAACGGCAATCTCTATCCGACCCACGGTCTCGGGCCCGTGGCCAACGTCATGGACATCAACCGGGGCGACCGCTTCGACTACCTGGTCTCCATGAGCGGTCCCTCCCGGGGTCTCCAGGAGTATGCCCGGGAGCACTTTCCGGAGGGCTCGCCCGAGCGGAGGGAGACCTTCGCGCTGGGTGACGTGAACGTGAGCCTGATCCGGACCGCGCAGGGGCGCACGATCTACGTGAGCCATGACACGAATCTCCCCCGGCCCTACAGCCGGATCCACCTCCTGCAGGGGACGAAGGGGATCTTCCAGGGATACCCCAACCGGGTGTACGTCGAAGGCCGAAGCCCGGCCCACACGTGGGAGCCCGCGGAGGACTACAGGGAAGAATTCGAGCATCCCCTGTGGAAGGACCTGCGCGCCATGTCCGCGGGGGCGGGGCACGGCGGGATGGACTTCATCGAGGACTACCGGCTCATCAAGTGTCTCCGGGAGGGGCTTCCCACGGACATGAACGTGTACGACGCCGCGGCGATCTCGGCGGTGGGGCCACTCTCCGAGTGGTCGGTGGCCAACCGGAGCCGGCCGGTGGACGTTCCCGATTTCACGCGGGGGCGCTGGAAGGAGTGGCCGCAGCTGGGCATTCTGCGCGCATGACCGCACGCCGGGCGTTCCGGGAGCGGTTCGGCGGTGAGGCCACCCACCTTGCGGAGGCGCCGGGCCGGGTGAACCTCATCGGCGAACACACGGACTACAACCTCCTCCCGGTCCTTCCCTTGGCACTCCAACGCCGGGTGCGGATCGTCCTGCGTCCCCGAAGGGACGGCCGGGTGATCCTGGAGACGCTGAGCGACGGCTTCCGGGGAGTGGACTTCGGGATGTCGGCGGCCATCGCGCCGGATCCTCCGGGGAACTGGGGAAACTACGTGAAGGCGGCGGCGCAGGAGATGGCGGTGCGCTTCGGCGCGGACATCGGGTTCGAGGGAGTCGTGGAGTCGGACGTTCCGGTGGCCTCGGGCTTGTCTTCCTCGTCCGCGTTGGTGAACGCGGTAGGCGTCGCCGTCGCCGCCCTCAACGACGTGGAGATCGGCCCCCTCCCCCTGGCGGAGGCGATGGCCGACGCCGAGCGGTACACCGGGACGCAGGGCGGCGGGATGGATCAGGCGATCTCCATGGGCGGGCGGGAGGGCCACGCCGCACTCATCGAGTTCGCGCCGCTGCGGATGACCCACGTGCCGGTTCCCGACGGCTGGCGCTTCGTCGTGGCGGATACGCTGGTCCGGGCCGAGAAGTCGGGCGCCGCGCAGGAAGCGTACAACCGGCGGACCGTGGAGTGCCGGGAAGCCCTTCGTGGAGTGGGCGAGGCCGCCGTGGCGGCCGGCCGTGTTCCGGTGGCCCCGGGGTCGTACCCCGCGCTTCTCGAGGCGCTTGAGGAACCGGAGATGCTCGCGATCGGGGAAGACGCCCTTCCCGAGGTGCTCTTCCGACGGTTCCGCCATGTGGTGACGGAGGCCGGTCGGGTGCGAAGGGCGGTCGAGGCGTTGCGCGAGGGGGAAATGGAAGGGTTCGGGGCACTCATGGACGCCTCCCACGAGAGTCTCCGGTGCGACTACGAGGTCTCCGCTCCCGAGTTGGACACGCTGGTGGATCTCTCGCGGAGGGCGGGAGCGAGAGGGGCGCGGCTCACCGGCGCCGGCTTCGGCGGATGCATGGTGGCCCTGGCGACGGACACCGGCGTGGAGTCGCTTCTCGGCGCGCTCCGGGACGGCTACTTCGAGCCCGCGGGGGTGACGCGCGCGGACGCGGGGTCACGCTTGTTCGTGGCCCTTCCGTCCCGGGGCGCCACCTGCGTGCCCATCCCCGTCAGCGAAGCCCCACCCGGGGCAGGAGCCTGATCAGCCCCACGGCCGCGGCGCCCGAGGCGGCGAACGCGAACAGAGCGACACCGGACTGTCCGTAGAGGCCGTACCCGGTTCCGAACAGGGCACCGTACACCACCACCAACCCGAGGAACCACGCCAGGAGCGCCGCCGCCGGATCCCCGTCCGACGCGGGCCGCTCTCCCGCTCCGATCTCGATCCCCGCGCCCTTCCATCCGGGCCCCATGGGGCGGATGTGGCGGTGGAACCGGCGGAGCGTTTCCGGATCGGACGGCGGGGTGAGGAGTGTGACCGTCAGCCATCCCACCGTCGTCACCGCGACACCCCACACGAGTTGCCGCGACGAGGAGATCTCCGGGAGCCCGAGTACCGCCGTGTGGACCCAGCCGAAGTAGACCGCGACCAGGAAGGAGACGACCATGGCCGAGATCTCGCTCCAGGCGTTGACCCGCCACCAGAACCAGCGGAGGAGGAAGACCAACCCGCTTCCGGCTCCGATCTGGAGGAGGATCTGGAAGGCCTGGAGGGCGTTCTCGAGTTGGAGCGCCAGAGCACCGGCCAACACCATGAGGACGACGGTGCACGCACGGGCCACACCCACGTAGTGACGCTCCGATTCTCCCGGCCGCACGAAGCGGCGGTACACGTCGTCCACCATGTACGAGGCGCCCCAGTTGAGGTGGGTGCTGATGGTGGACATGTATGCGGCCGCCAGGGAAGCCACCACCAGGCCGAGGAGGCCGGACGGAAGGAAGACGAGCATGGCCGGATAGGCCAGGTCGTGTTTCACGATGGACGGGTCCAGATGGGGGAAGGCGGCCTGGATCGACTCCAGGGATGGGTAGACCAGCAACGAGGCCAGGGCCACGATGATCCACGGCCAGGGTCGGAGCGCATAGTGCGCGATGTTGAACCACAGCGTGGCCTTCAGCGCGTGTCCTTCGTCGCGGGCCGCGAGCATCCGCTGGGCCACGTATCCTCCGCCTCCCGGCTCGGCACCCGGATACCACGTGCTCCACCACTGTACGGAGATGGGGATGATGAACACCGCCGCCGCCGTGTCGAGGTCGGAGAAGTCGGGGAGGAGGCCCAGCTTCCCTTCCAGCGCGGGGTTGGAGAAGAGGCCGTCCAGCCCTCCCACGGCGGGATGGGCCAGGGCGAACCAGGCGGCCGCCACCGACCCGACCATGGCGATGGCGAAGAGGAGGAGGTCGGTGACGACGACTCCCCAGAGGCCCGACGTCACCGAGTACAGCGCGGTCAGTGTCCCGGCGATGAGCACGACTTCGTACTTTCCGGCTCCCAGGAGGACGCCCCCGATCTTGATGGCCGCCAGCGTCACGGTGGCCATGATCATGACGTTGAAGAAGACACCCAGGTACACCGAACGGAACCCTCGCAGGAACGCGGCCGGCCGCCCCGAATACCGGAGCTCGTAGAATCCCATGTCGGTCAGGACACCGGATCTCCTCCAGAGCCGGGCGTAGAAGAACACCGTGCACATCCCTGTGATCACGAAGGCCCACCAGAGCCAGTTCTGGCTCACCCCACCCGTGCGTACGAGATCCGTGACCAGGTTGGGCGTGTCGGTGGAGAAGGTCGTGGCCACCATGGAGGTGCCCAGGAGCCACCAGGGAAGGTTCCTTCCACCCAGGAAGAACTCGCCCGTGTCCTGCCCCGCCCGTCGGGCGAACACCAACCCCACGAGAACGGCGAAGATCCCGTATCCGGCGACGACGGCCCAGTCCAGTGTGGTGAGTTGCAAGGGTACGTTCCTCGTCTTCGGGGGAGCAGTGGGTGAGGGTAGCGGGATGGAGGCCCGCGGCTATACGCCGGGTGTCAGACGCCCCGGCGGAAGGCGGCGGCGAGGTCGTCGGGGTAATCGCCCCTCGCGATCCGTTCCAGGAGTGTTTCCCTGGCGACCTTGTGGTCTTCCGCGTGGGTCACGCCGAACCATGGCTCACGTGCCGTCAGGACGGCCGTGCGCGTGGCTCCGATCTGCACCTGGTTGTTGATCGCGGTGGAGAGGTAGAATTCCGAAGCCGGATCGGCTCCCCATCGCTCGAGGAACCGCTGGAACTGCCGCCTCAGGAGGTCCACGACCGGTTGGGTGAATCCCCAGAGATTCATGGATACGATCTCCCGGCCGGAGAGGTCCACCGAGTCGCCTCCCACCTCGAGTCCGGAGATGAAGCCGTGGACTTCCCGGATGTTCTGGACTTCTATGACGCGTTCGAGGAGCCCTTCCCGAGCGAGAACGCAGACTCCCCTGGATACCCCTCCCGACCCGGAGAGCGTGTCGGTCAATGTGTATCCCACCAGCGCGGCCTCCGTGGGAGGGGGCGACTGGCCGAGGTGGGCCTGGAGCTTCCGGAACGCGCTGGGACCGTAGAGATCATCCGCGTTGCACACCGCGAACGACCCTTCCAGGACGGTGGCCGCCGCCAGGACGGCATGTCCGGTGCCCCATGGTTTGATTCGCTCGGGAGGGGTACGGAAGCCTCCCGGGACGTCCGCCATCTCCTGGCGGATGAACGCGGTATCCACTCCGTTTCCGAGCACCGCCGCCACGTGCGATCGGATCTCCTCTTCGATCTCCTCCCGCACCACGTACACGACCCGGTCGAATCCCGCGCGAACCGCGTCGAACACGTTGTAGTCCATGATCGCCTCACCCTTCGGTCCCAGCGGGTCGAGCTGTTTCAGCTTTCCGTAGCGCGTCGAAAGGCCGGCGGCTAGCACCACGAGTGACAGGCCCTGGGGCACGGCGAAGCTCCTCTGTGGAAGAAGGGTGGTCGGTAGGAAGATGGCGTCCCTGGGGCGCTCGCGCGAGACGCTCGGCGCGGCTCCGTGCCCGTGCGCCGGTGATGCAACGATTCTCGTCGCGCCGGCGTCCTACGGATACCGAAGAAGAATGAAACTTCCGAGGGCGGAGACACGAATAGTCACATACGAGGCACGCAGTGGATGCCTCACGACGAAGACGGACTGAACCATGATACACGCACACATCGACACGAGACACGACATCCCCTGGTGGGCCGCCTTCGGTGCGCCCCTCCTGGTGGTGCCGCTCATCGTCGCGGCGCTGGCGCTGTGGGCGCCCTCGGACGGTGAAGGATGGAGTGGAGAGGAAACGAGTCAGCCGGTCGAGGTCCAACCCTCCATGGACGTGGTGGACCTGCCTCCCGACTACGTGGCGTCAGCGGACGGCACCTGCATCTGATTCCTCCCGCAGGGAAGATGCCCCAGCCTTCCACCGCTTCCGCGGACCGCGGCATCGCCCTTCCCGGGACTCCTCAGAACAATTCCGTCTGACAGGGCGCGGTTCCCGTCGTTCCCGATGCGAATGCGTCCACGCGAAGTTCCGGGTGATCTGCCAGGCCGAGCCTGTTCTTCGTGATCCGGAAGAGGTCGGCGACCTGCGCCGCCCACGGACCTTTCCCCCTCCCCCTCTTCGCGAAGTCGGCGTCGTAGAGCGCGCCCCCGTACAGGCTCCGCAGTCGTCCACGTACCTTGTCGGCCCGCAGGGGGGCGTGCGACCGCAACCACTCCTGGAAGAGCTCCGACACACCCAACGGGAGCCGCAGCAGGATATAGTTCGCGAAGGACGCTCCCGCCTCGGCGGCGGCCTGCAGGATCTCCGGGAGTTCGTCGTCGGTGAGGCCGGGGATCAGCGGGGCGACGTTCACCCCCACGGGGATCCCCGCATCGGACAGCACGCGGATCGCGCCCAGTCGGCGGGACGGGATGGACGCGCGAGGCTCCAGCGTCGCGTGGAGGTCTGTCCGGAGCGTCGTCACGGAGAGCGTCACCGCCGCGCACCCATCACGGGCGAGGTCGGCGAGGAGGTCCACGTCGCGGGTCACCAGATAGCTCTTGGTGGTGATGGACACGGGATTCCTGAACTCGGCCATCACCTCGAGGCATCGGCGCGTGATGCGAAGGCGCCGCTCCACCGGTTGGTAGGCGTCGGTGACCCCGCTCATCATGATGGTCCGGGGCGACCAGCTTCGCGAGGACAGGGCCTTTCGCAGGAGGGCAGGGGCGTCGCGTTTCACCAGGATCCGACTCTCGAAGTCGAGCCCCGCCGAGAATCCCAGGTACTCGTGTGTGGGGCGGGCGTAGCAGTACGCGCAACCGTGCTCACAACCCCGGTAGGGGTTCAGTCCGGTATCGAAGGGGACGTCCGGACTGTCGTTCCTGGAGAGGACGCTTCGGGTCGCGTCGCCGTAGAATCGCGTTCGTGGACCGGGGTCGTCCGGGTCCGACCACCCATCCCGGACCACGTGGAGCGTCTCGAACCGATTCGGAGGATTGGAATCGGCGCCGCGCCCCCGGAGGACCGGGAGTCGGCGGGATGAGCTTGAGGTCGAGAGAGAGGGTGTCATGGGAGGCGGATCGACGAATGTTCGGTGTTTGTTCGGGATATCGTAACGTCACGGACGTGTTCCCGAAAGGCTGGACCCGCAAGCCCGGCCTCTACCGCTTCCCGGAGAAGAAGAAAAAGGTCCTGCCCCCTGGACGGGCAGGACCTTTTCGACCTCTGAACGACGAAGGAGTCAGACCATCTCTACGTCGTAGCAGACTCGCCAGTCGCTGAGATTCTCGGGATCTTCGACACCCTGGTCCGTGGGCTCGTGGCGTCCGACCCAGCTCCGCACCGGTCCGGTGAACTCGAGCCGATAGTCCTCGAGGTGGTCGTTGGCGGAGATGCCGTCCATCTCCTCGCCGAAGAGCTCCACGATCATGGAGTCTCCCACCACGCCCTCGAACAGGACCTTGTCGATCTTCTCGACCTTGTTCCGCCGCGGATGGTCGGAGATGGACCAGAAGCCTTCCTCGGGGAACTTGAGCTCGTGGGCCTGGCCGGCTGTGGTCACCTTGGAGCGGAAGCGGAACTCGCCCTCGTCGTCCCAGGCACTTTCCTTGTTGTCTTTGATCTGGATCCAGCGCAGCGTGACCCGCACCCGATCGCCACCATTCTCGGCCATGCAAGAACTCCTGAATTGGAGGGTCCTATCGATCAGGACGGATGAATAGATCGCATTGCAAGCCTGGTCAAGGGCCGAGCCTGTTTCGCACGCTCAACGGATGGGCACGCGGATCCCGAACTGGTGGCTCAGGAGGGTCGTTTCGGTCAGCGTGAGTCTTCCCTCCGGCGCCAGCACGAAGTCCGATCCGGCCGCGAGGGCGTCCATGACGACGACCCCACCGCCCCCTCCGGCGAGTCCGGGCTGTCCCGTCCCCGTGGTGATCCGCAGCGAGTACCCGATCTCGATGTCGGAGAGGGCCACGTCCGCTCCCAGCGTGGGCATCCACTCCATCCACCCTTCCGTCTGCTTCCGCCTGGTTCCTTGCACGTAGTCGTCCTGGTCCAGGGTGTAGGCGTAGGATCGGACTTCGACACCCGCCCGTACGGTCACTCCGTGGGTGGTCGCGTGGGAGAACCCGGTCCTGATGATGGCGTTGGTGAAGAAGAAGTGGTTCTCGATGGTCATGTCCCCGTCGGGGATGATCGTGCTGTCCGCCGCCATGGTGGGTCCGTCGGCTTCCTGCCAGGTGTGGCTCCAGATGGGCTGGAGGGCCAGATCCACCGCGAAGGACGTGCGCTCCACGGTACGGCTCACGCCCACACCTCCTTCCCAGGCCCAGGTGGTCCCCGGGTCCCGGGGGATGTTCTGGAGTTCGTAGTTGGGGATCTTCGGGTGCGATTTCCGGTTCACGGTTCCGGAGGCTCCGATCCTCCACCCCGGTGCGGTGAGGTCGCGGTCGTACGTCACCTGGCCCGCCCAGGTGCGTGTGCGGTCCTGGTTCGTTTCCACCTCGGAGATCCAGTTGGCCTGGGTGAAGGTACTGTCCCACTCCACCCACGACCGGCTGACCACGTGCTCCATGGAGATCCGGTGGTGGCCCAGCACGATGCCCAGGCGCGAGCCGTCGCCGCCGCGATACGCTCCCACGAGGATCCCGACGGACGATCCGCTCTGCTCCACGTCGTCGGCGTTGGCGTAGAGGCGGTCCACTCCCTCCACTCCCTGCAACGCGGCGGCGTCCATCCCCACCCCCAGGGCCCAACCGTCGCCCACCCGCATCCCCGCGAAACCGCTGAAGAAGAGGTTCCGGCGGGAGAGCCGGTCGAGCCGGTTGGAGGGCCAGGGGTTGGGAGCCCAGAGAGCCAGGTCGTTCACCACGGGCCAGAAGGTTCGATTCACCTCGTCGTAGAGTTGCTGGATCGCCACGGACACCCCGCCGAAGGCGGTCTCGTTCCGGAACACGCCCGTGACCGGAAAGGTCCGGGCTCCACCCTCGCGCCCCGAGAATCCGTAGAGCGCGGGCGCCGTGGAGACGTAGGACTCTCCCAGGAGCACACCCTTCGCGGGGTTGGTCCAGGCGTCCGCGATGGAATCGTCCACCGCCAGCGTCACCTCACCCATGGCACGAGTCGGACTCAGGACCGGCGCGGGGGGGTCACCCACCGCCACGGGAACCGTGCGGATGGGGATGAACTGCGCCGCCAAACGATCGGCCGAGCCGGGCAGGGCCGCCGATGCTCCGACGAGAAGGGCGGCGAGGGAGAGCGTTCCGACGAATCGATCCGACATGGTGACCTCCAGGGGGGTGCGACCGCGTGTCATTCGTCTGGAAAACGAGCGGTCCGCGGGAGACGTGACACCGGTTCTCGGGGCCGTCGCTCACGCGAAGACGTGTCGGATCAGAACACCCAGGTGACGCCGACGACGGGGAGGAGCGACCGCTCCGCGAGGGGACGGGCCTCGGGGTCTCTCCACGGCTGGAACGTGTAGAAGAGGGCGTCGCGGCGGCTCAACGCGTTGAGTACCCTGACGTACGGTTCGATCCTCCACTCGCCTCGTTCCCGGCGGTGGGAGAAGTGCGCCCTCACCTCCAGGTCCAGGCGCATGAAGTCGTCGTCCAGCGAAGGGAGGAGGGGGGCGGACTGGGCGGTCAGAGCGCTGAGCTTGACGGTGTTGTCTTCCAACCCAGGGTAGGC
>JAOUPR010000155.1 GCA_029879725.1 Gemmatimonadota bacterium | reverse complement strand
ACATCCGGGGTGATGGCGAGGGTTTCCTCGCGCTGGTGATGTCGTTCTGTATACTCCGCCGGGGTGAGCCAGTCCAGCGAAGTGTGGGGACGAACCTCGTTGTAGTCTTGGCGCCAAGCTTCGATGGTGTGAGCCGCGTCGTCGAGGGAGGTGAACCAGTGCAGGTTGAGGCGGCTGATGGGACGCGCCCTCGACCCGAGAGTGGCTACACGCGTCGCTTTCGGTGATGTTTATGCTCGGCGGTGGCGCATGGTGCGCGTCGTGATCCCCGGTCGAGACGAGCCGTGCTCGAATTCGCGAAGTCGGGGCCCTTCACGCTCGGCGTGGAGATGGAGTTGCAGGTCGTGGACCGCGACTCGGGAGCGTTGTCGCCCCGGGCCGAAGAGTTCCTCGATGGCTGGACGGGTCCACTACGGGTGCGTGCAGAGTTGTTCCAGTCGATGCTCGAACTGGGCACCGGCATCTGCCTGACCGCCGCCGACGCCGAGCGCTCCCTCCGCGCCACGGCCGTGCCGTTGGTCGCGCGGGCCCGCGAGATGGGAGTCCGATTCATCGCCTCCGGCACGCACCCCACGGCACGGTATCAGGATCGCCACGTATTCCCCGCCGAGCGCTACCATGGGTTGATCGAACGTAACCAGTGGATCGCGCGGAGACTGCTCATCTTCGGGCTTCACGTACACATTGGCATGCCCGATCCCGAGACGTGCATCGCGGTTCAGAACGAGCTGCTCCACGACCTCGGCCTCCTGCTCGCCATGTCGACGAGCTCCCCCTTCTCTCAAGGCGAAGCGACCGGACTCGCGTCCTCCCGCATCACCGCCTTCGAGGCCATGCCCACCGGGGGTACGCCCGCCCTGGTAGCCGACTGGTCGGAGTTCAGCACCCTCGTGGCCGCGCTGATGCGGTCGGGCGCGATCACATCTCTCAAGGACCTCTGGTGGGACATCCGCCCGAGCCCCCGGTTCGGGACACTCGAGATCCGCGTGTGCGACGGCCTCCCCACCATTCGAGAGACGTGCGCCGTGGTCGCGCTCTCTCAGGTATTGGCACGACGCGCCGGCGCACGCATCGCGGCCGGCGATGGCCGCTCGTTCCCGCCGGCGTGGCGCATTCGGGAGAACAAGTGGCGGGCCTCGCGGCATGGCATGGAGGCAGACCTTGTCATCGGCGACGACGGGACGACCATGGCGTGCCGTGCTTGGCTCAGCACCACGCTCGACGAACTCGATGCCGGCGGGTACTTCACGGGAAACACGTCCTACCTGCCCGACCTCCGTCGGCTCGCCGACGGTGCGCCCACCTGCGCCGCGCGGCAACTGGAGGTCTTCGAGCGTACCCAGGACCTCGACGCGGTCACGCTCGCGCTGGCCGACGAGTTCGATGCCGACGTGCTGCGAGGGTCCACACCGACGGAATGAGAACGTCGGATGGAGAGCAGGCCCAACCGCCCATCTCCTCCCCACCCAGCCCCGTCACCCCAGCGCCTACCGTTTCCCCCCGGGCCCATCCCCTCCGCCTTGCTCGCCCCCTCCCCGCCACCTACCGTGTTCCGGAGACACGTTCGACCACCGCACGTTCGGGTGACACCCTCCAGGGCCACTTGAGGACTACTTTGACTCTTCGTCTGAACGCGACGTCCGCGTTGACCATCCTGTCGCTGGCCCTGCTTCCGCAGGGCCTTCTTGCCGTCCAGGGGAACGAGGACCGCGGAACACCCCTTCCCCGCGTGTCCGGCCCGCTTCCCGGTTATCCGTCGTTCCAGGACGTCATGGAGCTGGAGTCGGTCGGTCCTCCGAGGATCGACCCGAGGGGCGAGCGCATCGTCTTCCTCCGGGGCGCCGGCGGGATCGATGAACGCACGATCACGCTCTGGATGTGGTCGCCGTCGGAGGGGACCCGGGAGTTCGGCTCCGGACCCGACTTCACGGGCCAGTTCGAATGGACGGCGGATGGCCGGTACGGAGTGCTCCTGCACACGGGCGGAGCCGGATCGGCACTCAGGTTCTTCAAGCCGGAAGCGCCCCGCAGTCCGGAGCGCGTCGTCGCCCTCCCCTTCCCGTCGATCCAGGAGTATGCGCTCTCTCCCGACGGACGCTGGGTCGCGCTCCTGGTGCCGCAGCCCCCCTCCGCCGCGGCGACGTTCGAACAGGAGCTCCTCGGGCCCTTCATGGAGGAAGACGAGAAGGGCGCGACCGTCGACCTCTGGCTTCTCGATCTGAACGATCCTTCCGCGCCGCCTCGGCGCATGACGGACGGCGTGGTGTCCGTGCAGGAGGCCGTCTGGTCGCCGACGCGTCCGGAACTCGCCATCGTGCACGGACCGCCCGAGGGGCGCAACAACTTCTGGCTGAATGACATCTCGCTCGTCGACGTCGAGACGGCGTCGGTCACGCCGTGGGTCACCGAGCCGGGAAAGAACCACTCCGTGGTGTGGTCACCGGATGGAGACCGCATCGCCTTGGTGACGACGCCGGGCGAGGCCCTCACCAACGCCGCCGCCGAGATCGGCATCGCCGACCGCCCCGGGGGTTCGGGAGATGGAGAGCAGGCGGTGAGGGTCGTGACGGCCGCAATACCCACGGAAGCGACCCCGGTCGCCTGGGGAGCCCACGGACTGGTGTTCGTGGCGGAACTGGGAACGCACGGAGCCATGTTCCTGCTGCCGAAAGAGGGAGGCGCGCCACGTCGCCTGCCGACACCGGGCTTGGTGATCCAGGCTTCGGAGTTCGACCAGTCGATGGGCGGCTCCGCTCTCGCGTTCATGGCCGCCCCGACCGACGGGATGTGGGACATCCACCTGATGGACCTCGAGAGTGCGTCCATCAGCCGCGTTACCGACGTGGGCCAGCAGGTAGCGGATTGGCAACTCGGATCACGAGAGACGATCCGCTGGAGCGCTTCGGACGGCACCGAGATCGAAGGAGTCCTTCACCGCCCGCCGGACTTCGACCCCCGCGTGCGTCGCCCGCTTCTCGTCGACGTGCACGGAGGCCCGAGAGCCGCGGCGCTCGAGACCATCGCGGACCACCTGCCTGGATACGGCCGCCCGGTACTCCACTGGCTCTGGAAGGGGGCGCTCGTCCTCGAGCCCAACTACCGCGGGTCGTCCGGGTACGGGACCGACTTCCGTCGGCTGCACCCGGCCGGGATCGGGGAGGGCGACGCCGGTGACGTGCTCGCGGGAATCCAGCACCTCGTGGACGCCGGACTGGTCGACGAGAACCGTGTCGGTGTCATGGGCTGGAGCTACGGCGGGTTCATCAGCGCCTGGATCAGCGCGACGAACCGGGAGGACAGTCCAACGAAGGTGGCAGCCGTATCCGCCGGTGCCGGCATCACGGATTGGCGCACGCATTACGGGTGGGAGTACGACAACTACACGACCGGCGAGTTCTCGTTCGGTGGACCCCCATGGCAAAGGGGAGATGCGTACGACCGGGCGAGCCCGATGACCTACGTCGAAGGTGCCCGGACCCCGACGCTGTTCCAGCACGTGGAGGACGATCCGATCGTGCCGTTGGCCGGGTCCCGCCGGCAATACCGCGCGCTGCTGGAACAGGGGGTCGACACGCGGATGATCGTGTATCCCGGGCGGTCGCACGGAGTCCCGCTGGTCCGTCAGCGACTCGGGGCCATGTGGCAGAACTGGGCCTGGTTCGCGAAGTACCTCTGGGGTGAGGAAGCGTCTCCTTCTCTCGACGCGGAGGTTCGGTAGGCGGTGGGCCCGCCCCCTACGCGCTTCTGAAGAGCGTGGGGGGGAGG
>JAOUPR010000154.1 GCA_029879725.1 Gemmatimonadota bacterium | reverse complement strand
AAGTCCTTGATCCGCGTGTGATATCCCGTCACGGAGAATGCCAGGCGACCGCCATCGACAACCCCCCGATATCCCGCCTCGAAGGTATTCGTGATCGTCGGACGGATGCGCGCCACAGGTGACACGCCGGGGTCCGGAATGAAGGGAACGCTCGGATTCTCACTGTTGAATCGGAGGAGATAGGACGTCATGTCCGTCAGGCTCGGATTCCCGATGATGGTCGCGAACTGCGCGGGCGTGAGCCCGAGTTGACCGAGTGCCGCCTGAAGGGCGGGATCCTGGAGAATCACCGGAACGATCACCCCGTCCCACAAGACGACGCCGTTGGCCGGCAACTGGGTGCCCGCCGCGAAGGGCGAATACATGCAGTAGCTGCTCACCCCGCCGGCGCACGTCTCTTCCCATGTGAAGCCCGACTCCGGCACTCCACGCGTGCGGACGTCGTATCCGAATGAACCGAAGAGGGGAACGCGCCCCGCCACGAGGTCGAGGAAGAGGTTGTTGTTGGACGGCGTGCTGAAGGCCCGGTTGTACGTGAGGCGGAAATTGGTCGATTCGTTGGGGTTGAACATGAGCGCCGCCCGGGGAGAGTACACCGGGTCCTCGAGCTCGCTGTGGTGGTCCGCGCGGATGGCGCCCACGAGGTCCACCTTGTCCGAGAGGGCAAGGGTCGCGTGGAGGTACCCACCGGCCTCGAACACGTTGTCGTCGTCCTCATTCCGGCCATTGATCGTGCGGTCGGTGACAGGATTGGTCTTCTGGACATCCGATCCCATGACGACTTCGAGGCCGTCTGTGGGAGCGAACGAGTACCGCGCCTGACCCGCCATGAACGTCGACCGATCTACGATGGGCTGCTGTGTACGGAGGAGGTAGGTTTCCCCGGCGTCGCTCTTGTTGAGGAAGCCCTGAACGAAGAGACCCCCCTTGCTCAATCGAACCTGCCCGAATTGGTACATCCAATCCCTGGCCTGTCCAGCTCCGATTCCGGTCAATTCGACGGAACTCCCCAGGTTGTTCAAGCCGTAGGAGATGACGATCTCCCCGTCATCCGCGCTCTCCCCCCAGGGGCGGAGATCCAAGCGGGCCTCACCACCGTACCGCTCCACGAAGTAGTCGCGCGCGCCCTCGGTCCCCGGGGCCGGCTCGGCGGGGTCGACGTACTCGAAGTCGTTCCCGCGCGTGTACTGGCCCGAGACTTTCAGACCTGCCTGGCCGTTGAAATCCCACGCCTGCCGGAAGGCACCCTGGAAGATGCTGCGCTCTCCGCCCCCGATGCTCATCCGCGTCCCGGGATTGTCGATGGGCGACGACGTGAGGAAGTGCATCACTCCGTTGGCCGAGTTGGGCCCGTACAGGGCCGATGCCGGGCCGAGGAGTACTTCGACCCGCTCGATGTCCAGTGACGTCGCAGGGATCATGTTGTAGGCGTTGAGACGGAGCGACGGGACGCGCGCGTAGCGGTGGTCACTCAGGACGAGGAGCGCTCCGGAGAACACATTGTTGAAGCCGCGGGCTACGATGTTACCGGATGAGATGCTCGTCTGAATGTTGTCGACGCCAGGGATCCCGCGGACGTAGTCCGACGTGGTGATGGCGATGGTCCGCTTGATCGCTTCGGGCGGAACGATGTTGACGACGTTGACGCCGCGGAGGAAATTCTCCTCAACGCCACGCCCGGTCTCCACCGTGATGTCCTGAAGCGTGAGGGCCTGGATGGACAGACGAAGGGTCACGGATTCCGTCGAACCCGCTGCGACGGTTACGCCATCGACTCGAGTCGACGTGCGCCCGATATACGAGGCCTCAACGGAATACGTTCCCGAAGCGACGGAAACACGGAACCGACCGTTCCCGTCCGTCACCGTCTGAATCGCGGCACCTACGCTTCCGGAGATCGTTACATCCACGTCAGGCAAGGTCACGCCGCTCTGGGCGTCCACCACCGTGCCGACCAGCACACCCTGCTGAGCCCGCGCCTCACCCGCGCCGAAAAGAAGGGCAGTGAGAGCGAGGGCAGCGAGTCCCGCGAAGTTCCTGCGCATGGCTCTTCAACTCCGTTGAAAAGACGGGAAACCGAGGTCGATCCCGACCGAGGTCATACTCGGGGACGAACGTATCGCCGTTCCCGTGCGGTCCGCAAATGTTTTTCCCACGTAATCAGGTGACGGGTCGACGCTCCTTCACGTACGTGGGCAGGATGACATGTCCCAAACCGAGCTCCTCCAGCAGGGACTCGAAGGCGGCCAGATCGTCCGAAAGGATCACGTCCCGCGCGCGGGCGCGATCCAGCCATTCCGTTCGGAGATCCCCCAGGCGGGTACGGGCGCCCGCCGTGACGGGGGGCACGGTTCCGTCCACGGACCCGATGAGGTGGAGCATCTGGGCGTCGAGCTGGTTCAGGAAGTTGATGACGTCCTGGAACGTCTTCTGGCGCGACTGGATCAGGAGATCCTCGAGCCCGGTGATCTTCTCCGCGAGCGCGGTTCCTGCCGCGATGACCGTGTCGGCGGAAGGCTGTCCCTCCACGCTCGCCACGATCTCGTCCACCTGCTCCTTCACGAAACGGAGCGTGTTCACCGACTCGTAGAGCTCCCGCACCAGGTCGTACGCCTGCGCGAGGAAGCGGTCCTGTTCGGCGTACTGCGCTTCGGTGGCCTCCACGCGGGGATCCGGAACGACCTCGAAGTCCACCATCTGCTCCTGGTCACCCCAGGTGAGTCGCGCCTGGTAGATCCCCGGGGGCATGGTGCGCCCCTGAAGGCTTCCGTACGTCATGAGTCCCTCCACCTCCGGGAGCGACTCCGCGCGGAGATCCCACGCGAAACGGTTCATCCCCGCGACCGGGACGGGGAACTCGGTGAAGTCCTCGTTCCCGGCCTCCTCGGGGTCCGTGGCGAAGGTCCGCACCACGCTCCCCATGGCGTCGAGGATCTCCAGCGTGACCAGACCCTCGGGATCCGCGGCGAAGGAGTAGTAGAGCTGCACACCCGACGGTGGGTTCGGCGCGACGCCGCGTCCCCCACCCCGTCCGTCGAACGCGGCCCGGACGGTGGTACGGGGCCGGAGGAGACGCATGGGCGCGGCGGCGGTCTCCGCGCTCACCTGTCGCAGCGGCGAGAGGTCGTCCAACACCCAGAACGCCCGTCCCTGCGTCGCCGCGACGAGGTCTCCGTTGCGGATGGTGAGGTCGGTGATGGGAACCACCGGGAGGTCGAGCTGGAAGGGCGCCCACGACGCCCCGGCGTCGAAGGAGACGTACATCCCCGTCTCGGTTCCCGCGTAGAGGAGCCCCGCCCGGACCGGGTCCTCCCGTACCACGCGGACCCACGCCTCCGCCGGGATACCGGCGACGACGCGGCGCCACGACGCGCCGTAGTCCGTGGTCTTGAACACGTTGGGCGTGAAGTCGTTGAACTTGTAGCGCGTGATGACCACGTACGCCGTGGCGGGATCGTGGGGAGAGACTTCGATGGAGTTCACCAGCGCCTCGCCCAGATTCCCCGGTGTGACGTCGGTCCAGTTCTCGCCACCGTCGCGGGTGAGTTGGACCAGGCCGTCGTCGGTCCCGACCCAGATGACCGCTTCCTCGTGGGGGGACGGCGCCACGTAGAAGATGGTGTTGTAGTTCTCGCCTCCCGCTCCCTCGTTGGTGATGGGCCCGCCCCCGGCGCCCTGCTTCTCTTTGTCGTCCCGGGTGAGGTCGGGGCTGATCTCCACCCAGCTCTGGCCGCGATCCGTGGTGCGGAAGAGAACGTTCCCGCCGTGGTAGA
>JAOUPR010000153.1 GCA_029879725.1 Gemmatimonadota bacterium | reverse complement strand
ACGCCGCGGACCTGGACGCGGTCCCGGATCCCAGGGAGCACGTAGGCACCCCGTTGGCCCTCACCCCCGCCGGAGACGCCACCAGCTCCGTTCAGGGCCTTCCGGGGAGTCTGCTCCTCATGGTCGCCGACGGCGTCCCCTTCCGCCGTGCCGGGCACCCCGGACTGCGGAGTGAGCCGTCCGCGCTCCCCCTCTTCACGCCGTTCCTCCTTTCCCGGGTTTCCCTCTACGAGACGCCGGGCGAGATCGAGTGGAGCGGCGGGCCGGGAGGGTACGAGGCGCTCTCCACCCTCTCCATGGCGCCGGGAGAGGCGGCCGTGGAGGGATCCTGGAGCAGCGAGGCGCTGTGGGACTCCGACGTGCTGGAATTCATGAGCCCGCCGGTCACGTCCCTCCGGAGCGGGGCACGCATCGGCTTCGAGCCGGGGGGAGCGTCCACCCGGGTCACCCTGGCCGCCGACGGCATCCGACACCAGGCTCCCTTCGCGCCCCGCGTCTCCCCGGCTATTGCCGCCACCCTCTCCGCGGCGGGAGTCGGTGGGGCGGAGGCCCATGCCATGCCCGCCCTCGATGAGACCACACGGATCTCCGCGCTCGCGCGCCTGGATGCCCAACCGGAGCCCGGAAAGAAGCTCTTCGTCCGGGGCGCGGGAGGATACCTGGAGAGGACCTTCGGCAACGGCGGACCGGTCGTGCCGGACCCCTTCGCGGGAGTTCCGGAGGAGGCGGTGGAGTTCTCCGTGGCCGGGGGATACCTGGCCGAACGATCCTCCACGCTCACCCTCGACCTTCGCGGCGGTGTGTCCGGAAGCCGCCGCACCTTCGGTGGGGGCGGCGGCCCCGCCACCGTGCTCGCCGGTTCCGGCGTGCTCTTCGGCGACCCGTGGGGATCATCGGGAGAGGCCTCCCGTCTGGACATCGACCTGATCCCCGCCGTGCAGTACCGCTGGGGCGAGGCGCTGGTCACCGCGGGACTCCAGGCGCGAGGCACGTCGCATCGGCTATCCCACGGCTTCGGCCGGGACGGCGCGCTCCTCTTCGGGAGTCCGGCCGCCCTGGCGGCGGGGACCGGCTCCTACTTCGCCGACTCGGCTCCGGAGCGTTCCTTCCGGACGGGCGAGGTCGGCCTCTTCGCGCAGTATTCCTGGGACGCCGCGCCGGGCGTGCAACTCTCCGTGGGCGCGCGCTTCGACCGCGAGGGCGCCGAGGGATTCGATGCCGTCCTGAACGAGGGATGGCTGGACGTCTCGGGGGTGCGGACCGACTCCTTTCCGTCGAGCTTCGATCAACTGGGTGGGCGGATGTCGGTCCTCTGGGACATGACCGGAGACGGCGGCACCGTGTTCAACGGCGTGGTGGCCGTGGATCACGGCGATCTGGATCCCGCCCTTCTCTACGAGATCCTCTCCCGGGACGGCTCCACCACGGCCTCCCGGTTCGACGGCCCCGGCCTCTCCTGGTCCGCCTTCGAGGCCCCGACAGGCGCCACGGAGTCGACACCCATGACGCTGTTCGGACCCGACATGCGGCCTCCGCAATCCACGCGGGTCACCGGGAGCGTGTCACGGCGCCTGGGGTGGGGGTGGAACCTCCACCTCTCCGGCTCCCTGCGCCGCACCGAGTTCCTCCCCCGCAGGAGAGACCTCAACCTCGCGGAGAATTCCGGCGTCAACGATCAGTTCGGGCGCACCGTGTTCGGAACTCTCACCCGGATCGGGGGCGCGGTGACCGCCGTCGAGGGGACCGGCCGCCGGTTCCCCGGCTTCGGTGCCGTGTATGCCCTGGACCCGGACGGGTGGTCGGAGTACAAGGGGATCACCGTGGGGGTCGAACAGCGCGGAGCGCGAAGCCACGTCTTCGCCTCGTACACCCGCTCGACCACCCGGGACAACTGGCTCGGAGCCGCCGCGGGGCGACCGTCGGGAACCATCCCTCCCCTGGTCCCCGACGAAACCGGGTCGTGGGCGGAAGGCCCGTCGGACCTGGACGTGCCGGACCGCGTGATCGCGGGCGGCACCCTCACGTTGGACGTCCTCGAAGGGATCTCGGCCTCCGCGGTCTACACGTACGCCACCGGACTCCCCTTCACCCCCCGCTATGCCCTGGGCGTGGACGCCAACGGGGACGGTTCGTGGGAGAACGACGTGGCCTACGTGCCCGAGTCGGCCTTCCTGGGCGACGTCCTGACTCAGTGGCCCTGCCTGGCGTCGCAGACGGGAGGCCCGGCCGCCCGTAACAGCTGCCGTGCCCCGGTGGAGCAGAGCCTCCACGCGCGCCTCCGCGTCGGGTTGGCCGAGGTGGCGGGGCGCACTCTGGAAGTCGTGGTGGACGGGTTCAACCTCATCGAGAACGAGGGCGGTATCGTGGACGACGCACTCCTCCTGGTCGATCCAGCGGGAAGCATGACCGTGTCCGCGGACGGCACCACCGTCACCCTCCCCCTTTCCGTGAACCAGGGCTTCGGGCGGGTGGTCCGGCCCGCCGCGCGCGGCCGGATGCTGCGAATCGGATTCCGCATCGGATGACCGCCATGACCTACCGCCGACTCTTCCTGGGGTGTGCCGCCTTCGCGGCCGTATGTGGTCTCGGAGCGTGCGCGGACGCCGGGAGCGTGACCCTCCTCGACATCGACGCCACCGGCGCGGTGTACGGCCTCGCCTTCCTGGACCTGAACGGGACGGGCGCCCTGGACGGCGGCGACGAGCCCCTTCCCTCCGTCGGGGTGGCCCTCACCTCCCCCGTGGGCGGGGCGGTGCTCCATGAAGCCGTCACCGACGCGGACGGTGTGTTCGTCCTGGACGACGTTCCCGCCGGGACGTACCGCCTCGGTGTGCTCCCCGCCACCCTGGGGGACACCCTGGAGGCCCTCCCGTCGGCCGGGGCGGGGACGCTCACCGTGCAGCGCGGCGACACCCTCCAGATCAACCCGGGGGTGACCTTCCCCGTCCTCACCATCGAAGAGGCCCGCTCCCACCCGGTGGGGCGCCGGATCTTCACCAGCGGAATCGCCCTGAACGCCCGCCTCAACTACGGGGACGGACTGGTCCACCTCAAGGGCGATTCCCTCTACCTGCGCGGCGTGGACGTACCCCGGTCCGCCATCACCTTCGGGGACTCCATCCGCTTTCTCGGGCGTACCGCCGTGGACAACGGGCAGCCCGTGCTCACGTCGGTCACTCCCTTCGAGCTGGTGAGCCAGGCCGCGCTTCCGGCGGCCGTGGACGTGACCACGGCCCAGGCGGCCTCGGCCCGGGGCGGACCGCTGGACGCCGCCCTGGTGCGGATCCAGCACGCCGCCATCGTCGATACCGCGACCGTGAACGGCGACTACGTCGTCACCGTCGACGACGGTTCCGGCCCCGTGGAGCTGTACCTGCGTTCGTTCCTGCAGATCGGTACGGACCTGCTGCGGCCGGGGATCGGGGTGGGCATCCAGCGGAGCTTCGGCCTCCTGGTTCCCGTGGACGACGGATCGGGTACGCGTTGGCGGCTCCTCCCTCGCGGCGCCGGCGACATGGCACTCGAGGCCGCGCCCTGAGGGATTGTGGCGAAGCCGTGACAATCTGTTGCACGGTTACCACATCCCATTCGGCCCGGTTCGGGAGCACGGAGAGAGGCGGTTCCCCTTCACCCGACTTCCGAGTGGCGGGAACCGTTGTCCGACAAGGACTTTCACCCCACTCCACCCGGATCGACCCGCCGTCCGGCCACCTCGCCGTCCCCGGGCATGCACTTTGCAAAGTACTCCGGTGCGTCGGTATGCCCGCGCACCGTAAAGACTCTCC